>NZ_JBFTHX010000014.1:0-179736 GCF_056394465.1 Variovorax sp. 10N432
TGATCAGATGGGAACCTCGTCAGCGAAAACCATCAGGGCCGGCAGGCATATCAGCTTGCACATCAGGCCGGATATAAGACTGCAGCCCTGCCTCCTAAAGCGTCACACACACGAGTTCTTGCGATCCGGGAGGCGCCCATATAAGATGTTCCCTAACAGCCGCTTCATAGTTGGCCTTCATCGGGAGAGGCTCGCGTCCGATCACCGGGACCCACTTCGCATACGCAGCTCGGCTCAGCGAGCGCACGGCTGGTGCATCCTCCTCCCCCGCGCGTCTGAAATGAAAATGCATGATGCGGAAGTCTAGCGAAAGGATCGGGCGTCAAGGCTCAATTGGCTGGGTGCCAATCGCCAATCAGCGATTGAAAATGCGCGCGCCATCTGTGGCCGCCGCACCGACGGCCACGAGTTCGTCAAGAATTTCCCCGGCAAGGTCGTCCAATGGCGAGGTGTGGAAGAAGCGCGCCCGCACCGTCTCGACATACGGGGTCGCGGCCAGCCAGGCGGCCCATTCTTCGCGCGAGACGCTCTGCCATTCGAGGAGCTTGAACTTCAGCAGCACCTTGAGCGCGTGGCGCGCATGCTTGACCGGCTGCCGCTGGAAGCCCTCGAGCCGGCTGCGAGCCTTCCGCAAGGCCGCGGGCGCATCGTGGAGGACGCGCCCGTGACCGGGAACCACGTGCGACGGTGCGAGCGACTCGATCAGGTCCAGCGTGGCCCCGACCTCGTCGAAGGAGGGTTCGCCGAACAGCTCCGGAAAAACCACGCCAAACCCGTTCTCCCAGAGCGCATCGGCCGAGACCAGGGTCCTCGAGACGGGCTCGAACAAGATGACCGAATGCGGATCGTGTCCCTTGGCGGCATGGACCTGCCACGGGAGGTCGGCCAGCACGATCTCGCTGCCCGGGGCGAGCAGCCCATCGAAGCGGAAGCGGTCGCAGCGTTGGCCGGTGGCCTTGAAACTCAATGCCTCTTCGTCCCAGGCCTCCACGGCAGCAGCTTCGCCGGGCGGGATCAACGTTCGCACGCCGGGATGTCGCGACTGCAGCGCGGCGTTGCCGCCGCAGTGATCGCTGTGCAGATGGGTGTTGAGCAGCAGCTCCAGCGGCCGAGGCCCCAGCGCGGCGTCGATCAGCGCAACCGTCTGCGTCGCATGCGTCGCATAGCCGGTGTCGACCACGGCCGTCTGCGCGCGGCCGGTGAACAGCACGTTGTTGGCCGACAGCCAGCCGCGCTCGAAGACCTGAAGTCCCGCGGGCAGGCTCTCCGTCGCCGATGTCAACCTGTCGCGCCCACGCGCAGTTCGCGGCGCAGGATCTTGCCCACGTTGGTCTTCGGCAGCGCGTCGCGGAACTCGATCTGCTTCGGTCGCTTGTAGCCCGTGAGCTGGTCATGGCAATAGCGCATGACCGCTTCCTCGGTCAGCGCCGGATCCTTGCGGACCACGAAGACCTTGATCGCCTCGCCCTGCTTCTCGTCGGGCACGCCGATGGCGGCGCACTCGACCACCCCGGGGCACAGGGAGATCACGTTCTCGAGCTCGTTCGGGAAGACGTTGAAACCGCTGACGATGATCATGTCCTTCTTGCGGTCGACGATCCGGCTGTAGCCGTCTTCCTGCATGACCGCGATGTCGCCGGTGCGCATGAAGCCGTCGGCCGTGAAGGCGGCCGCGGTCTCGGCCGGCTGGTTGTAGTAGCCGACCATCACGTTCGGCCCCTTGATGCAGAGCTCGCCATGCTCGCCCGCCGGCAGCGAGCGGCCCTGGTCGTCCTTGATGGCGATCTCGATGCCCGGCAGCGGCAGGCCGATGTTGCCGCTGTAGTGGGTGTTGGTGACCGGGTTGTTGGTGCCGATCGCGCAGGTCTCGCTCATGCCCCAGCCTTCGATCATCGGGCAGCCTGTGACCTCGAACCATTTGCGCGCGGTGCCCTCGGAGGCCGCCATGCCGCCGGCCTGCGAGACGAACAGCTGCGAGAAGTCGACGTTCTTGAACTCCGGATGGACCAGCAGGGCATTGAAGAGCGTGTTCACTGCGGGAAGCATGTGGAACGGCCGCTTCTTGAGGACGGCGATGAACTTGCCGATGTCGCGCGGGTTGGGCACCAGCGTCAGGTGCGAACCTTGCCGGATCGCGAGCAGGAGCAGCGTCAGGGCGAAGATGTGATAGAGGGGCAGGGCGGCGATGCTGTTGACCTTGGACAGGTCGCCCGCCCGTCCCAGCGCCGGCGTGAACCAGGCCTCGGCCTGCAGGGTGGCGGCGACGATGTTGCGATGGGTCAGCACCGCGCCCTTCGACAGTCCGGTGGTGCCGCCGGTGTACTGCAGGAACGCGATCGAATCGAGGGTGCTCGGATCGGCCGCCAGCGTGCGGCCGCGACCGGCTGCGATCGCGTCCTTGAAAGGCGTGACGGTGCGTCCGTTGGACAGCGCGATCTTGTAGGGCGGCACCATCTTCGCGAGATGGCGCACGGCGAAGGTGATCCAGGCGCCGTACATGCCGCCGAGCAGGTCGCCCATCGAGGTCACGGCCACGTGCTTGATCGCCGTCTGCTCGATCACCTGCTCGAGCGTGGTGGCGAAGTTCTCGAGGATGACGATCGCGGTGGCGCCCGAATCCCTGAGCTGGTGTTCGAGTTCGCGCGCCGTGTAGAGCGGATTGACGTTGACGCAGGTGTAGCCCGCCCGCAGCACGCCGCAGACCGTGACCGCGAACTGGGGCACGTTGGGCAGCATCACCGCCACGCGGGCGCCGGGCTCGAGGCCGAGCGACTGCAGCCACGCGCCCAGGGCCTTCGACAGCACGTCGACCTCGCCATAGGTCATCCACTGCTCCATGCAGACCGAGAACGGGCGCTCGGCGTAGCGCTTGAACGACTCGTCGAACAACTGCCCCAGCGAGCCGTACTGCTCGGGATGGACTTCATGCGGCACGCCCACGGGATAACTCTGAAGCACTGATGTCTGCATTCGATCTCCTTTGGCGCGGATTGTCGGAGCCATCCGCCACCCGACGCCAGCGGGCTTGTCCTAGGGACGCGGGTCGCGCGTGCGATAGTTGGCGGATGGTTGCTCGTGCTCAGCGGTGGTTGGTATTGGCCTGGCTGGTCGCCGCGGTGGCATGGACCGCCGCCTGGTGGAGCCGTTCGCCGGCGATGGCGATCGCCGGGCTGCTGGTCCTGAGCGGCTCGCACGCGGTCTTCCTCGCGTTCGAATTCGTGCTGGCCTGGCGCGTCGATGACAGCGACCCGCTGCCGCGTGCCAGCGCCTGGCAGTTCTTCAAGGCCTGGCTGGCCGAGAGCATCGCGGCACCGCGCGTCTTCGCCTGGTACCAGCCCTTTCGGTGGCGCGCCATTCCGGACCACCTGCCGCAGGCAGGGCGGCGGGGCGTCGTACTGGTGCATGGCTTCGTCGGCAATCGCGCGTTCTGGACGCCCTGGCTGCGCGAACTGCGCGCCGCCGACCGGGCCTTCGTCGCGGTCGACCTCGAGCCGGTCTTCGGCTCGATCGACCGCTACGTGCAGACCATCGATGCCGCCATCGTGCGCGTGACCGCCGCGACAGGCCAGCCGCCGCTCCTGATCTGCCACAGCATGGGCGGGCTCGCGGCCCGGGCCTGGCTGCGCGATGCCGACGGCGCGCGGGTGCATCGCATCGCCACCCTCGGCACGCCGCATCGCGGCACCTGGCTGGCGCGCTTCGGACGCACGGCCAACGGCCGCCAGATGCGGATGGGCGGCGAGTGGCTGCAACGCATCGACGGCGAGCGCACGAGCGTGCAGCAGGTGCCCTTCAGCTGCTGGTATTCGAACAGCGACAACATCGTGTTCCCGACCTCGGTGGCCACCTTGCCGGGCGCCGACAACCGGCTCGCCGCCGGCCGCGGCCATGTGGAACTGGCCTTCGACGCCCCCGTCCGGCGCGAGGTCCTGGCGCTGCTCGACGCTACTTGAGCCAGCGGTCCATCACGCGCTGGAACTCGCCGCCGGCCTGCGACAGGTGCAGCCACTGGTCGACATAGGACTTGAAGGCGACGTCGTCGCGCGGCAGCAGCCAGGCCATCTCGCCGTACTGCAGCGGCTTGTCGGGATTGATCGCGCAGAGGCCGGGCTTGAGTTTCTGCTGCGTGATGGCCTCGGCCGACTCGGTGACGAAGACGTCGGCGCGGTTGGCCAGGATCTCGTCGAAGATCGTGACGTTCTCGCCGTGCAGGGTCAGCTTGGCCTGCTTGAAGTTGGCGCGCGCGAAGCGCTCGTTGCTGCCGCCCGGGTTGAAGATCACGCGCACCGAGGGCTTGTCGATCTGGGCCACCGTCTGGTACTTGGCGACATCGGCGCAGCGCGCGATCGGCGTCTTGCCGTTGACCATGTAGGCGCTGCTGAAGAAGGCGAGCTTCTGCCGGTCGGTGGTCACCGAGATGCCGCCGACCGCCATGTCGCATTTGCCGGCCGTGAGGTCGGGCATCAGGTTGGCCCAACTGGTCTTGACCCACTCCGGCCGGGCGTTGAGGCTGGCGGCGAAGCCCGTCATGAGGTCGACGTCGATGCCCTCGTAGCCCGCGTCCGGCTTCTGGAAGCTGAAGGGCTTGTAGTCGCCCGGCGTGCAGATGCGCAGCACGCCGGCCTTCTGCACGGCGTCCAGGCGGGACACGGGCGCCGCCTGGGGCGGCGCCGTGGCACAGCCTCCGAGCACCAGCGCCGCGGCGGCGATCCAGGGGAGGGAACGAAGCGGGGACGACGTCGGCAGGCGCATGGAGGCTCCAGGTGGGATGGGGGCGCCTATTGTGCGGCGGCCAGCACCCCGCGGCGAATCTGGTCGAGCTCGATGCTTTCGAACAGCGCCTTGAAGTTTCCTTCGCCGAAGCCGTCGTCGCCCTTGCGCTGGATGAACTCGAAGAAGATCGGCCCGAGCTGGTTCTCGCTGAAGATCTGCAGCAGCAGCGCGCCTTTCTTGCCGTCGACCAGGATCTTGCGCTGCTTGAGCGCCGCCACGTCTTCGCCATGGCCCGGGATGCGCTTGTCGACCAGCTCGTAGTAGGTGTCGATGGTGTCGAGCAGCTTCACGCCCGCGGCCCGCAGCGCGTCCACCGTATGGAAGAGGTCGCGCGAGCCCATCGCGATGTGCTGGATGCCCTCGCCGCGGTAGCTGTCGAGGTACTCCTGGATCTGGCCGGCCTTCTCGTTGCCTTCCTCGTTGATCGGGATGCGGATCTTGCCGCAGGGGCTGGTCATGGCCTTGCTCTTGACGCCCGTGACCTGGCCCTCGATGTCGAAGTAGCGGATCTCGCGGAAGTTGAACAAGCGCTCGTAGAAATCGGCCCACTCCTTGAGCCGCCCGCGGTGCACGTTGTGGGTCAGGTGGTCGATGTAGGTCAGGCCATGGCCCTCGGGCGCCAGCGCCTCGACCGCCGAGAGGCCCGGCAGCGCCTCGAAGTCGACGTCGTAGAAGCCGATGTTGCCGATGTCGCCGGGTGCCGCGCCGTTCTTGCCGCGCCAGCGGTCGACGAAATAGATCAGGCTGTCGCCGATGCCCTTGATCGCCGGGATGTTGAGCTCGCCCGGGCCGGCGCCGGGCGCGAAGCCCCAGGCCCCGAGGCCGATCGCGCGCTCGTAGGCCGCCTTGGCATCCTGCACGCGGAAGGCGATGGCGCAGATGCTGGGGCCGTGCTGGCGCGCGAAGCGCTGGGCGAACGAGTCGGGCTCGGAGTTGATGATGAAGTTGATCGTGCCCTGGCGGTACAGCAGCACGTTCTTGTGGCGGTGCCTGGCGATCGGCCGGAAGCCCATCTGCTCGAAGACGCGGCCCATGGCGGCCGGGTCCGGTGCCGCGTACTCGATGAATTCGAAGCCGTCGGTGCCCATCGGGTTCTCCCAGGGGGTGAAGGCGGCGGTGTCGGTGGTGCTCATGGTGTGATCTCCGTGGGAAGTCAGTGTGCGGCCGCGGCGGCGCGGTGTCGGTATGGAACTGTAAAAGCGCGGGCCTTCATGATTTCGGCGTTATTGGGCATTGAATCGACATATGACGCAGGAAAAGTGCAAAAATCCAGCGATGGATGCACTTGAAAAGATAGATCGGCAAATTCTGCGCACGCTTCAGGCCGACGGGCGCGCCACCTACGACCAACTGGCCGAGCAGGTCAGCCTGTCGCCCAGCGCCGTGCTGCGGCGGGTCAAGCGGCTGGAGGAAAGCCGCGTGATCGACCGCTATGTCGCCCTGGTCAAGCCCGAGGCGGTCGGCCTGGGGCTCACCGCCTACCTCAACGTGCGCCTCGAGAAGCTCACTGAAAGCCACAAGCGCAACCCGATGGACTTGTTCCGGGCGAGCGTGCAAACTTGGCCCGAGGTCGTCGAATGCGCGGCGCTGACGGGCGAGATGGACTACCTGCTGCGCGTGGTCGTGGCCGACATGGCGCACTACAGCCGTTTCATCATGAACACCCTGCTGAAGCACCCGAGCGTCCAGGATTGCAAGACCAGCTTCGTGCTCGACCGGGTCAAGGCGACCACGGCCGTGCCCCTGTAACAACGTGCGTCGGCTGCCGATAAGGCAGGAGCGGAATTTGTTCACCGAATCGTCCGGGAGCAGACCCCGTGCGCTTGAAGGTCTAGGGAAAACCCTTATATTCCATGCATGCTTACCGCCAAGGCCCTCTTTCTAGCCTCACTCGGCGTCGGCTCGTTCTTGAAGGCGCCGATGGTTGAGGCGCAACCGCGCGCCGCCGCGCCGCACCCCGTCATGGTGCCGATCCGTTCGATCGGCCCGCGCGAGCGCGACCGCATCGCGCAGCACCTGCTGGCCCTGCCGCAGCACGACCGCTACCTGCGGTTCGGCTATGCGGCGTCCGATGAACAAGTCCAACGCTATGTCGACGGGCTCGATTTCGAGCGCGACGAACTGTTCGGCATCTACAACCGCCGGCTCGAATTGATCGCGATGGCCCACCTGGCCTTCGCCCCTGCCGACCAGCAGCAGGATTGCGCCGAGTTCGGCGTTTCCGTGGCCGTCCACGCCCGCGGACGCGGCTACGGCGCCCGCCTGTTCGAGCGCGCCGTGGTGGTGGCGCGCAACGAAGGCGTCGGCATGCTGTTCATCCACGCCCTGAGCGAGAACGCCGCGATGCTGAAGATCGCGCGCAATGCCGGCGCGACCGTGGTGCGCAGCGGCTCCGAGTCCGAGGCCCACCTCGAACTGCCGGCCGCCACCTTCGACAGCCGCATGAGCGAAATCGCGCTGCAGCACTTTGCGCAGGTCGACTACCAGCTCAAGACCCGGGCCAAGCAGTTCTGGTCGTTCCTGGCAGAGCTGCAGGAAATCCGCAGCGGCGTGCGCGCCGCGCGAGACAAATCAGCTGCTTGACGCTCACCCAGAGGTTTCCAGCCGCATAGCGTGGGTGGGTTATCCTTGCGTTTCCCCAACTCCGCCCTGCTGCAGTGGCCGACCCTCACCCTGATCGCGCGCCCGTCGAACGCGAAGACAAGCGCAGCTTTCTTCAGAAGCTCGCCGAATTCATCCATCCCGGGCCCGATTCCCGCGACGAACTGATCGAAACGCTCGCCGACGCCGAGGACAACGACGTGATCGGCGCCGAATCGCGCGTGATGCTCGAAGGCGTGCTGCGCATGGCCGACATGACCGCCGGCGAGGTGATGGTCGCTGCGCCGCGGATGGACCTGGTCAACATCGACGCGCCCTACGACGCGCTGCTTCACCTGGTGATCGACACCGCCCACTCGCGCTTTCCGGTCTACGAGGGCGAGAAGGAAAACATCATCGGCATCCTGCTCGCGAAGGACCTGCTCAAGCTGCAGCGCGCGCCGGGGCTGAACATCCGCGCGCTGCTCAGGCCGCCGACCTTCGTGCCCGAGAGCAAGGGCCTGAACGACCTGCTGCGCGAGTTCCGCGGCAACCGCAACCACCTGGCGGTGGTGATCGACGAGTTCGGCCGCGTCGCCGGCCTGATCACCATCGAGGACGTGCTCGAGCAGATCGTCGGCGAGATCGAGGACGAGTTCGACATTCCCGAGGACGAGGGCGACATCTTCGGCCTGGCCGACCACACCTATCGGGTGGCGGGCGACACGCCGATCGAGCGGGTGGCCGAGGCCTTCGGCATCACCTTCGACGACGAGGCGCTGAGCCAGGAGTTCGACACCATCGGCGGCCTGATCGCGCACGAGATGGGCCATGTGCCCAAGCGCGGCGAGCACTACGCGCTCGGCGCCTTCGACTTCGTCGTGCTGCACACCAAGGGCGGCGCGGTGCGCTGGTTCAAGGTCTCGCCGGCGCGCGGCGACGACTCGGCCGATTGAAAACCCCGTTGCGCGCGCTGGGCTTCGGGCTCGCGGGGCTGGCCCAGGCGGCGTCGATGGCCGCGCCCTGGAACGGCCAGCCGCTGTGGTGGCTGCAGCTGCTGTCGCTGGCGGCGCTGGTCTGGCAGCTGGATGCGCTGCGTCCCGCCGCCGGCGCTGCGCCGACCGCCGGACCCCGGCCCTGGCGCGCTGCGGGGCTGCTCGGCTGGGTGTTCGCGACCGCCTGGCTCTGCGGCACCTTCTGGTGGCTGTTCATCTCGATGCACACCTATGGCGGCTTGCCGGCGCCGCTGGCCGCCGTGGCGGTGTTCGCGCTGGCGGCGGCGCTGTCGCTCTACTACGCGCTCGGCTGCGCCCTGTACGTGGCTTTCGCCCCGGCGAGCCCGCTGCGCGCGGCGGCCTTCTTCGCCGCGCTGTGGACCCTGGCCGAACTGCTGCGCGGCAGCTGGTTCACGGGCTTTCCATGGGGCGCGGGCGGCTATGCCCACGTCGAAGGGCCGCTGGCGGTCTATGCGCCCTGGGTCGGCGTCTACGGGATCGGTGCGATCGCGGCCGGCATCGCGACGCTGGTGCCGCTGGCCATGCGCCATGCGCGCGGGCGCGCCTTTGCGCTGCCCGTCGGGCTGGCGCTGGTGCTGTTCGGCGTTCCGGCCCTGATTGCGCTGGCGCGCGGCGTGCCGGCCGACGATGCGGCCCGTTCGCGCGGCCGCATCACCGTCGCACTGCTGCAGGGCAACATTCCGCAGGACGAGAAGTTCATTCCGGGCGGCGGCATCGCGACCGCGCTGCAGTGGTACGGCGAGCAGCTGCGGGATGCCGACGCGCCGCTGGTGATCACGCCGGAGACGGCCCTGCCCCTGCTGCCCTCGCAATTGCCGCCGGGCTACCTGGAGGCGATCGCGGCCCGCTATGCGAGCGGCACCCAGGCCGCCATCGTCGGCCTGCCGATGGGCGATGGCCGCTCCTACAGCAATGCGGTGCTGGGTTTCCGTCCGGGCGAGGCGGCGCCCTATCGCTACGAGAAGCACCACCTGGTGCCTTTCGGCGAATTCATCCCGGGCCTGTTCCGCTGGTTCACCGACATGATGAACATCCCGCTCGGCGACTTCCGCAGCGGCGGACTGGCGCAGCCGCCCTTCGTCTGGCTGGGCCAGCGCATCGCGCCGAACATCTGCTACGAGGATCTGTTCGGCGACGAGATCGGTGCCAACTTCCGCAGCGCCGAGGAGGCGCCGACGGTGCTGCTGAACGTCAGCAACATCGCCTGGTTCGGCGACTCGATCGCGATCGACCAGCACCTGGCGATCTCGCGCATGCGGGCGCTGGAGTTCCAGCGGCCGATGGTGCGTGCCACCAACACAGGCGCCACGGTGGTCATCGACCATCGCGGCCAGGTGACGCACTCGCTGCCGCGGCTCACGCGCGGCGTGCTGAAGGCCGAGGTGGAAGGGCGGGGCGGGCGCACGCCGTATGCGGTGTGGGTGTCGCGCCTCGGGCTCTGGCCGCTGTGGGGATTGGCGCTGGCCGTGGTCGCCGCGACGATCGTCCGCCGCCGCCGTTCTGCCTAGGCTTTCACCGGCCAGTCGCGCAGCTTGCCCGGGTTCAGCAGCCCGTGCGGATCGAAGCGCTTCTTCATCTCGACGATCTCGGGCGGCAAGGCGCCGCCGGCCTTGCCGTCCTCGACGACGAAGACGTGCGGGTTGTTGATGCGCACGCCGTGCTCGCGATGCAGGCGGATGATTTCCGCCAGCCGTTCCTCGGTCGTGAAGCGCACCAGCTGCAGCGCACTGCAGGTGAGGAGGCCGTCGAGGCCGCGCAGGAACTCGACGTGCATCAGGACCTCGCCGGCGAAGCGCTGCTCCATCTCGGTGATCTGCGCCACGTGCCGGCCCGGCACGAAGCTGCTCTGGAGGTAGGTCAGCGACTTGTCGACCTTGAGCGCGTGCAGCGTCGTGTGGTTCCAGGTGAACTCCATCAGCGTGCGGTTGCTCTTCTTCACCTCCTCGGCGGTCTTGCGGTAGGTCATGCGGCCGCCGTGCGCATCGGCCAGCGCGCGCATCGGGTCTTCGGAGGACTCCGCCACCAGCGACAGCACCGCGTGGCAGCCCTTGGGCAGATGCTCGGCCAGCTGCGCCAGGTGATCGGGCACCGGGCTGGCGAAGAAGGCCACCTCGCGCTTGACGATGCCGGGGGCGTTCGCCAGCGCGTCGGCGAAGGCCAGCGCCGGGGCGAAGGCGTCGAACACCAGCAGGCTTTCGAGCCAGGGATGGGCCGGCGCCAGCGCCACTTCGAGCTCGAGCACCAGTCCGTTGGTGCCCCACAGGTGGTGCATGCGCAGCGCCTCGGCGCCGCGCAGCTCGACGATCTGCGGCTCGGGCTCGATGGTCATCGCGCGCAGGCCGAGCACGTTGCCGGGGGCGCCGAGCGGGCCGTAGTTGATCGATCCGACACCGCCGAAGCCGCCGCCGAACAGGCCGCCGAGCGTCGCGCTGCGGTAGGTCGACGGAATGCAGCGCAGCTCCTGGCCGGAGGGTCGCGTGTGCTTCTCGAGTTCACCGAGCCGGATGCCGGCTTGCGCCCGGGCGACGCCGGTGCGCACCCACAGCAGCGCGTTGTAGCCGGTCATGTCGAGCACCACGCCGCCGGCCAGCGGCGTGGTCTGGCCGTAGTTGCCGGTGCCGCTGCCGCGGATCGTGATCGGCACGCCCAGGCGGGCGCAGGCGCCGACCAGCGCGCGGATCTCGTCCTCGGTGCGCGGGCGCACGACGGCGTCGGCGCGCTTGTCCTTCAGCTGCCGGTCGAGCACCGGGCTGAACCAGGCGAAGTCCTGCGACAGCCGTGCGATGCGGCTCGGGTCGGTGATCCAGTCGAGTTCGGGCAGTTCGAGGTGCAGGCGCTCGATGGAGGTCATGGGTGCGTTCATCGGAATCAGTCTTGGGAGAGTTCGCTCGCGTGCCAGGAGCCGAGCGCGAGCTTGGTGAGCCAGGCCATCAGCACGAACAGCGCGACGCCGGTCAGCGAGATCAGCAGCAGGGCCGCGAACATGCGCGGGATGTTGAGCTGGAAGCCGGCCTGCAGGATCTGGTAGGCCAGGCCGGCACCCGAGCCGCCGGTGCCGGCGACGAACTCGGCCACCACGGCGCCGATCAGCGCCAGCCCGCTCGAGATGCGCAGGCCGCCGAAGAAGTAGGGCAGCGCGCTCGGGATGCGCAGGCGCACCAGCTGCTGCCAGCGGGTGGCGCGGTTGAGCTTGAAGTAGCTCTGCAGGTCGGGATCGATGCTGCGCAGGCCGAGCGTGGTGTTGCTGATGATCGGGAACAGCGCCACCAGCGCGGCGCAGACCACCATCGCGGCGGTCGGGTTCTTGACCCAGATGATGATCAGCGGCGCCACCGCGACGATCGGCGTCACCTGCAGCAGCACCGCGTAGGGGAACAGCGCGGTCTCGATCAGCTTGCTCTGCACGAACAGGAAGGAGATCAGCACGCCGGCGATGGTCGCGACCACGAAGGACAGCACGGTGATCTTGAGCGTCACCATCAAGGCCATGCCGAGCGGCACCCAGTCGGTGACCAGCGTCTGCATCATCAGGTAGGGCGAGGGCACCAGGTAGGGCGGCAGCTCCATCGCCGTCACCAGGCCCTGCCAGAGCCCGATCAGCACCACGCCGACCAGCAGCGGATACATGACGCGCTGGACGTGCGGCTGCTGGAGCAGCGGAATGCGGGCCGGTTGCTTCTTCAGCGTGGGCGTCGGCACCGGGCGCGCCCTGGCTGGCGTTGCGGAGGAGGTCATCGTCGTCGTTCCCGCGGCGGTTGTCGGTGCCAATGCGCTCATGCCTGCACCTCGTCGTGCGCGCTGCTGGCGCGCAGCAGGCTGTCCTGCAGCGTCTTCGCATAGCGGCTGAACTGCGGCGACACCATGAAGTCGGCGCTGCGCGGGTAGGGCTCGTCGATGCGGAACTGCTCGACCACGCGGCCCGGCCGCGCGGCCATCATCACGACGCGGCTCGACAGGAACACCGCCTCGTGGATCGAATGGGTCACGAAGATCACCGTGAGCTTCTTCTTCTGCCACAGCTCCAGCAGTTCGGCGTCGAGCTTGTGGCGCGTGATCTCGTCGAGCGCGCCGAAGGGCTCGTCCATCAGCAGCAGGTCGGGCTGCGTCACCAGGCCGCGCGCGATCGACACCCGCATCTGCATGCCGCCCGAGAGGGCGCGCGGCAGGGCGCCGGCGAACTTGTCCAGCCCGACCAGTTCGAGCGCCTCGGCGACGCGGTCTTCCGCCTCCTTGCGCGGCACGCCGGCGAGGTCGAGCGGCAGCCGCACGTTGGTGCGCACGCTGGCCCAGGGCATCAGCGTCGGTGACTGGAACACGAAGGCCATGCGGCGGCCGCTCTCGTCGATCTGCGCCACCGGCTTGCGCCAGACCAGCAGGCGACCGTCGGTCGGCTCGAGCATGCCGGCCACCATCTTGAGCAAGGTGCTCTTGCCGCAGCCCGAGGGGCCGAGCAGGGTGACGAATTCGCCTTCGGCGATCCGGAGGTCCACCGGCAGCAGCGCCTGGGTGCCGTTCGGATAGGTCTTCTCGGCGGACAGGACCTCGACCGCGGGGACAGTGAGGCGGGGCTGCGCCGGCAGCGCGTAGGCGGCGGATTCGGTGTCGTTCATGCAAAGCCTTTCGAGAGGGCGCGCCGGGGCGCCCGGTGTGTCAGGGCAGGACCTTCGCGTCCTTCACGAATTCGGTCGTGTAGGTCTTGGCGATCTCGACCTTGGCCGGGTCGAGCAGCTTGGCCGAGACCAGGAAGTCGTAGCTGGCCTTGGTGCGCGCATCGGTGATCACGCCGATGCCCTGCGTGGCCGCGTCGCCGCCGGTGACCATGCCCATCTCCTTGAGCTTGGCGACGCTGTAGGCGAGCTGGTCGTCGGTCATGTTGGGGTTGTCCTTCTTGATCAGCGCATTGGCGGGCGCCGGATCATTGAGGTAGCTCTTCCAGCCCTCGGCCGAGGCCTTGACGAAGGCCGCCACCTGCTTGTTGCGCTCCTTCACGGTCTTGTCCATGCACGAGACCGTGGTCGCATAGGCCGGGAAGCCGTGGTCGCTGAACATCAGCACGGTGCTCTTCACGCCGGCCTTCTGGATCGCATAGGGCTCGGAGGTCAGGTAGCCCTGCTGCGCCGTGTTCTTGTCGGCGACGAAGGGCTGGATGTTGAAGGTGTAGGGGCGCGTCTGTTCGTCGGTGAGGCCGAACTTGGCCTTCAGCCAGGGCCAGTAGCCGCGGTTGGCCTGGGCGCCGATCAGGATCGTCTTGCCCTTGAGGTCCTCGAACTTCTTGACGTCGTCATGCGCGATCAGCACCTGCGGGTCCTTCTGGAAGAAGGCCGCCACGTTGACCACCGGCACGCCGCCTTCGCGCACCTGCATCATCTGGATGTCGCTCGAGCCCATGATGCAGTCGGCCTGTCCGGCAGCCATCATCTGCGTGATGTTGACCTGCGGGCCGCCCATCTTGATCGTGACGTCGAGGCCGTACTTCTTGTAGATGCCCTGGGCGACCGCCTGGTAGAAGCCGCCGTGCTCGGCCTGCGCGTACCAGTTGGTCATGTAGGTGAACTTGTCCTGGGCCTGGGCCGGCGCGGCGGCGGCCAGCGCGAGGGCCGCGGCCAGGGGGGCGAGACGGAGGGCGAGGGGAAGGCGCATGGTGGGGACCTCTCTGTGGGGTTGGGATCGAAGCGGAATCGGATGCAAGGAGCGGGCCTCAGGCGGGGAGGCCGGCGGCGGTCTGGATGAAGCCCTGTTCGTGGCCGCGGCCCCAGGTGGCTTCGTCGCGCACCACCCAGCGCAGGGCGTGCAGCTCGGTCAACGCCTGCACCCAGCTTGCGGCCAGGCTGTCGAGGATCTCCTCGCCCTGCTCGCGGGTGGCGCTGGTCGGATCGCCGATGACGCCGCTGGGGCCGAAATCGCGCGCGGTCCAGGCACAGGCCGGGCGGCCGTCGGGCGACAGCAGCTTGATCGGAAACGGCGGCGGGAAATTGGCGGCGGCACGCTCCATGTGCACCGTGTCGGGCGCCAGCGCGAGCATCAGCGCCGTCTCCGAATGGCCGGCGTGCATCGCGAGGCGCTTTTCCTGGTCGCTCACCTGCTTGCTGGCCGCGCTCGGCAGCCGCGACACGCCATGCGGCACGACCACGTAGTCGCCATGGCGCAGCCGCAGCTCGCGGGCCGCCATCTCCAGCACCTGCGGCTGGCCGCCATGGCCGTTGGCGAACAGCAGCTTGCGAAAGCCCGAGCGGTAGACCGACTCGCCGATCTCGATCACGGTCGAGAGCAGGGTGGTGCCGGTCAAGGTCATGGTGCCGGGAAAGTGCAGGTGCTCTTCCGACTTGCCGTAGGTGATGGTCGGCAGGGCAAAGGCCCGCACCTCGGGCGGCAGGCGTTCGAGGGCCTTGCCCATCACGCCCGAGGCGATGACGCTGTCGACCGAGCAGGGCAGGTGCGGGCCGTGCTGCTCGATGGCGCCGCAGGGCAGCACGATGACGGTGTTCTCGCGATCGGGCAGCGCGTCGATCTCGGTCCAGCTCAGGTAGGGCAGGAAGCGGTGGGGCGGGATATAGCCGTGGAGCATGGGAGTCCTGTGACGGGAAGGGATCAGGCGAAGCGCGCCATCGCGCTGCCGACGCGCTGCATGAAGCGCTTGAGCTGCGGCTCGGTCGCCACGTTCATGTGGTAGTGGGCGTGGTAGTCGACTCGCGCCTGCTTGCCGGTGAGGCGCAGCATGTAGCGCGTGACGATCTTGCGCGGCGGGTCGCCCATGTACCAGGCGACCCAGCGCGGGCGGCCGTAGGTCACGACGGCCGAGATGCGCTGGATGTTGGTGAGCATCGGCTTGACGTTCTTCGGGTCGCTGAGGTCGAAGGCGACGCCGGGCATGAAGAGGCGGTCGAAATAGCCCTTCAGCATCGCCGGCAGGCCGAAGCACCAGGTCGGGAAACAGAACACGATGCCCTCGGCCCACTGCAGCCGCTCGACATGGCGCTTCAGCGGGAGCTGGTTGCTCGGCACCTCGTGGTAGCCCAGGCGCTCCTCGCGCGACAGCACCGGGTCGAAGCCCTCGGCATAGAGGTCGCAGTCATCGACCTCATGGCCGGCGGCGCGCAGGTTGCGCAGCACCTCCTGGTGCAGCGCCGCATGGAAGCTGGTTTCGACCGGGTGGCAATAGACGACGAGCACTCGCATGGTGTGTTTGACCGCTTAATCAGAGCAAGTGGTCAGGTTATGCAAGCGACGTGCCAGGGCCTCCGCACCAAAAGCGGGAGGGGCGCTCTGTCATGCGCAACGCTGTCTCCGCCAGGGGGAGGTCAGGCCGGCGCCGGGCCGCCCCAAGGCGGCCTGCGGCCCCCTCGGGGGGCAGCGACCCACACGCAGTGGGGGAGCGTGGGGGCCTATTTGATCCCGCAGCCGCCGAGGACGAAGGCGACCAACTCGCGCGCGATCGGCTCGCGGTCGATCGGCGCGTCGGGCGGCAGGCCGAGCATCACGCGCGTCTGCAGCGCGTAGTCGGCATAGCTCTGGGTCATGGCCCAGATGTGCATCAGCAGCAGCCGGGCGTCGAGCGGGCGCATCAGGCCGCGCGCGATCCAGCCGTTGATGATGTCGACCTTCTTTTGCGTCCAGAGCCGGGCGTTGGGCCAGTAGCGCTCGAGGTTGCGGCCGCCGTCGAGCACCTCGCGGGTGAAGATCCGCGAGATTTCGGGGTTGTCGAAGGCGTGGTCGAGCTTCTTGCGGATGTAGTCGCCCAGCACCGCGCCGGGCGCGCCGGCGTGGTCCTCGAACGAGAACACCACCTTCCAGTCGTGCAGCACCTGCATCAGCAGCTCCTCGTAGAGCTCTTCCTTGCCGGGGATGTAGTAGTGCAGCTGGGGCTTGGTCAGGCCGGCGCGGGCGGCGATCGCCTGCGTCGAGGCGCCCTTGAGGCCGTGCAGGCTGAACTCGGCGATGGCCGCGCTGCGGATCGCGGCCAGGATGCGCTCGCGCCCGGGCCGCGCGCGCGACAGCGGGCCGCTGGGGGCCGGCATCTGCTGCGCGGCCGGGGACTCGGAAGAGTAGGTCTCGGAGGTCATCGTTTTCGGCGGGTGCCGCCGGGGATGGTAGCGCTTGCCCGGAACTTGCTGCGCCACGAGGTCGGGCTGGCCGGCATGACCGCATGCGTGCACGGCATCGACAGACTGCGCCGGAACGACCGCGATCCGGTATCTTTTCGGCCCTCCGCACCACACCTCCCAAAGGAGTCTCCATGTACTTTGCTTCCCGCTTCCGCCGTCTGGCGGGCGCCGCCGCGCTGCTGGCCGCCGCCGCCGTCGCCCAGGCCCAGTCGCTGCCCAATGTCGTGATCCTGGCCACCGGCGGCACCATCGCCGGCGCCGGTGCCTCGGCGGTCAACAGCGCGACCTACTCGGCCGCCAAGGTGCCGGTCGACAAGCTGATCGCGGGCCTGCCCGAACTGTCCAAGGTGGCGAACGTGCGCGGCGAGCAGGTGTTCCAGGTCGCCTCCGAAAGCCTCACCAACGACAACCTCCTGACCCTGGCCAAGCGCGTTTCCGCCTTGTCGAAGCAGCCCGACGTCGACGGCATCGTGATCACCCACGGCACCGACACGCTGGAAGAAACCGCCTACTTCCTGACGCTGACGGTCCACACGGCCAAGCCGATCATCCTGGTCGGCTCGATGCGTCCGGGCACCGCGCTGTCGGCCGACGGCGCGCTGAACCTGTTCAACGCGGTCAACGTCGCGGCCAGCAAGGATGCCGGCGGCCGCGGCGTGCTGGTGACGATGAACGACGAGATCCAGAGCGGCCGCGACGTCAGCAAGACGGTCAACATCAAGACCGAGGCCTTCAAGAGCCAGTGGGGTCCGCTGGGCATGATCGTGGAGGGCCGCAACTACTGGTTCCGCGCGCCCGTGAAGCGCCACACGATGCAGTCGGAGTTCGACATCGACAGCATCGACGCGCTGCCTCCGGTGGAGATCGCCCTGGGCTACGAAGGCGTCGCCCCCACGGCCATCAACGCCCTGGCCGCCAGCGGTATCAAGGCGCTGGTGCATGCGGGCACCGGCAACGGCTCGGTGGCGGACCGGATCGTGCCGGTGCTGCAGAAGGTGCGCGCCGACGGCATCCTGGTGATCCGCAGCTCGCGGGTGCCCGACGGTTTCGTGATCCGCAACGCCGAGCAGCCGGACGACAAGTACGACTGGGTGGTGGCGCACGACCTGCGGCCGCAGAAGGCTCGGATCCTGACGATGGTGGCTTTGACCAAGACCAAGGACACCAAGGAACTGCAGCGCATTTTCTGGGAGTATTGAGCCCGGCCGGCCGCTCGTAAAATGGCCGGTTCGCCGCCTCGGCGGGCGCTTCGCCCTCCTGCGGCCACCAGGCCCATCATGCTGACTTTCCAACAGATCATTCTCAAGCTCCAAGCCTACTGGGATGCCCAGGGCTGCGCGCTCCTGCAGCCCTACGACATGGAGGTCGGCGCCGGCACCTCGCACACCGCCACCTTCCTGCGCGCGCTCGGCCCCGAGCCCTGGAAGGCGGCCTATGTGCAGCCGAGCCGCCGGCCCAAGGATGGCCGCTACGGCGAGAACCCGAACCGGCTGCAGCACTACTACCAGTACCAGGTGGTGCTGAAGCCGGCGCCGAGCAACATCCTCGAGCTCTACCTGGGCTCGCTCGAAGCGCTCGGCTTCGACTTGAAGAAGAACGACATCCGCTTCGTCGAGGACGATTGGGAGAACCCGACGCTCGGCGCCTGGGGCCTGGGCTGGGAGGTCTGGCTCAACGGCATGGAGGTGACCCAGTTCACCTACTTCCAGCAGGTCGGCGGCATCGACTGCAAGCCGATCACGGGCGAGATCACCTACGGGCTGGAACGCCTGGCGATGTACCTGCAGGGCGTCGATAACGTCTACAACCTCAAGTGGACCGAGGGCCTGAGCTACGGCGACGTCTTCAAACAGAACGAGGTCGAGCAGTCGACCTACAACTTCGAGCACAGCGACGCCGAGTTCCTCTTCACCGCCTTCGCCGCCCACGAGAAGCAGGCCAAGCACCTGATGGAGGTGCAGCTCGCGCTGCCGGCCTACGAGCAGGTGCTCAAGGCGGCCCACAGCTTCAACCTGCTGGACGCGCGCGGCGCGATCAGCGTGACCGAGCGCGCCGCCTACATCGGCCGCATCCGCAACCTCGCGCGCAGCGTCGCGCAGAGCTACTACGAGAGCCGCGAGCGGCTCGGTTTCCCGATGGCGCCGCGCGAGTGGGTTGCACAGATGACGAAGAAGGCGGCCTGAGCGTATGACCACGAACAACAACCTGCTCGTCGAACTGTTCGTCGAGGAACTGCCGCCCAAGGCGCTGAAGAAGCTCGGCGACGCTTTCGCCACGGTGCTGCGCGACCAGCTGATCGCCCAGGGGCTGGCCGATGCCGGTTCGGTGCTCACGGCCTATGCCTCGCCGCGGCGGCTGGCCGCGCACCTGACGAACGTGCTGGCGCAGGCCGCCGACAAGGCGGTTTCGCAGAAGCTCATGCCGGTGACGGTGGGCCTCGACGCTGCGGGCCAGGCCACGCCCGCGCTGCTCAAGCGGCTGGCGGCGCTGGGCGCCGACGCCGGCGCGGTGCCGGGGCTGCAACGCGCCATGGACGGCAAGGCCGAGGCGCTGTTCTTCCAGAGCACCGCCAAGGGGGCGACCCTGGCCGAGGGGCTGCAGAAAGCGCTGGCCGAGGCGATCGCCAAGCTGCCGATCCCGAAGGTCATGAGCTACCAGCTCGAGACGAACTGCGAACTTCCGGGCTGGACCAGCGTCAGCTTCGTGCGGCCGGCGCACGGCCTGGTGGCGCTCCACGGCGACACGGTCGTGCCGGTCGCCGCGCTCGGCCTCACGGCCGGCCGGCAGACGCACGGCCATCGCTTCGAGGCGGCGGTCGATCCGATCGAGCTGCGCGACGCCAACAGCTATGCCGGGCAGATGAGCGAGCAGGGCGCGGTCATCCCGGGCTTCGAGGCGCGCCGGCTCGAGATCGCGCGGCAGCTGGCCGAAGCGGCCGTGAAGGTCGGCGGCGGCATGCAGCCGATCGACGATGACGCCCTGCTCGACGAGGTCACGGCGCTGGTCGAGCGACCCAATGTGCTGGTGTGCGAATTCGAGCGCGAGTTCCTCGACGTGCCGCAGGAGTGCCTGATCCTCACGATGAAGGCCAACCAGAAGTACTTCCCGCTGCTCGATGCCTCGGGCAAGCTCAGCAACAAGTTCCTGGTGGTCAGCAACATCCGCCCCGATGACGCCAGCGCGGTCATCGGCGGCAACGAGCGCGTGGTGCGCCCGCGATTGGCCGACGCCAAGTTCTTCTTCGACCAGGACCGCAAGAAGTCGCTGGCCTCGCGCGTCGAATCGCTGGCCAAGGTGGTCTACCACAACAAGCTCGGCACCCAGGGCGAGCGGGTCGAGCGCGTGATGCGCATCGCGCGCGCGCTGGCCGAGCAGCTCGGCGACGCCACCTTGGCGCGCCAGGCCACGCAGGCCGCGCAGCTCGCCAAGGCCGACCTGGTGACCGACATGGTCGGCGAATTCCCCGAACTGCAGGGCACGATGGGCCGCTACTACGCGCTGCACGACGGCCTCGACGCCGCGGTGGCCGACGCCATCGAAGACCACTACAAGCCGCGCTTCGCGGGCGACGAACTGCCGCGCAACCCGGTCGGCGTCGTGGTCGCCCTGGCCGACAAGCTCGAGACCCTGGTCGGCATGTTCGGCATCGGCAACCTGCCGACCGGCGACCGCGATCCGTTCGCGCTGCGCCGCCATGCGCTGGGCGTGATCCGCATGCAGGTCGAGCGCCACCTGCCGCTCGACCTGCGCGCGGTGCTGGGCAGTGCCTTCGCCGCCTTCCATGCGCCGAAGGGCGGGGAGCTGGCGCTGAACGATCCCACCGACGCCCTCGAGGCCTTCATCTACGACCGGCTGTCCGGCAGCCTGCGCGAGCAGGGCGCCAGCGCGCAGGAAGTCGATGCCGTGCTGGCCTCGCGCCCGCAGCGGCTCGGCGAGGTGCCGAAGCTGCTGGCGGCGGTGCGCGCCTTTGCCGCGCTGCCGGAAGCACCGGCGCTGGCCGCCGCCAACAAGCGCATCGGCAACATCCTCAAGAAGTCGCCCGAGGCCGATGCCCACGTCAGCGACCTGCTGCTGAAGGAGCCGGCCGAGAAGGCGCTGCACGCCGCCATGCGCGAGGTGGTGCCGGTGGCCGACGCCCAGTTCGAGAAGGGCGACTACACCGCCTCGCTGCAGACGCTGGCGGCGCTGCGCGGGCCGGTCGACGCCTTCTTCGACGGCGTGATGGTCAATGCCGAGCAGGCCGACCTGCGACTGAACCGGCTCGGGCTGCTGATGCTGCTGCATGCGGCGATGAACCGGGTGGCGCAGCTGGAACGGCTGGCGGCTTGACCATCGCGGGCTGCGCCACCACCATCTCCCCATGCCGACTCCACAACAGATCGATCGCTTCACGCTGGCCTTTCACCGGCAGGCGATCGCGCGCCTGAGAGGGGACGCGCACTTGCTCGAGCAAGCGCGCGGCACGTTGCAGAGATGGCGGCAGCAGCGCGGGGAGACTCGTTCGGATGCCTACCTCGATCAATGGGCGCGGTTGCTGGAAGGTGGAGTGGATGAAGTCGAGCGCGCCGTTTGTGCTGAAGATGAGCGGGCCGCGACCTTGCGAAATGCGTCGCCGCTGGGGTTCGTCCTCTCGCCCAAAGAGCGCGAGGAAGTGCGGCGCGCTTCGGGACTCTGAACCATGCAGCTGACCGAACTGGAGCATGTGCTGCGCGCGGCTGCGGACATCACGAAAGAGAAATCTTTCGTGCTGGTCGGCAGCCAGGCCATCCTGTTGCTCCTGGACACGATTCCTCCCTCGTTGCTGGTGTCGACGGAACTCGACCTCTATCCCGCCATGCATCCCGAGAAGGCCGACCTGATCGATGGCGCCATCGGGGCGTTGTCGATGTTCCACGACACGCACGGTTTTCATGCCGACGGTGTGGGCCCGGAAACGGCGGTGATGCCGCCGGATTGGCAACAACGCCAAACGCTTCACTATCTGGGCGACCTCACCGCAATCTGCCCAGAGATCCATGACCTCGCCGTCTCCAAGTGCGTGGCAGGCCGCGACAAGGATGCTGACTATGTGCGTACGCTTCTGGCGCACGGTCTGATCGATCCAGCCGTGTTGTATGCGCGCATTCGGTTGCTGGACGCCGGCCGCTACCCCGTTCAGCATGTGGTCGAATGGGCCGAGCGCCGTGCGCTGGAAGCCCTGAAGGATATTCCCTCACCATGAAACTCGTCATCCTCGACCGCAACGGCTCCCTCAACGTCCACCGCGAGGATTTCGTCAAGAGCGACCTCGAGTGGACGCCGCTGCCCGGCGCGCTCGAGGCGGTGGCGAGGCTCAACCATGCGGGCTGGCACGTGGTGATCGCATCGAACCAGTCGGGCCTCGGGCGCGGGCTGTTCGATGTCGCTTCGCTCAACGCGATGCACGCCAAGATGCACAAGATGCTGGCGGCCGTGGGTGGCCGGGTCGATGCGGTTTTCTACTGCCCGCACAGCCCCGACGAAGGCTGCGACTGCCGCAAGCCCAAGCCGGGCCTGTTCCTGCAGATCGGCGAGCGCTACGGTGTCGACCTCGCCAATGTGCCGACCGCGGGCGACAGCCTGCGCGATCTGCTCGCCGGCGCGGCCGCCGGCTGCGAGCCGCACCTGCTGCTGACCGGCATGGGCCAGGCCTGCCGCGGCGTGCCGCTGCCCCCCGAATACCCGCCGAACACCCGCGTGCATGACGACCTCGCGGCCTTCGTCGATTTCCTGCTGGAGCGCGAAGCGCGCGCGGCGCTGAAAGTGGCTGTCTGATGGATTTTTTGCGTTCCCTGATCCACGCCTTGTGGATGCTCGTCACCGTGGTCCCCTGGGGGATCATCATGTGCGTCAACTCGCTCTGGAAGCGCGGCATCCCGCTGTACTGGATGGCCGTGACATGGCTCAACTGGGCGATCGGCGGCGCCCGCGTGCTGCTGGGCATCCGAACCCGCGTCACCGGCATGGAGAACCTGCCGACCGACAAGCTGGCCGGCTGCATCCTGCTCGTGAAGCACCAGTCGACCTACGAGACTTTCCTCATGCCCACGCTGATGCCGCACCCCCTGGCCTTCGTGTTCAAGAAGGAACTGATCTACGTGCCCTTCTTCGGCTGGGCGATGGCACGGCTCGACATGATCCACATCGACCGCAGCCAGCGCACGCAGGCCTTCAACAAGGTCGTGGTGCAGGGCCGCAAGCTGCTCGCACAGGGGATCTGGATCATCATGTTTCCCGAAGGCACGCGGATTCCGCGTGGCCAGAAGGGCCACTACAAGAGCGGCGGCACGCGGCTGGCCTGCGAGACCGGCGTGCCGGTGGTGCCGATTGCCGTGACCTCGGCCAAGGTCTGGCCGCGCAAGGCCTTCATCAAGCGCCCGGGCGTGGTCGATGTGTCGATCGGTCCGGCCATCTCGAGCGTCGGCCGCAAGCCCGACGAGCTGATGCGCGAGGTCGAGGCCTGGATCGAGGCCGAGATGCACCGGCTCGACCCCGACGCCTATGTGCCGGAGGCCGCGCCCGCGGCGTCGACCACCGCCTGATGGCCTGACGACCATGCGCGGCCTGCTGCAGTTCACGCTCGACCTGTTCGATGCGTCGACCGACGAACCGGCGCCGCTGCCGACGCCCGACGGGCCGCACGCGCCGGCCATCACGCTGGCCGACGCGGTGCGCCCCGCGAGCTTCGTGCATCCGCGCGCGACGCGCGAGGTCACGCTGGGCAATGCCCGTGTTGCCTACGAATTCACCCGCGGCAAGCGGCGCACCATCGGCTTCCTGGTCGGCGCCGAGGGCCTGTCGGTGCGGGCGCCGCGCTGGGTGGCGCTGCGCGACGTCGATGCCGCCGTCCGGGAAAAAGGCGACTGGATCCTGCGCAAGCTGGCCGAGACCCAGCAGCGCCATGCGCGGCTGGAATCGGCACGCATCGAATGGCAGGACGGCGTCGCTTTCCCGTTCCTCGGCCAGCAAGTCACGGTCGCGCTCGATCCGCACCATGCCTTCGAGGGCGTGGGAGGCGTGCTCGACGCCGGGGCGGAGGGTGGCGGGGGCCCGGTGCTGCGCCTGGCGCTGGCCAAGAATGCCGGCGCGCCGCAGATCCGCGACGCCGCACAGGCCTGGCTGATGCGGCAGGCGCGGCGCATCTTCATCGAGCGGCTCGATCATTTCGCGCCGCGCCTGGGCGTGACCTGGAACAAGCTGTCGCTGTCGAACGCCTCGACCCGCTGGGGCAGCGCCAGCGCCGATGGCGCGATCCGGCTGCACTGGCGGCTGGTGCATTTCAGGATGTCGGTGATCGACTACGTGGTGGCCCACGAACTGAGCCACCTGCGCGTGATGGACCACAGCCCGCGCTTCTGGGACACGGTGGAAAGCGTGATGCCCGACTACCAGCAGCTGCGCAGGCAGCTCAAGGACGAGCCGGTGCCGCGCTGGTAGGAAGCAAGCCGGCTACCGTGCGTGGGTGACGCCGCCGTCCACCACCAGCGTCGATCCCATCACGTAGTCGCCGGCCCGCGAAGCCAGGTAGATCGCGGCCGCTGCCATGTCCTCGGGCTCGCCGATGCGGCCGGCCGGAATGCGCGCCTTCACCTCTTCACCATGGTCGCGTGCGTCCTTGTTCATGTCCGACGCGAAGGCGCCCGGCGCGATCGCGCTGACCACGATGCGGTCCTGCGCCAGGCGCAGCGCCATGCGGCGCGTGAGCTGGATCAGGCCGGCCTTGCTGGCCGCGTACGAATAGGTTTCCTGCGGATTGACCGAGATGCCGTCGATCGAGGCGATGTTGATGACCTTGGCCAGGTGGTCGGTGGCCGCCTTCTTGAGCATCGGCGTCAGTGCCTGGGTCAGGAAGAAGGGCGTCTTGAGGTTCAGGTCGACCACCTTGTCCCAGCCGCTCTCGGGGAACTCGGCGTAGGGCGCGCCCCAGGCCGCGCCGGCGTTGTTGACCAGGATGTCGAGCGAGTCTTCGTGCTGCGCGTAGGCATCGACCAGCGCCTGCGCGCCCTGCAGCGTCGACACGTCGGCCGGCAGCGAGACGCAGTGGCCGAAGGCCGACAGCTCCTTGGCGGTCTGGTCGCAGGCCGCGGCCTTGCGGGCCGAGATGTAGACCCGGGCGCCCTGGGCCAGGAAGCCCTCGGCGATCATCCGGCCGATGCCGCGCGAGCCGCCGGTGATGAGCGCGGTGCGGCCCTTGAGCGAGAAGAGTTGGGTGGTGTCCATGCGGTGTGTCTCCTGGGTGTTCGGTGCGGGTGCCGGACGATGCGGCTTTCGCGAGCTTAGTGCGGCCCGGCGTCGGCGGGCGTCACCTTGGCGCCAGTTCAGGCCGGCAGGTCCAGCGAGCGCAGGCTGGTGAAGCGCCGCTCGGCGCCGGTCATCGGGTCGACGAAGGAGATCTCGCGCGCCAGCAGCTGCAGCGGATGGTCGAAGTCGTCGCTGCCTTCCGGCAACAGCACCGGATAGATCGCGTCGTTGCGGATCGGCATGCCGAGCGCTGCGCAGTGCACCCGCAGCTGGTGTCGTCGGCCGGTGAATGGCGACAAGCCGAGCCGCGCCCAGTCGCCGCGTACCTCCAGCAGCTCGAAGTGGGTCTCGGCATTGGGCTCGCCGGCGACCTCGGCCATGCGCATGAAATGCTGGTCGGGCGCGAGCCGGCTGTGACGCACGGCGGGCAGCGCGCGCCCGGCCTGCCAGGGCACGATCGCCTCGTAGCGCTTGTGGACCGCCCGCTCGGCGAACAGCGCGCTGTAGGGGCCGCGCCCTTCCGGCTGCACCGAGAACAGCACGATGCCCGCGGTCTCGCGGTCGATGCGGTGCAGCGGCGCCAGATGGTCGAGCCCGAGCGTGCGCTTGAGCCGCACCAGCAGGCTCTGCTGCACGTACTTGCCGACCGGCGTGACCGGCAGGAAATGCGGCTTGTCGACCACCAGCAGGTGCGCGTCCTGGTGGATCACCTGCTCCTGGAACGGGATCACGGGCTCGGCGTCGAGCGCGCGGTAGTAGTAGACGCGCAGCCGTGGCTGGTAGGGCCGGGCGTGCGTCACGCGCTGGCCGTGCTCGTCGACGACGTCGCCGGCCTCGATGCGGGCCACCCAGGTGGCGCGCGGGATGGCCGCGAAGCGCTGGACCAGGAACTCGGCGATGGTCGGCCAGTCGCCCGCGGGCAGCGCGACGCAGCTCGGGCCGACGCCGTCGCGCACGGGCAGCGGCAGCGCGGCCATGTCAGGTTCCCAGGGCGGCGGCGATCTCGTCGAACAGCGGCCGCTCGGCGGGATCGTCGTCGAGGCAGCGTGCCTGGAGGCCGGCCGGCAGCGCCCCCGTGGCCGCATCGGGCGCCTCGCAGCGCGCGGCCAATTCTTCCAGCAGGCAGCCGAAGGCGCGCGCCTCGGTGCGCTGCAGCGCCTGCGATTGCGCCGCATCGTCGCGCGGCAGGAACGAGGCGGCGCCGAAATCGCCGAGCAGGGCGTCGCCCCGGCCGTTCCAGAGAATGTTGTGGCCGTAGAGATCGCCATGCAGGATGCCGCGCGCATGCAGCCGCGCGATCGCCGAAGCGATGCCGCGCGCCATCCGCAGGGCCGTCTCGGCCGACCAGCGGGCCTCGTCGCCATAGACGTCGCGGGTGCACGATTCAAGGCTCGGCGGGCCGGCCAGGTTGCGGAAGCTCGGGTCGACAAGCGCGAGCACCAGGCCGGTGCTGGCGTCGGGATGGTGGGCGACCCGGCCCAGCACGGGGATCAGCCCCGGATGGGGCCCCGCCGCCAGGCAGGCCGCCATCTCGCTGTGCGGCCAGCCGTCGCTGGTCACGGCGCCCTTGAACAGCTTCACCGCGACCGGCCGGAGGCTGCCGTCCGGCTGCCGCCAATCGGCCTGGTGGATCACGCCGGAGGCGCCTTCGCCGAGCTTGTGCTGCAGCGAGAGCGATGGCCAGTCGATGGCCCGGGTCGGCTGCGCATCCATCGCCATGGCCTCGGGCGCTTCGTCGAAGGGATTGCCCGCGAAGGCCAGCCACGACAGGCGCGGCAGCGAGAGCAGCCAGCCCGGCAGGGCCTCGAAGCGGTTCGCCGACATGCGCACCAGCTCGAGCGCCCGGCAGGCCGCCATCGATTCGGGCAGCGCCTGCAGGCGATTGCCGGCGAGCATGAGTTTCTGCAGCCGCGCGCGTTCGCCGAGTTCGGCCGGCAGGGCGTCGATCCGGTTGTCGGTCAGGATCAGCCAGCGCAGCAAGGGCGGCAGCGCCGCCGCCGGCACCCGCGAGATCTGGTTGGCCTTGAAGGCCACCATCTCGAGCCGGGGGCACTGGCCGACGGCTTCGGGCAGTTCGGTGAACTGGTTGTCGGAACAAAAGAGCACGCGCAGCCGGTGCAGCCGGTGCAGGTCGTGCGGCAGCGTGCGCAGTGCGTTGCCGGAGAGGTTGAGCACCTCGAGCGAGTCCGCCAGCGCGAAGACCTCGGGCGGCAGCTCGGTCAGGCCGCAGCTGAGGTCGAGCCGCTGGGCCCCGGCCAGTTCGCCTGCGCGCAGCCGACCCAGCGCGTCGTTCATGGAGCACCTTCGCGCAGCAGCGCTTCGGTATTCGCCTTGGGAGCGGCCCGGCGGCTCATGCCAGAGCGCCGAAGCGGTAGATGCCGTCGTCGCCGAGCCGGCGCCGCAGCTGGCCCGAGAACCACAGCAGGTGCAGGTGGGCCACGGTCTCGCCCATCGCGAAGGTCATCTGGTGCAGGTCGAGCTGCCGCTTGAACAGGATCGGCAGGCCCTCGGCGGCGCTGTGCGGCCGAGCCAGGCAGGCTTCCAGCAGTTCGGCCAGGCGGTCGCGGTGATGCTCCTGCAGCTGCTCGACGCGTCGATGGATGCCGGTGAAGGGCTTGCCGTGCGAAGGCAGGCCCAGGGTGTCGACCGGCAGCGCCTTGAAGCGCTCGATGCTGTCGAGGAACAGGCGCAGTGCATTCGCTTCGGGCTCGCCCGCGTGCACGCTCACGTTGGTCGAGATCCGCGGCAGCATCATGTCGCCGCCGAGCAGCACGTTGAGTTCTTCGCAGTAGAGCGCGATGTGCTCGGGCGCGTGGCCGTAGCCGCTGATGCAGCGCCAGGCGCGGCCGCCGATCATGACGTCGTCGCCGTCGAGCATGCGCACGAAGCTGGCCGGCACCGACGGCACCATGTTGGCGTAGTAGCTGGTGCGGGCGCGGATCTTGGCGACCGCTTCGGGGTCGGTCAGGCCGTGCGAGGCGAAGAAGTCGGCCGCCGCGTCGCCGCCGGCCAGCGTGTCGCCGGCGGTGGTGAGCACGCGCGCGACGTGGTAGTCGGTCGAGCTGATCCACAGCGGCGCCTTCCAGCGGTCGCAGAGCCAGTGCGCCAGGCCGATGTGGTCGGGGTGCATGTGGGTCACGATGACGCGCAGGATCGGCAGCCCCTGGAGCTGCGTCTCGAAGATTTGCTCCCATTGCGCGCGGGCCGCGTCATGCGAGATGCAGCAGTCGACCACGCTCCAGCCTTCGACGCCGTCGATGCTGTCGCGCAGCAGCCAGAGGTTGATGTGGTCGAGCGCGAAGGGCAGCGCCATGCGGATCCAGCGAATGCCGGGCGCCACTTCGACCGTCTGGCCGGGCGCCGGCAGGGTGTCGCCGAGGGGGTAATGGAGTTCGCGTTCGAGAAGGTTCATGTACGATTGACGTTAACGTAAACGTCATGGCTTTGAGCCGACATTGTAGGCAGTGCCGCCCGACCTTGCTGTCGCCCACGCTTCGACCCATTTTTCATGCCTTCGCAGACCTTCACCATCGGCGAGCTCGCCAAGGAGTTCGACCTCACCACGCGGGCGATCCGCTTCTACGAGGACATGGGCCTGCTGGCGCCGCGCCGGGCCGGACTGCAGCGAATCTACACTTCGCGCGACCGGGCCCGCCTGACGCTGACGCTGCGGGCCAAGCGGCTCGGGCTGAAGCTGACCGAGGCGCGCGAGATACTCGACATGTACGACAGCCCGCGCGACACCGCCGTGCAGCTGGAGCGTTTCCTCGGCGTGCTCGGCGCCCACCGCGAGCAGCTCGAAGCCCAGCTGGCCGAGCTGCAGGCGAACCTGGACGAGGTCCGGGCCCAGGAAAAGCAGGCCCGGGCGGCGCTGGCGCGCGCATCGAAGCCGAAAGCGCGCTGAGCCCCGCCGATAGCATTCCCCCAACCCTTTCATCACGAAAAAGACCATGGAAAACAAGCCCGACTCCCTCGAGGACCTGTTCGCTCACAACCGCGCCTGGTCGTCGCGCATGGAGCGCGACCGGCCCGGCTTCTTCACCAGCCTGGTGAAGCAGCAGACCCCCAAGTACATGTGGATCGGCTGCTCCGACAGCCGGGTGCCCGCGAACCAGATCACCGGCCTCGAGCCGGGCGAGGTGTTCGTGCACCGCAACGTCGCCAACATCGTGGTGCACTCCGACCTCAACGCGCTGTCGGCGATCCAGTTCGCGGTCGAGCGGCTCAAGGTCCAGCACATCATGGTGGTCGGCCACTACGGCTGTTCCGGCGTGCAGGCGGCGCTCGAAGGCGCGCGCATCGGCATCGCCGACAACTGGCTGCGCCACATCCAGGACGTGCGCGACCGCCACCACGTGATGCTCGACAGCCTGCCCGAGGTCGCGCGCGCCAATGCGCTGTGCGAGCTGAACGTGGCGGAGCAAGTGGTCAACGTGGCCGTCAGCACCGTCATGCAGGACGCCTGGAGCCGCAACCAGTCGGTCACGATCCACGGTTGGGCCTTCGGCGTGCACGACGGCCTCATCCAGGACCTGGAGCTCACCGTCGACGGCACCAAGCCGATGGAGAACCAGTACCGCGCCGCCGTGCAGCGCATCCGCTACAAGTGGAGCAAGCCGGCGGATACGGGCACGTCCGAATACATCAAGTAGTCCGGCACCGGTCCCATGTTCCCGCAGCGCCTCGATTCGCCGCTCGCCTATGACATCGCCCGTGCGATGCGCGACGGCTTCGATCGGCACTATCGGCTCTTCCGCGCCGAGTCGGCGCGCGCAAAGCACCGCTTCGAGACCGCCGACTGGCACGGCCAGCAGCGGGCCCAGCGCGAGCGGATCGAGTTCTACGACCTGCGGGTGGGCGAGGCGGTGGCGCGGCTCGAGAAGGAATTCAAGGCCGGCGAGCAGCCGATGGAGGTCTGGCACCAGATCAAGCTGCACTTCATCGGCCTGCTGGTCGACCACCACCAGCCGGAACTGGCCGAGACCTTCTTCAATTCGGTCACGACCAAGATCCTGCATCGGGCCTATTTTCAGAACGATTTCATCTTCGTGCGGCCGGCGATCAGCACCGAGTACATCGAGCCGCGCGACGCGCCGACCTACCGCGCCTACTACCCCGAACGCGACACGCTGGCCGACACGGTCGAGCGGATGCTCGAGGACTACGCGCTGCAAGGGCGCTATGCCGACCGCCGCCGCGACGCCGAATGCGTGGCGGCCGCGATCCTCGGACGCTTCCACCAGGTCAAGCTGCGCGCCAATTTCCAGCTGCAGGTGCTGTCGGGGCTGTTCTACCGCAACAAGGGCGCCTACGTGGTCGGCAAGATCAACAACGGCTTCATCGAGATGCCGTTCGCGCTGCCGATCCTGCACGACGCGGAGGGCCGGTTCCATGTCGACGCCGCGCTGTTCGGCGAGGAAGACCTGCAGATGCTGTTCAGCTTCGCGCGGGCCTATTTCATGGTGGACATGGAGGTGCCCTCGGCCTACGTGCAGTTCCTGCGCTCGCTGATGCCGCGCAAGCCGCGCGCCGAGATCTACAACGCGCTCGGCCTGGCCAAGCAGGGCAAGACGCTGTTCTATCGCGACTTCCTCTACCACCTCAACTATTCCACCGACCGGTTCCGCATCGCGCCGGGCATCAAGGGCATGGTGATGCTGGTGTTCGACCTGCCGTCGTTTCCGTACGTGTTCAAGGTCATCAAGGACTTCTTCCCGCCGCAGAAGGACACCACGCGCGAGCAGGTCAAGCGCAAGTACCTGCTCGTGAAGCAGCACGACCGCGTCGGGCGGATGGCCGATACGCTGGAGTACAGCGACGTCGGATTTCCGTTCGACCGCTTCGAGCCCGAGCTGATCGAGGAAATCCGCAAGTTCGCGCCGAGCCAGCTCGAGATCGGCGACCGCGACGGCAACGGGGAAATGGAGATCGTGGTCAAGCACGTCTACATCGAGCGCCGCATGATCCCGCTGAACCTCTTCCTGCAGGAGTCCCTCGACCTGCTGGCGCAGCCCGAGCACGCGCGGCGCGCGAGCAAGCAACTGGAGCACGCGGTGATCGAGTACGGCAATGCGATCAAGGACATGGTGGCGGCCAACATCTTCCCGGGCGACATGCTCTGGAAGAACTTCGGCCTCACGCGCGGCGGCAAGGTGGTGTTCTACGACTATGACGAGATCGAATACCTCACCGACTGCAATTTCCGCAAGGTGCCGGCGCCGCGCAACGAAGAGGACGAGATGAGCGGCGAGGTCTGGTATTCGGTCGGCCCGAAGGACGTCTTCCCGGAGACCTTCGAGCCCTTCCTGCTCGGCAATCCGGCGGTGCGCGAGGCCTTCATGGCCCACCATGCCGACCTGCTCGACGCCGCCTTCTGGCAGAGCCACAAGCAGCGCATCCAGGCCGGGCAGATGCTGGACGTCTTTCCCTACGACGAGTCGCTGCGCTTCAAGCACGACAACGCCACCCCCTATTTCTGATTTCTGACTGACAACCACTGAAGGAGCAAATCCATGAGCGAATCGATCGTGATCGTCGGCGCCGCCCGCACCCCGATGGGCGGCTTCCAGGGCGACTTCTCATCCCTCTCGGCGCATGACCTCGGCGGCGTCGCCATCAAGGCGGCGGTCGAGCGCGCCGGCATCCCGGCCGACAGCGTCGGCGAGGTGCTGTTCGGCAACTGCCTGATGGCCGGCCAGGGCCAGGCGCCGGCCCGCCAGGCGGCCTACAAGGGGGGCCTGCCCGACAGCGCGGGCGCGGTCACGCTCAGCAAGATGTGCGGCTCGGCCATGAAGGCCGCGATGCTGGCGCACGACATGCTGCTGGCGGGCACCCACGAGGTGATGGTGGCCGGCGGCATGGAAAGCATGACCAACGCGCCCTACCTGATGCTCAAGGGCCGCGGCGGCTACCGCATGGGCCACGACCGCATCTTCGACCACATGATGCTCGACGGCCTGGAAGACGCCTACCAGCCGGGCCGCTCGATGGGCACCTTCGGCGAGGACTGCGCGGCCAAGTACAAGTTCACGCGCGAGCAGCAGGATGCCTTCGCGATCGCCAGCGTCGAGCGCGCCAAGGCGGCGACCAGCTCCGGCGCCTTCAAGGCCGAGATCGCGGCGGTCACCGTCAAGGGCCGCGGCGGCGACACCGTGATCGAGATCGACGAAGGCCCGGGCAAGGTCAAGCTCGACAAGATCCCGACGCTCAAGCCGGCCTTCAAGAAGGACGGCGGCACCATCACCGCGGCGTCTAGCTCGTCGATCAACGACGGCGCAGCGGCGCTGGTGATGATGACCGGCAGCGGCGCCAAGAAGAACGGCGCCAAGCCGATTGCCCGCATCGTCGCCCACGCCACGCATGCGCAGCAGCCCGAGTGGTTCTCCACCGCCCCGGTGGGCGCGGTCGCCAAGCTGTTCAAGAAGACCGGCTGGAGCGTCAAGGACGTCGACCTGTGGGAGGTCAACGAGGCTTTCGCGGTGGTGCCGATGGCGCTGATGCACGAGCTGGGCGTGTCGCACGACATCGTCAACGTCCACGGCGGCGCCTGCGCACTGGGCCACCCGATCGGCGCCAGCGGCGCGCGCATCATGGTGACGCTGATCCATGCGCTGCAGCAGCGCGGCAAGAAGCGCGGCGTCGCCACGCTTTGCATCGGCGGCGGCGAAGGCACGGCGGTGGCGATCGAGCTGGTCTGACCCGCCTTCCTAGAATCACTCTTCTTCTTTTTCGGAGTTCCTTTTCGATGCCTTCGGTTTTCCCCCGCAGCGCGCTGGCCGCGCTGCTCGCCACCGCCTTCGTCGCACCCGCCGCCTGGAGCCAGACCCGCGACCAGGCCCTGTTCGCTGCCGCCACGGCCGAAAAGCCCGCCGTCATCAAGACGCTCGAGACGCTGGTCAACATCGAGACCGGCACCGGTGACGGCGAGGGCATGGCCTCGGCCGGCAGCTACCTCGAGTCCGAGCTGAAGGCGCTGGGCTTCACGGTCACGCGCAGCAAATCGACCGGCATTGTGGTCGGCGACAACATCGTCGGCAAGCTGAAGGGCAAGGGCGGCAAGAACCTGCTGCTGCTCTCGCACATGGACACGGTCTACCTCAAGGGCATCCTCGCCAAGGCGCCGTTCCGCGTCGAAGGCGACAAGGCCTACGGCCCCGGCATCGCCGACGACAAGGGCGGCAACGCGGTCGTCGTGCACACGCTCAAGCTGCTCAAGGACCGCGGCTTCAAGGACTTCGGCACGATCACGGTGCTGTTCAACACCGACGAGGAAAAGGGCTCCTTCGGCTCGCGCGACCTGATCCAGGAAGAGGCCGCCAAGGCCGACTACGTGCTGTCGTTCGAGCCCACCGGCGCCGGCAAGGAAGACCTCTCGCTCGGCACCTCGGGCATCGCCTACGTCCAGGTCAACATCACGGGCAGGGCCTCGCATGCCGGCGCGGCGCCGGAGCTCGGCGTCAATTCGCTGGTCGAAGCTTCCGACCTGGTGCTGCGCACGATGGACATCGACGACAAGGCCAAGGGCCTGCGCTTCAACTGGACCATCGGCAAGGCCGGCGCGGTGTCCAACATCATCCCGGCCAGCGCCACGCTGAATGCCGACGTGCGCTACGCGAAGAACGAGGACTTCGATGCCGCGATGAAGACGCTCGAGCACAAGGCGCAGCAGAAGAAGCTGCCGGAGGCCGAGGTCAAGGTGCTCGTCACGCGCGGCCGTCCGGCCTTCAACGCGGGCGAGGGCGGCCGCAAGCTCGTCGACAAGGCGGTGGGCTACTACAAGGAAGCCGGTGGCGAGCTCGCCATCGTCGAGCGCACCGGCGGCGGCACCGACGCCGCCTATGCGGCGCTCGCGGGCAAGCCGGTCATCGAAAGCCTGGGCCTGCCGGGCTTCGGCTACCACAGCGACAAGGCCGAGTACGTGGACAGCAGCGCGATCCCGCGCCGGCTGTACATGGCCAGCAAGCTGATCATGGACCTCGGCCAGGGCAAGTAGGCCCATGATCCGCACCCTCGATGAGTTGCGCGCGCTCTATGCAGCGCCCGGCGAGCGGGCGCTGCGCAAGCAACTCACGCAACTCGACGTGCATTGCCAGCGTTTCGTCGCGCTGTCGCCGTTCTGCGTGATTGCCAGCGCGGGTGCGCCGGGCCAATTGCTCGATGCTTCGCCGCGCGGCGGACTTCCAGGCTTCGTGAAGGTCGCCGACCCGAACACGCTGTGGGTGCCGGACAGCGGCGGCAACAACCGGCTCGACACGCTTGAGAACCTGCTGGCCGACCCGCGAATCGGCCTGCTCTTCATGGTCCCCGGCGTGGAAGAGACGTTGCGCGTCAACGGCATCGCCCGCCTGCGCGACGAACCCGGTTTCGTCGATGCATTTGCGCAGGAGCGCCAGCGGCCGCGACTGGTCGTCGAGGTGCAGGTGAAGGAAGCGTATCTGCACTGTCCCAAGGCCTTCATGCGCTCGGATCTTTGGCAGACTCCAAGCTGGCCGGCGCGCAGCGTGCTGCCGAGCCTGAACCAGATGCTTCACGACCAGACTCGTGTCACAGAGGCGCCCGAACCCGCCGCCGACATGCTTGCGCGCTACCGCGACCAGATTGCGCAAGAGCGCAAGCCCACGCCCTGATTCCCTCTCACCGAATGCCACCACCATGCTGCTGACCCCCGACCAGGAAGCCATCCGCGACGCCGTGCGCGCCTTCGCCCAAGCCGAGCTCTGGCCCCACGCGCCGCAATGGGACCGCGACCACAGCTTTCCCAAGGCCGCGCACGAAGGCCTGGCGGCGCTCGGCGCCTACGGCATCTGCGTGCCCGAGGAAGACGGCGGCGCCGGGCTCGACTACCTGACGCTGGCGCTGGTGCTGGAAGAAATCGCGGCCGGCGACGGCGGCACCAGCACCGCGATCAGCGTGACCAACTGCCCGGTCAACGCGATCCTGATGCGCTACGGCAATGCGCAGCAGAAGAAGCAGTGGCTGCAGCCGCTGGCGCAGGGCCGCATGCTCGGCGCCTTCTGCCTGACCGAGCCGCAGGCCGGCAGCGACGCCTCGTCCTTGCGCACCACGGCGCGCAAGGAGGGCGACGGCTGGGTGATCGACGGCGTCAAGCAGTTCATCACCAGCGGCAAGAACGGGCAGGTCGCGATCGTGATCGCGGTCACCGACAAGGGCGCTGGCAAGCGCGGCATGAGCGCCTTCATCGTGCCGACCGACGCGCCCGGCTACAACGTGGCGCGGCTGGAAGACAAGCTGGGCCAGCATTCGAGCGACACCGCGCAGATCAATTTCGACGCCTGCCGCATCCCGCTGGAGAACCTGATCGGCCAGGAAGGCGAGGGCTACAAGATCGCGCTCGGCGCGCTGGAGGGCGGGCGCATCGGCATCGCCGCCCAGAGCGTGGGCATGGCGCGCAGCGCGTTCGAGGTGGCGCTGGCCTATGCCAAGGAGCGCCAGGCCTTCGGCGGCAGCATCTTCGACCAGCAGGCGGTGGGCTTCCGGCTCGCCGAATGCGCCACCCAGCTCGAGGCGGCTCGGCAGCTGATCTGGCATGCGGCCGCCCTGCGCGACGCCGGCCGGCCCTGCCTCAAGGAGGCGGCGATGGCCAAGCTGTTCGCCAGCGAGATGGCCGAGCGGGTCTGCAGCGCCGCGATTCAGACGCTGGGCGGCTACGGCTACGTCAACGATTTTCCGCTCGAGCGCATCTACCGGGATGTGCGCGTGTGCCAGATCTACGAAGGCACTTCTGACATCCAGAAGCTGCTGATCCAGCGGGCGCTAGCCTGAGACCTTGCGGGACAGACCAAGAAATTGCGCAGCAATTTTTGCTCTGTCCTCAACGGATCAGGTGGGCTCTGCACAATACGCCCTGGAACTTTCCCTCGCCCACGCCTTTTTCATGTCCGCATCCCCCTCCAGCCCCGCCCGTGTCCCCTGCCCCTGCGGGCGCCGCGACCGGCGGGAGCTGCCCCTGGCCTACACGCAGTGCTGCGGCCGCTACGTGGACGATTTTGCGCACACGCCGGCACCGGATGCCGAATCGCTGATGCGCTCGCGCTACACCGCCTTCGTGCGCGAACGCGCCGACTACCTGCTGGCCACATGGCACGCCTCGACCCGACCGGCGAGCATCGACTTCGAGCCTGCCGTGAAATGGCTGGGCCTGGACGTCCGCTCGCGCTCGGTGCTGGATGCCGACCACGCGGAGGTCGAGTTCGTCGCCCGCCAGCGCAACGGCGCCGGCGAGGCGAGCCGGCTGCACGAGCGCAGCCGCTTCGTGCGCCAGGAGGATGACGAGGGGCTCCATCGCTGGTATTACGTCGACGGCGACCTTCACTGACGGATTTGGTCGGAAAGGTCCGTCGGCCCGCACCCGGACTCGAATCGATGCTATTGATTTCGTAGCAATCCCGACGGATTGTGTCCCTTGCGGCGACAGAGCGATTCCTTCCGGGCTATTTATCTTGCGCCGCTCCTGCCTCACACTCCGTACCCTGTGATTGTTGCGCCGAAGGCGCAGCGACGATCCGCTCAACCGGCCGCAGGCCAAGAGGTGCACCATGGGCAGCTGGACGAACCGCACGCTGGATTGGGGGCGGCTTTGCGCCGCGATGGCGCTGCCGGCCGTGGCCGCGCTGCTCTTGGCCGCGCCGGACGCGCGCGCGCAGGACAAGAACCTGCTCACGCCCTTCTCGGGCGCGACCGGAGCCCAGCCGCCCGCGCCGTGGCATTTCACCACCTTGCCCAACAAGTCGCCGACCCGCTTCGAGGTCGATCAGCTCGACGGCCAGCGCGTGCTCAAGGTCGATGCCGACAACTCCTACGGGAACTTGGTGCATCCCGCCCGAGTGGAGCTCAACGAGCAGGCCACGCTGGCCTGGCGCTGGCGGGTGGAGTCTTTCGTCGAGGGCGCCGACCTGCGCACGCGCTCCGGCGACGATGGCGCGGCCAAGGTCTGCGTGTTCTTCGATTTCCCGGCCGACCGGCTGTCCGTCGGCGAGCGCACCCGTCTGTCGCTGGCGCGCCGCGCCACCGGCGAGGCGGTGCCGACCGAGACCCTGTGCTACGTCTGGGACAACAAGGAAGCCAAGGGCAACGCGTTCGACAACGCCTTCACCAAGCGCATCCGCATGGTGGTGCTCGAATCCGGCGCCGCGGCCAAGCCGGGCAGCTGGACCTCCGAGCGCCGCAACCTGCTGTCGGACTACCGCCGTGCCTTCGGCGAAGAGGCCGGCGACATCCGGCCCGACGTGACGGCGGTGGCGGTCTCGGCCGACGCCGACAACACCCACGGCCACGGCATCGCCTACTTCTCGGATCTCGACCTCCGCGGCAATCCGCCCTCGCCGGCGGCCGCGGCGGCCGCCTCGCCCGCGCCAGCGTCGGCCGACCGGCCGGCTCAGGGCCAATAGCGGCTCACCTGGCCCCGGCCTCCACGTCACTACAACCATGAACGACTTCGTCTCGCTCCTCGCCAGCCAGGGCGCCGCCCTGGTCTTCGCCGCCACGCTCGCGACGCGCCTCGGGGCGCCGGTACCGGCCGTGCCGTTCCTGGTCGTGGCGGGCGGGTTGACGGTCGGCGGGCAGCTGTCCGTGGTCGCGGTGGTGCTGGCGGCGGTGCTCGGCAACATCCTCGGCGACGGCGTCTGGTTCCTGGCCGGGCGCCGCTGGGGCTACCGCGTGATGCGGCTGCTGTGCCGGATCTCGCTGTCGCCCGACTCCTGCGTCCGACGCAGCGAATCGATCCTCGGGCGCTGGGGCGGGTGGTCGCTGATCGCAGCCAAGTTCGTGCCCGGTGTCTCGGTGGTGGCGCCGCCGATGGCCGGCGCCCTTGGCATGTCGAACCTGCGGTTCCTGGCCTACGAAACCGTGGCCGCGCTGATCTGGACCCTGCTTTGCCTGTTCGTGGGCCGGATCTTCCATGCAGCGATCCAGGACGTCCTCGCGGTGATCTCCAACATCGGCCTGGGCGCGCTGGCGATCGGCGTGCTGGCGCTGGCGGCCTTCATCGGCTGGCGCTGGCGGCAACGCCGGCTGGCGCAGCAGGTCGACGATATCGTCCACATCCAGGTCGAAGCCTTGCGCGAGGCCCTGGCGGCGGGCGCCGGCCCGACAGTCATCGACGTCCGCTCGGACGAGGCCCGCGCGCTCGACGCTCGGGCGATCCCGGGCGCGATCGGCATCGGCCTGAAGCAGCTGCCGAAGCGGCTCTCGGCTTTTGCCGATGGCCGCGAAGTGGTCGTCTTCTGCGATTGCCCCGACGACGCCACGGCGATCGCGGCGGCGCGCGTGCTGATGGGCGCGGGCCTGCCGCGGGTGCGCGTGCTGGCGGGCGGCCTGGACGCCTGGGCGGCGTTGCATGCCGCCGAGCCGATGCGGACGGTTCCGCCACTGGCGGCGGCACACTCCGCTTGATTGCGGGGCCGCAAGGCACCTAGAATCGGCCCCGCTCCGGGGTGCACGCAGATGCGTGCTGAGATGGCCAAGCCGCCGAACCCGCGAACTTGATCTGGTTCATACCAGCGTAAGAAGAGCTGCGACTCCCCGGCACCCCCACTCCCTTTTCCGGAGCGATGCCGTCCAGAGGCATCGCGGAGCACCCTTTGTTTTCAAGAACAGGAGTGCCCCGCATGAATGCCAGCGACAAGTTCGCTTCCCTGCTCACGCTCACGCGCGAGCCCTTCCCGGCCTCGACCAAGGGCGCCATCGCCGGCAGCCGGCCCGACTTGCGCGTCCCGGTGCGCGAAGTGGCGCTGACCAATGGCGAGCGGGTGTCTCTCTACGACACCTCGGGCCCGTACACCGACCCGGCGGCCGACATCGACATCCGCCGCGGGCTGCCCGGCGTGCGCGATGCGTGGATCTCCGAACGCAACGACACCGAACGCTACGAGGGCCGCCTGCATCTCGCGCTGGACGATGGCGCGACCCATGCCGACCGCGATGCCCAGCGCATCGCCGAGCTGCGCGCCGGCGCCGCCGCGCTGCAGCGCACGCCGCGCCGCGCCAAGGCCGGTGCCAACGTCACGCAGATGCACTACGCCCGGCGCGGCATCGTGACGCCCGAGATGGAGTATGTGGCGCTGCGCGAGAACGGCCGGCGCGAATGGATGGCCGAGTACATGGCCGACGAGGCGCGCGAGAAGCGGCTGGCCGGCAACCCGATGGGCGCCCGCATCCCGAAGATCATCACGCCCGAGTTCGTGCGCGACGAAGTGGCGCGCGGCCGCGCCATCATCCCGGCCAACATCAACCACCCGGAAGTCGAGCCGATGGCGATCGGGCGCAACTTCAAGGTCAAGATCAACGCCAACATCGGCAACTCCGCCGTGACCTCCAGCATCGAGGAAGAGGTCGAGAAACTGGTGTGGGCGATCCGCTGGGGCGCCGACAACGTGATGGACCTGTCGACCGGCCGCAACATCCACACCACGCGCGACTGGATCGTGCGCAACAGCCCGGTGCCGATCGGCACGGTGCCGATCTACCAGGCGCTGGAGAAGGTCGGCGGCGTGGCCGAGGACCTGACCTGGGAAATCTACCGCGACACGCTGATCGAGCAGGCCGAGCAGGGCGTCGACTACTTCACCATCCACGCCGGGCTGCGGCTGCCTTTCATCCATCTCACGGCGGATCGGCGCACCGGCATCGTCTCGCGCGGCGGCTCGATCATGGCCAAGTGGTGCATCTCGCACCACAAGGAGAGCTTCCTCTACACGCACTTCGAGGACATCTGCGACATCATGAAGGCCTACGACGTGAGCTTCTCGCTCGGCGACGGCCTGCGCCCGGGCTGCGCCTCGGACGCCAACGACGAAGCCCAGTTCGCCGAGCTGCGCACCCTGGGAGAGCTGACGCAGATCGCCTGGAAGCAGGACGTCCAGACCATGATCGAGGGCCCGGGCCACGTGCCGATGCACCTGATCCAGGCCAACATGGACGAGCAGCTGAAGCACTGCCACGAGGCGCCGTTCTACACCCTGGGCCCGCTGACCATCGACATCGCGCCGGGCTACGACCACATCGCCAGCGCGATCGGCGCCGCGATGATCGGCTGGGCCGGCACCGCGATGCTGTGCTACGTCACGCCGAAGGAGCACTTGGGCCTGCCGGACCGCGACGACGTCAAGCAGGGGATCATCGCGTACAAGATCGCGGCGCACGCGGCCGACGTGGCCAAGGGGCACCCGGGTGCGCGTTCGCGCGACGACGCGCTGTCGAAGGCGCGCTTCGAGTTCCGCTGGCAGGACCAGTTCAACCTCGGCCTCGACCCCGACACCGCGCGCGAGTTCCACGACGAGACCCTGCCCAAGGACAGCAGCAAGGTGGCGCATTTCTGCTCGATGTGCGGGCCCAAGTTCTGCTCGATGAAGATCACCCAGGAGGTGCGCGAATACGCCGCCCAGCGCGGCATCGAGGCGACCGACGCGGTCGAGGACGGCATGGCCGGCAAGTCGGCCGAGTTCAAGGCCGCCGGCGGCGAGATCTACATTCCGATCCGACCAGCCTGAGTCGTCATGCTTCCGGGGGGCGACGTTGTTACGATCGCTCCCATGAAAGCTCCTCCCTTCGACGCCGTCCTGTTCGACTGCGACGGCGTCCTGGTCGACTCCGAACCCATCACCAACCGCGTGCTCGCCGAGATGCTCGGCGAGCTCGGCTGGGCGATCAGCACCGAGGAATCGATGCGGATCTTCACCGGCAAGGCGGTCAAGGACGAAGCCGCGCTGATCGAGGCCAGGACCGGCTTCGCGATCACGCCCGAGTGGCTGCACGGCTTCCGCGGCCGCCGCAACGAGGCGCTGGAACGTGACCTGCTCGCGATTCCCAACGCCGCCCTGGCGGTGCGCGCGCTGCACGCGGCGCTGGACGGCCGCATTGCCTGCGCCTCGGGCGCCGATCGTCACAAGGTCGAGCTGCAGCTCGAGAAGATCGGCATCCTGGACTGCTTCGCAGGCAGGATCTTCAGCGGCCACGAAACCCCGCGCTCCAAGCCCGCGCCGGACGTCTACCTGGCGGCGGCGGCGGCGCTCGGCGTCGACCCGGCGCGCTGCGCGGTGGTCGAGGACACGGTCACCGGGGCCACCGCCGGCGTCGCAGCCGGCGCCACCGTGTTCGGCTACAGCCCGAGCGATCTCGGCCACAGCGGGCCCGAAGCGCTGCGGGCCGTCGGCGTGGCACAGATCTTCACCGACATGGCGCAGCTGCCCGGACTGCTGGCCGACTGGCGCCCCGCCGTCGCCTGATACCCACCGCATGCCCGGCCTGCGCGCGCTCTGTGGTCTCCTGATCGCCGCCTGCCTGGCGGGCTGTTCGTCGATCCGGCCATGGCTCAACGAGCCGCTGGTCGAGCGGGCGCCGCCGACTTCCAGCCTGATGGCGCCGGCGTCGGGCCGCGACCCCACGATCCTGGTCGCCGTGACGCTCTCCGGCGGCGGCGCGCGTGCCGCCGCTTTCGGCTATGGCGTGCTGGAGGAACTGCGCCGCACCAGGTTCGACCTGAACGGCCGCCACTCCGACCTGCTCGACGCCACCGACGTGATCAGCGGGGTCTCGGGCGGCAGCATCCTCGCGGCCTACTACGCGGCTTTCGGTGCCGACAGGCTGCCTGACTTCGAGCGCGACTTCCTGCGCCAGAACTTCCAGAACAGCCTGATCCTGCAGGCCCTTCGGCCGGGCAGCCTGCATGACCTCACATCGCCCTGGTATGGCCGCAGCCACCTGCTGGCGCGCCGGCTCGACGAGATCTACGAGGGCAAGACCTACGCCGACATCGAGCGCAACCCGCGCCATCCGCAGCTGGTGATCGCGGCCACCGACATGTCGCTGGGCACGCCCTTCGAATTCACGGCCGACCAGTTCGAGCTGATCTGCTCGGACCTGCAGAGCGTGCCGCTGTCGTTCGCGGTCGCGGCCTCGTCGGCGGTGCCGATCCTGCTGAGCCCGCTGACGCTCAAGAACTATTCGCAGGAGTGCCGCGATCGTGGCATCGTGCCGCGGCTCGCCGTGCGCGGCGGCGGCAACTACCGGGCCCGCATGTTCCGCATGCAGGCCAACAGCTACCTCGATGCGCAGAGCCGCCCCTTCATCCACCTGGTCGACGGCGGCGTGGCCGACAACCTGGCGGTGCGCCGGCTGCTCGACCGCGCCCTGGTCGGCGGCGGCCTGCGCGAGAGCTTCGAGGAGGTCGGCATCCCGCGCGGCAGCGTTCGCAAGCTGATCGTGATCAGCGTCAACTCGGCCCGTGATCCGGCCAACAACATCGACCAGAGCGACCGGGTGCCGGGTGTCCGCGCGGTGGCCGACACGCTGCTGTTCGGTGCCGGCGCGCGCGCCACTCTCGAGACCCAGGAGTTCCTGCTCGACACCGCGCGCCAATGGCGGGATGACCTCAAGTCGCGCAGCGCCGACGGCTCGGATGCGTTCGCGCCCGACGCCGAGATCCATGTGGTGCAGGTCAACCTGCGCGATGCCGCCGACGGCGAGCTGCGGCAGCGGCTGATGCAGGTGCCGACCGCGTTCTCGATCAGCGATGAAGAGGTGACGCGGCTGATCGCGGCGGGGCGCAGCGTATTGCAGCGTTCGCCCGACTTCCAGGCCTTGAAGCGGTCGCTGGGCGCGGCGCCCGATTGAGACTCAGGCGTTGCCGCGCGGCAGCGTGGCCGTGGCCATCGTGGTGAGCGACGCCACCATCGCCCGGGCCCGGTCCGCCCACATGTGCGACACCAGCTGCTCGGCGTTCTCGGTCACGAAACCGGCGTTGCGGGTGCGGCCCGAGGTCGCGATGAAGTCCATCAGGTCGGCGAAGGCCGAGCTGTCGGTGTCAGGAGTCTGCTGCATGCGGCGATCGTAGGGCGAGGCCAGTGCCCGTTGCGTCGGACAGGCACTGATTGGGTGCCCGGCAGCGCACTATTTCACGGATTCGTCGTGCCGCTGGCCGGCGGCAGGCCGTTGCGCCTCACTTCGCCCGGCGTGGCGCCTGACCAGGCCCTGAATGCGCGCGAGAAACTTTTCTCATTGCGGAATCCCACCGCCAGCGCGATCTGCTTGATCGGCCGGTCGGTCCGGCGCAGCTGGTCGGCCGCCGTTCGGTGGCGGATCTCGTCCTTGAGGGCCTGCAGCGACACGCCTTCTTCCATCAGCTGGCGGTGCAGGGTGCGGGTCGACAGGTTCAACAGGGCCGCCAAGGCCTCGGCGGTCGTGGCCTCGGCGGCGCGGGTGCGCAGCAGCTCGCGCACCCGCTGGCCCAGCAGGCGGTCGCGCCGGTACTGCAGCACCGTGAGTGGCAGGGCGCGGCGCAGCATGGTGCGCAGCGCCGCCTCGTCGCGCCGCAGCGGCAGCGCGAGGTAGCGCGGATCGAAGCTGTAGCTGGCCCGTTCGGCGCCGAAGCGCAGGCTGCCGCCGAACATCAGCGGATAGGCCTCCCGGTGGGGCGGTGCCTCGAACGGAAAAGCGGTGGCGCTGAGGGACACCCGCGAATCAATCGCCCAGCAGGCATAGCCGTGGAGGAATCGCAGGTTCGACACCAGGCAGAACTCGCGGAAATCGCCCAGTGGCCGGTGTTCGCTGATCGACACGGTCGCCAGGCCGTCGGCCTGCGACAGCTCGAGCGTGATGTCGTTGGTCAGGAGGCGCAGGTGCCGGCACCAGCGCTTGATCGCCACCCCCAGGTCGGGCGCGCCCAGGGAGGCCCGGCACAGCATGCCGTAGCTGCCCCACGGCAACTTGCGCCGGAACCAGCCCAGCGCCTCGTCGTCGAGCTCCTGCATCGCGAAGCCCGACAGGACCTCGAATTGCGCCGCGGTCACGCGGGCCTGGGGGTCGGCCAGTTCGCGCGGCGTGATCTGTGCCTGTGCCAGGGCCTCCGAAGGGTCGACGCCATAGCGTTCGTAGCCACTAACGATCGCTCGCACGAAGGCCATCGGCGTGGCTGCGCGGCGGGTGCTCTGGAGCGGGGATGAGGACATGTCGCCGTGGGGTTCAGCTGGCGTGATTTGCAACCATTGTGGCGCCAAATGCGCCGACACACGGCGTAAGCTGCGAACTTCCGCCTCGGAAAGTTCCGGCGCGGGCCTGACCGACCAAGGAGACAAACCCATGCACGATCCCGGCCTGAACTTCGACCTGGGCGACACCATCGATTCGCTGCGCGACGCGATCCAGGACTTCGCCGCCCACGAGATCACGCCGCGCGCCGCCGACATCGACCGCGAGAACCTGTTCCCGGCCGACCTCTGGAAGAAGCTCGGCGACCTCGGCCTGCACGGCATGACCGTGAAGGAGGAATACGGCGGCACCGAGCTCGGCTACCTGGCGCACATCGTGGCGATGGAAGAAGTCTCGCGGGCCTCGGCCTCGGTCGGGCTCTCGTACGGCGCGCATTCCAACCTGTGCGTGAACCAGATCCACCGCAACGGCAGCGAGGCGCAGAAGAAGAAGTACCTGCCCAAGCTGGTGAGCGGCGAGCATGTGGGTGCGCTGGCCATGAGCGAGCCCAATGCCGGCTCCGACGTGGTCAGCATGAAGCTGCGGGCCGAGAAGAAGGGCGACCGCTACGTGCTCAACGGCGGCAAGATGTGGATCACCAACGGCGGCGACGCTGACACGCTGGTGATCTACGCCAAGACCGAGCCCGAGATGGGCGCCCGCGGCATGACCGCCTTCATCGTCGAGAAGGGTTTCAAGGGCTTCTCGGCCGGCACCAAGCTCGACAAGCTCGGCATGCGCGGCTCCAACACCTTCCCGCTCTACTTCGACAACTGCGAGGTGCCTGAAGAAAACGTGCTGGGCGGCGAGGGCATGGGCGCCAAGGTGCTGATGAGCGGCCTCGACTTCGAGCGCGCGGTGCTCTCCGGTGGCCCCCTGGGCATCATGGCGGCCTGCATGGATGCGGTGCTGCCCTTCGTGCACGAGCGCCAGCAGTTCGGCCAGAGCATCGGCGAATTCCAGCTGATGCAGGGCAAGCTGGCCGACATGTACTCGACCTGGCAGGCCACGCGTGCCTACGTGTACGCGGTCGGCAAAGCCTGCGACCGCAGCGACCACGCGCGCACCTTCCGCAAGGACGCGGCCGGCGCCATCCTGTACTCGGCCGAGAAGGCGACCTGGATGGCCGGCGAGGCGATCCAGGCGCTGGGCGGCGTGGGCTACACCAAGGACTTCCCGGTCGAGCGGCTCTGGCGCGACGCCAAGCTCTACGAGATCGGCGCCGGCACCAGCGAGATCCGGCGCATGCTGATCGGCCGCGAACTGTTCGCCGAGACCGCCTGACGGAGGCGCGATGAACCCGACGCTGAGCATGGCGCATGGCGCCACCGACGTGCCGCTGATCGAGCAGACGATCGGCGACTTCTTCGACGACATGGCGGCCCGGCAGGGCGACCACGAAGCGCTGGTCAGCGTGCACGAGGGCAAGCGCTACAGCTACCGCGAACTCCGGCGCGAAGTCGACCGTCTCGCCAGCGCCTTGTTGGGACTGGGGCTGATGCCGGGCGACCGGGTCGGCATCTGGTCGCACAACAACGCGCCCTGGGTGCTGATGCAGCTGGCCACGGCCAAGGTCGGCATCGTGCTGGTCAACATCAACCCGGCCTATCGCACCTCGGAGCTCGAATACGCGCTCAACAAGGTGGCGTGCAAGGCGCTGGTCACGATGAAGCGCTTCAAGACCAGCGACTACGTCGGCATGCTGCGCGAGCTGGCGCCCGAGCTGGCCGGCTCGGCACCCGGTGCCTTGAAGTCTGCCCGCCTGCCGCACCTGCGCACCGTGGCCTGGATCGATGCCGCGGGCGACGAGGGCGAGCTGCCGGGGCTGCTGCGCTTCTCGGCGCTGCACGAAAGCGGGCGAGCCGATGACCCGCAGGTCGCCGCGATCGCCAGGACGCTCAAGGCCGGCGATCCGATCAACATCCAGTTCACCAGCGGCACCACCGGCTTCCCCAAGGGCGCCACGCTGACCCACCGCAACATCCTCAACAACGGCTTCTTCATCGGCGAATGCATGAAGCTGACGCCGGTCGACCGGCTGTGCATCCCGGTGCCGCTCTACCATTGCTTCGGCATGGTGCTGGGCAACCTGGCCTGCCTGACGCACGGCGCGACCATCGTCTATCCGAACGACGGCTTCGATCCGCTCACCGTGATGCAGACGGTGCAGGACGAGAAGTGCACCGGGCTGCACGGCGTGCCGACCATGTTCATCGCCGAACTCGACCATCCGCGCTTCAAGGACTTCGACTTCAGCAGCCTGCGCACCGGCATCATGGCCGGCTCGCCATGCCCGACCGAGGTCATGAAGCGCGTGGTCGAGCAGATGCACCTGCGCGAGATCACGATCGCCTACGGCATGACCGAGACCAGCCCGGTGAGCTGCCAGAGCTCGACCGACACGCCGCTCGAGAAGCGGGTGTCGACCGTCGGCACGGTGCAGCCGCACCTCGAGATCAAGATCGTCGATCCGGTCGACGGCGCCATCGTGCCGCGCGGCAGCTCGGGCGAGTTTTGCACCCGTGGCTACTCGGTCATGCACGGCTACTGGGAAGACCCCGAGAAGACGCGCGAGGCGATCGACGCCGAGGGCTGGATGCACACCGGCGACCTCGCCACCATGGACGCCGAGGGCTACGTCAACATCGTCGGCCGCATCAAGGACCTGGTGATCCGCGGCGGCGAGAACATCTACCCGCGCGAGATCGAGGAGTTCCTGTATCGCCATCCGAAGGTGCAGGACGTGCAGGTGGTCGGACTGCCCGACAAGAAATACGGCGAAGAGCTCTGCGCCTGGATCATCGCCAAGCCGGGCCAGAGCGTGACGGCCGACGAGGTGCGCGAGTTCTGCAAGGGGCAGATCGCGCACTACAAGGTGCCGCGCTACATCGAGTTCGTGRCCGAGTTTCCGATGACGGTCACGGGCAAGATCCAGAAGTTCAAGATTCGCGAAGCAATGAAGCACCAGCTCGGGCTGGACGAGGACAAGACTGCATGAAGCTCGAGACCCAACTCAATGCCCGCTCGGCGGAATTCCAGGCCAACGCGACCGCGATGCGCGCATTGGTCGACGACCTGCACGTGCAGTTCGCCAAGGTCGAGGCCGGCGGCGGCGAGGCCGCGCGCAGCAAGCACACGGCGCGCGGCAAGCTGCTGCCGCGCGACCGCGTGGCCCAGCTGCTGGACCCGGGCACGCCCTTTCTCGAAGTGGCGCCGCTCGCCGCGCATGCGATGTATCACGGCGCAGCGCCCGGCGCGGGCCTGATCGCGGGCATCGGCCGGGTCAGCGGCGTCGACTGCATGATCGTCTGCAACGACGCGACAGTGAAGGGCGGCACCTACTACCCGGTCACGGTCAAGAAGCACCTGCGGGCGCAGGAGATCGCCGAGCAGAACCGGCTGCCCTGCATCTACCTGGTCGACTCCGGCGGCGCCAACCTGCCGAACCAGGACGAGGTCTTTCCCGACCGCGACCACTTCGGCCGCATCTTCTACAACCAGGCGCAGATGAGCGCGCAGGGCATCGCGCAGATCGCGGTCGTGATGGGCTCCTGCACCGCGGGCGGCGCCTACGTGCCGGCGATGAGCGACGAGAGCATCATCGTCAAGAACCAGGGCACCATCTTCCTGGGCGGCCCGCCCCTCGTGAAGGCGGCCACCGGTGAAGTCGTCACCGCAGAAGACCTGGGCGGCGGCGACGTCCACACGCGGCTGTCGGGCGTGGCCGACCATCTGGCGCAGAACGACCTGCATGCGCTGGCGCTGGCGCGCTCTGCAGTGGCCAACCTGAACGCTCGCAAGGCGGCTGCCGAGGCGGCCCCGGCGGCTGCGATCCGCGCACCGGCCTTCCCGGTCGAAGAGCTCTACGGCGTCATCCCCACCGACACCCGCAAGCCCTTCGACGTGCGCGAGATCATCGCCCGCATCGTCGACGGCAGCGAGTTCCACGAATTCAAGTCGCGCTTCGGCAGCACGCTGGTCTGCGGCTTCGCCGAGATCGAGGGCATGCCGGTGGGCATCGTCGCCAACAACGGCATTCTCTTCAGCGAGTCGGCGCAGAAGGGCGCCCACTTCATCGAGCTGTGCTGCCAGCGCAAGACGCCGCTGGTGTTCCTGCAGAACATCACGGGCTTCATGGTCGGGCGCAAGTACGAGAACGAGGGCATCGCGCGCCACGGCGCCAAGATGGTGACCGCGGTGGCCACCGCCAACGTGCCCAAGTTCACGATCATCATCGGCGGCAGCTTCGGCGCCGGCAACTACGGCATGTGCGGGCGCGCCTATTCGCCGCGCTTCCTCTGGATGTGGCCCAACGCGCGCATCAGCGTGATGGGCGGCGAGCAGGCCGCGAGCGTGCTGGCCACGGTCAAGCGCGACGGCATCGAGGCCAAGGGCGGGCAGTGGAGCGCCGACGAAGAAGAAGCCTTCAAGTCGCCGATCCGCCAGCAGTACGAGGTGCAGGGCCATCCCTACTACGCGACCGCGCGGCTGTGGGACGACGGCATCATCGATCCGGCCGACACGCGGCGCGTGCTGGCGCTGGGCCTGGCGGCGTCGCGCAATGCGCCGATCCCCGAGCCGAAGTTCGGCATCTTCCGCATGTGAGCGCCATGACGCTCGCGAACTACTTCGCCAGCCTCGCGCGCTACCACGTGTGGGCGACCGAGCGGCTGATCGGGTCGAACCTGGCGGGCCTGTCCGAGGCGGACTGGCATCGCGAATGCGGCCTCTACTTTCGCTCGGTGCACCGCACGGTCAACCATCTTCTGGTGACCGACGACATCTGGTTCGCTCGTTTCGCCGAAGGCCGGTCGCTGCGCCTGCCGCTGGACACCGAGCTGCATGCGGACCGCGGCGAGGCCTGCCAGGCGCTGGGTCAGGCCGTGCAGCGATGGAGCCCCTGGCTGGCGGAGCAGGCGCCCGAGCGCTTCGACGGCGATCTCGCCTACACCCGCAACAACGGCGACGCGGTGCGCATTCCATTCGCACCGGCGCTCGGCCATGTCTTCAACCACGCGACCCACCATCGCGGCCAGCTCAGCGCCGCGCTGACCGCCATGGCCCGGCCCGGGCCCGAACTCGACTGGGTCTATCTGCTGCAACAGGAAGCGAAATCCTCATGAGCACGTCCTTCACCAAGCTGAAGCTGTCGATCGACGGCGCGGTCGCGCGCATCTGGCTCGACCAGCCCGAGGCGCGCAATGCCTTCGACGACATCGTGATCGCCGAGCTGACGCAGGCCTTCACCGAGGCCGGCGCCGCGCCGCAGGTCAGGGCCATCGTGCTCGGCGCCAACGGCCCGGCCTTCTGCGCCGGCGCCAACCTCAACTGGATGCGGCGCATGGCCGACTACACGCGCGACGAGAACATCGCCGACGCCGGCAAGCTGGCCGAGATGCTGCGAACCATCGCCGACTGTCCCAAGCCCACCATCGCGCGCGTGCAGGGCGACGTCTATGCCGGCGGCATGGGCCTGGTCGCCGCCTGCGACATCGCGGTCAGCGTCGACAGCGCCTGGTACTGCCTGAGCGAGGTCAAGATCGGCCTGGTGCCGGCGACCATCAGCCCCTACGTGCTGCGCGCGATGGGCACGCGGGCGGCGCAGCGCTGGTTCCTCACGGCCGAGCGCTTCGCGGCCGCCGAGGCGCACCGCATCGGCCTGGTGCACGAGGTGGTGGCGGCCGACGCGCTCGATGCCAAGGTGGCCGAGCTAGTGAAGGCGCTGACCGGTGCCAGCCCGGCCGCGGTGCGGGCCTGCAAGACGCTGATCGCCGATGTCGCCGGCCGGGAGATCGACGATGCGCTGATCGCGAAGACGGTCGAAGGCATCGCCGACATCCGCGCCAGCGACGAGGGGCGCGAGGGCGTGCAGTCGTTCCTGCAGAAGCGCAAGCCTTCCTGGTTGAATCCATGAACTCGCTCGACATGCCGCAACTGCTCGCGCTGGCCGCCGCGCTGGGGTGGGCCAGCGGCGTGCGCCTGTACCTGGTGGTGCTGCTGACCGGCCTGGCCGGCTATCTGGGCTGGATTCCGTTGCCGAGCGGCCTGCAGTTGCTCGCGCACCCGGTGGTGCTGGCGGCCAGCGGCTTCATGGTCTTCGTCGAGTTCTTCGCCGACAAGATCCCGGGCCTCGATTCGATCTGGGACATGGTTCATACGGCGATCCGCATTCCGGCCGGGGCAGCGCTGGCGGCGGGCGTCTTCGGTGCCGACCATGCCGCGATGGCGCTGGTGGCGGCCCTGCTCGGCGGCGGCTTCGCGGCCACCGCGCATGCGGCCAAGGCCACCACGCGGGCCGCGATCAACACCTCGCCCGAGCCTTTCACGAATGTGGGCGCCTCGCTGGTCGAGGACACGGCGGTGCCGGTCGGCCTGTGGCTGGCGGTGGCGCATCCGCTGGTGTTCGGGCTGCTGTTCATCGCCGTGCTGGTGCTCAGCGTCTGGCTGATCCGCAAGAGCTGGCGCTTCCTCAAGTCCTTGTTCGGCCGTGTGGCGCGGATCTTCAGCGGCCGGTCCGATCCGGGCGTGGTGCCCGCCTTCCAGCTCAAGAAAAATCCTCCTGGAGACTCATCGAATGTTTAAGAAGATCCTGATCGCCAACCGTGGCGAGATCGCCTGCCGAGTGGCTTCGACGGCGCGCCGCATGGCCATCCGGACGGTGGCGGTGTACTCCGACGCCGACGCCCACGCCAACCACGTGCGGGCCTGCGACGAGTCGGTGTACCTGGGCGGCAGCGCGCCCAAGGACAGCTACCTGCGCTGGGAGAAGATCCTCGAGGCCGCCAAGGCCACGGGTGCCGAGGCGGTGCACCCGGGCTACGGCTTCCTGAGCGAGAACGAGGAATTCGCGCAGGCCTGCGCCGATGCCGGCCTGGTCTTCATCGGCCCGCCGCCGTCGGCGATCAAGGCCATGGGCCTCAAGGCGGAGTCGAAGCAGCTGATGGAGAAGGCCCGTGTGCCGCTGGTGCCGGGCTACCACGGGAGGGACCAGGACCCGGCGCTGCTGCAGCGCGAGGCCGACCGCATCGGCTACCCGGTGCTGATCAAGGCCAGCGCGGGCGGCGGCGGCAAGGGCATGCGGGTGGTCGAGAAGGCCGGCGACTTTGCTGGCGCTCTGGCCTCGTGCCAACGCGAGGCGATCAACAGCTTCGGCGACGACGCGGTGCTGATCGAGAAGTACGTGCAGCGGCCGCGCCACATCGAGATCCAGGTCTTCGGCGACACCCAGGGCAACTACGTCTACCTGTTCGAGCGCGACTGCTCGGTGCAGCGCCGCCACCAGAAGGTGCTCGAGGAAGCGCCCGCGCCCGGCATGACCGAGGCGATGCGCAGGCAGATGGGCGAGGCGGCGGTGGCGGCGGCGCGGGCCGTGAACTACGTTGGCGCCGGCACGGTGGAGTTCATCGTCGAGCAGCGCGGCGATGCGGGGACGAGCGCCGCGCCGGGCCGCCCCAAGCAAGCGAGCGCCCCCTCGGGGGGCAGCGAGGACACGCCAGTGCCGAGCGTGGGGGCCAACATGTCTTTCTTCTTCATGGAGATGAATACGCGGCTGCAGGTGGAGCATCCGGTGACCGAGGCGATCACCGGGCTCGATCTGGTCGAATGGCAGCTGCGCGTGGCTTCGGGCGAGGCATTGCCGTTGAAGCAGGAGCAGCTGCAGATCCACGGCCACGCGATCGAGGCGCGCATCTGCGCCGAGAACCCCGACAACAACTTCCTGCCCGCCACCGGCACCTTGCGGGTGTACCGCAAGCCACAGGCGACCGCCTTCCAGCGCAGCCGCGTGCGCATCGACGACGGCGTGCGCGAAGGCGGCGTGATCTCGCCTTTCTACGATTCGATGATCGCCAAGCTGATCGTGCATGGTGCGACCCGCGAAGAGGCGCTGGCGCGGCTGGACCTCGCGCTGGCGCAGACGCACATCGTCGGCGTGTCGACCAACGTGCAGTTCCTGCGCGGCATCCTGCGCACCGATTCGTTCGCCAATGCCAAGCTCGATACCGCGCTGATCGAGCGCGAGCGCGCGGTGCTGTTCGACCAGGAGCCGCTGGGCCTGCCGCTGGCGGCCGCGGCATCGATCGCGCGCACGCTGCTGGCCGAGGCGGCGAGCGCCAATGGCGATCCGTTCAGCCGGCGCGATGGCTGGCAGTCGCATGGCGTGGCGACGCGGCCCTTCGAATTCGAGTTCCGCGGCGAGCCGCAGAGCGCCACGCTGCGCTACCTGCACGATGGTGCGCTGTGGCTGCAGGTCGGCGACGTGGCCGGCCCGCTGGTGATCGGCAGCTTTCCCTCGGGCGAGCTCGAGCTGCAGTTCGGCGGCCAGCGCCATACGCTCAACGTCTACCAGGACGAGGACACGGCCTATGTCTTCGGCGCCGAGGGCGCGACCCGGATCCTCGCGATCGACCGCCTCGCGCACGCGGGCGAGACCCATGCCGAAGGCGGCCGGCTGACGGCGCCGATGCCCGGCAAGGTCGTTTCCTTCGCGGTCAAGGCCGGTGACAAGGTCAGCCGCGGCCAGCCGCTGGCCGTGATGGAGGCGATGAAGATGGAGCACACGATCGCGGCGCCGGCGGATGGCACTGTCGAGGAGCTGCTGTACGTGCCGGGGGACCAGGTCGCCGAGGGGGCCGAGTTGCTGCGCATCGCGGTTTAAGCTCCGGGGATGACTTCCTCCCCGATCCGAATCACCGTCTGCCTGACGGACAACCGTCCCGATCCCTGGATCGAGGGCCTGCGCGCCGCCCTGCCCGAAGCCGTGGTGGAGAACTGGACCCCCGGCGCCGCACCCGCCGACCATGCCGTGGTCTGGGCGCCGCCGCAGCGATTCCTCGACGAGCAACCGGGCTTGCGCGGGCTGTTCAACATCGGCGCCGGTGTCGATGCGCTGCTCAAGCTCAAGGTCGCGCCGCAGACCCAGGTCGTTCGGCTCGACGATGCCGGCATGTCGGTGCAGATGGCCGAGTATGTCTGCCATGCGCTGATCCGGCATTTCCGCGAGTTCGATGCCTACGAGGCCGAAGCGCGAGCCCGCCGCTGGAGCTATCGCAAGCCACGCGAGCGCCAGGATTTCGCGGTCGGCGTGATGGGTCTCGGCGTGCTCGGCGAGCGCGTGGCCAAGGCCGTGGCGCAGTTCGAGTTTCCGGTCAATGGCTGGAGCCGGTCGCCGAAGCAGATCCATGGGGTCGGCTGCTTCGCCGGCGAATCCCAGTTCGACGACTTTCTCGGCGCCAGCCGCGTGCTCGTGAACCTGCTGCCGCTGACCCGCGAGACGCGCGGCATCCTGAACCGCGACACGCTGTCGAAGTTGAACGGCGGCCGCCCCGGCGGCTACCTGATCAACGTCGCGCGGGGCGCCCATCTGGTCGACGACGACCTGATCCCGCTGCTCGACAGCGGCCAGCTCGCGGGCGCCATGCTCGACGTCTTCAACGTCGAGCCGCTGCCGGCCAGGCATCCGTTCTGGTCGCACCCCAAGATCACGGTGACGCCGCACGGCTCGGCGCGGACCGAGCGCGACATCTCGATCAGGCAGATCGCGGGGAAGATCCGGGCGATGGAGCGAGGGGAGGCGGTGGCGGGGGTGGTGGATGCGGGGCGGGGGTATTGAACATCGCTCGGCCAGCAGATGATCCACGCCTGTCCACGGAGAAGGCCATAGCCTGCCCAAATCCCACTGAGCGCCATGCCGATCCGGATGCGGAGAAAATGGCTGCTGCACCTTCCTCACCGACCATGAGCGCCCCATGAACCTCCCTCCCAAAGTCAAGATCGTCGACGTCGGCCCGCGCGACGGCCTCCAGAACGAGAAGCAGCCGGTGTCGGCCGAGATCAAGATCGGCCTCGTGCACCGCCTGCAGGACGCCGGCCTCAAGGAGATCGAGGTCACCAGCTTCGTCTCGCCCAAATGGGTGCCGCAAATGGCCGACAACGCCGAGGTGATGCACGGCATCCGTCGCAAGCCGGGCGTGCGCTATTCGGTGCTGACGCCGAACATGAAGGGCTTCGAGGCCGCGATCGCCGCGCCGCGCGAAGAATGGCCCGACGAGATCGTGGTCTTCGGCGCCGCCAGCGAGGCCTTCAGCCAGCGCAACATCAACTGCTCGATCGCCGAGAGCATCGAGCGCTTCCGGCCGGTGGTGGCGGCGGCGCGCGAGCACGGCATCTACGTGCGCGGCGCGATGTCCTGCACCGTGGGCTGTCCCTACGAGGGCGAGATCGCGCCCTCGCGCGTCGACATGCTGGCCGGCCTCATGAAGGAGATCGGCGTGCAGCACGTGGGCGTGGCCGACACCATCGGCGTCGGCACGCCGCTGAAGGTGCAGCGCGCCATCGAGGCCACGCGGAAGCACTACGGCGTCGACGACATCTCGGGCCACTACCACGACACCTACGGCCAGGCCCTGGGCAACACGCTGGCCAGCCTCGAGATGGGCGTCTGGCAGTACGACACCTCGTCCGCCGGGCTCGGCGGCTGCCCCTATGCCAAGGGCGCGACCGGCAACGTCGCGACCGAGGACGTGGTCTACATGCTGCACGGCATGGGCATCGAGACCGGCATCGACCTCGACCGCCTGATCGACGCCGGCGTCTACATCAGCGAGGCGCTCGGGCGCGAGCCGAATTCGCGCGCCTCGAAGGCGATCCGCAACAAGCGGGCCAACTGACATGAAATGCCCCCACGCTCATCGCTTCGCGTATCGCTGCCCCCCGACGGGGCGCTCAGTGCCCTTCGGGCGGCCGGGCGGGCACTGACATGTGCGGTGCCGAGCTCACTTCATTGCCGGAGGGCGTGCAGCGCGTCGCCCGTCTCCTTCAGGACAAGGGCCATGCCCACGCGCCGCAGATGCTCGACGACGCTGCGCGCACCGCGCAGCAGGCGGCCGATGCCCTGGGCATCGAGGTGGCGCAGATCGCCAAGAGCATCGTCTTTCGCCGCAAGTCGGACGACGCCGCGGTGCTGGTCGTGACCTCGGGCGACAAGCGGGTCGACGAGAAGAAGGTCGAGGCGCTGGTCGGCAAGCTGGGCCGCGCCGATGCCGAGTTCGTCAAGTCGAAGACCGGCTTCTCGATCGGCGGTGTCTCGCCGTTCGCGCATGCCGTGGCGCCGGTGATGCTGATCGACCGCGAGCTGTTCCGCTTCGAGGAGATCTGGGCCGCGGCCGGCCATCCGCATGCGGTGGTTCGGCTGCATCCGCGCGAACTCGAAGGCCTGACCGGCGCACCGGTCGCGGACGTGGTGTGAGCGTCGCTTCGTTGTCGACCCTGCCGGCGCGCGCCGCGGCTGTGCGCGCCATGGCCAGTGACCTGCCGTCGCCCTGCATCTCGATCTGCCGGATGGTGCCGGCCACGGGCTTCTGCGAGGGCTGCCTGCGCACCATCGCCGAGATCGCGGCCTGGAGCCGGATGGACGACGCCGGCAAGCGCAGCGTCTGGCGCGCGATCGAGCTGCGTGCCGAAGCCGGCTTCGGCGTCGCCGCCGGAGACACGCCATGAAGCACCTCACCTGCCACCTCGATTTCATCTCGCCCTATGCCTACCTGGCCTTCGAGCACCTGCCGCAGGCGCTCGAAGGCCTGAGCTACAGCGTGGCGTATCGGCCGGTGCTGCTCGGGGCACTGCTCAAGCACCACGGCCAGCTCGGCCCGGCCGAGATCCCGGCCAAGCGCAGCTGGACCTACCGCCATGTGCTGTGGCTTGGCCATGCCCACGGCATCCCGATCCGGATGCCCGCCACCCACCCCTACAACCCCTTGCCGCACCTGCGGCTGGCGCTGGCGACCAGCGCCGACGGTGAGATCAGCCGCTACGTGGCCGAGACCCTGTTCCGCGAAGTCTGGCGCAGCGGCGGCGAGCCCGGCGACCCGGCGCGCCTGGCGGCGCTGGCGGCCACGCTGCGGCCGCAGCGCGACGCCGGCGGCGAAGCGGTCAAGGCGCAGCTCAAGGCCAATACCGACGCGGCGATCGCGCGCGGCGTCTTCGGGGTGCCGGCCTTCGAGGTCGACGACCGGCTGTTCTGGGGCTTCGACGGCCTGGCGATGCTGCGCGCCTACCTGCACGGCGAGCCCTGGTTCGACGGCCCCGATTGGGACGCCGCCGACCAGCGTCCTTCCCTGCTGCTGCGCAGCAAACCGTAGTTTTTCCATGATCTGAAACGGTTGGCGCGGGTTGCACCTTAAACCGTCAGCCGACGTTCAGTTTCGCGACAGCCTCGGGTCAGTCGCCCCTCCAAGAATGCGATACGTCCCACGCCGTGGGCGGAAATTTCTACAGGAGACGACATGTCAGCCACACTAGATTCACGGGGAGCGTCGCACGCGCCCCGGCCCATGACCCAGGAGGAGAAGAAGGTCATCTTCGCCTCGTCGCTGGGGACCGTGTTCGAGTGGTACGACTTCTACCTCTACGGGTCGCTCGCGCCCGTGATCGCGCGCCAGTTCTTCAGCGGCCTCGATGCCGGCGCCGCCTTCATCTTCGCGCTGCTGGCCTTTGCGGCCGGTTTCCTGGTGCGCCCGTTCGGCGCCATCGTGTTCGGCCGCCTCGGCGACATGATCGGCCGCAAGTACACCTTCCTGGTCACGATCCTGATCATGGGCCTGTCGACCTTCATCGTCGGCCTGCTGCCCAGCTACGCGACCATCGGCGTCGCGGCGCCGGTGATCCTGATCGCGCTGCGGATGCTGCAGGGCCTGGCGCTCGGCGGCGAGTACGGCGGTGCAGCCACCTACGTTGCCGAGCATTCACCGCACGGCAAGCGCGGCGCCTACACCTCGTGGATCCAGACCACCGCCACGCTCGGCCTGTTCCTGAGCCTGCTGGTGATCCTGGGCGTGCGTGAAGGCGTGGGCGAGGCCGCCTTCGCCGAATGGGCCTGGCGCGTTCCCTTCCTGGTCTCGATCCTGCTGCTCGGCATCTCGGTGTGGATCCGGCTGTCGCTGTCGGAGTCGCCCGCCTTCCAGAAGATGAAGGCCGAGGGCAAGACCTCGAAGGCGCCGCTGTCCGAGTCCTTCGGCGAGTGGAAGAACCTGAAGATCGTGATCCTGGCGCTGATCGGCCTGACCGCCGGCCAGGCCGTGGTCTGGTATTCGGGCCAGTTCTACGCGCTCTTCTTCCTGACGCAGCAGCTCAAGGTCGATGCCACGACGGCCAACCTGATGATCGCCGCCGCCCTCCTGATCGGCACGCCCTTCTTCGTCGTCTTCGGCACCCTGTCCGACAAGATCGGCCGCAAGCCGATCATCATGGCCGGCTGCCTGCTGGCCGTGGTGACCTACTTCCCGGTCTTCAAGATGCTGACCGAGAACGCCAACCCCGCACTGGCCCGCGCCCAGGCGACGGCCGGCGTGGTCGTGACGGCCGATCCCCGCTCCTGCTCGTTCCAGGGCAATCCGGTGGCGCGCGAGATCGACTTCAGCAGCTCCTGCGACATCGCCAAGCGCTACCTGGTGCAGAACTCGGTGAGCTACGAGCGCGCCGACGGCCCGGCCGGTTCGCCGGCGGTGGTCAAGATCGGCGAGGTGGCGATCACGGCGCCGGTGGGTAACGTGGTCAACCACAAGTTCGACGAGGCCTCGGCCAAGGAGATCGCGGCCTTCAAGAAGGCGGTCGCCGAGCAGCTCAAGACGGCGGGCTATCCGACCAAGGCCGACCCGGCCCAGATCAACAAGGTCATGACCGTGGCGCTGCTGTTCTGGCTGGTGCTGCTGGTGACGATGGTCTACGGCCCGATCGCCGCCATGCTGGTCGAGATGTTCCCGACCCGCATCCGCTACACCTCGATGAGCCTGCCCTATCACATCGGCAACGGCTGGTTCGGCGGCCTGCTGCCGACCACCGCCTTCGCGATCGTGGCGAGCACCGGCAACATGTACAACGGTCTCTGGTATCCGATCGTGATCGCCGCGGTGACGCTGGTGGTCGGCACGATCTTCATCCGCGAGACCAAGGACGTCGACATCTACGCCAACGACTGAGCGTCCCGACGGCACGAGGGCCTCGGCCCTCGGTTCGACAAAGAGGCTTCGCGCCGGCTCGGCGCGAGGCCTTTTTCTTGGCTTGATCAGTTGAGACAGAGCAAGGTTTCAGGAGATTCAATCATGTGGAAGATCATCGTCGGCTTCGCCGTCTTCGCGGCCATCGTGCTGTACGTGCTCACCAAGGCGGGCGGCAGTGTCGACATGTCGGGCGAGAAGCACGGCGGCGACGCGACCCATGCGCCGGCACCGGCCGCGGCCGGCGAATCGAAGTAGCGATCAGTCGGCGTGGCGTCCGATCCAGTCGACGATGCCGCCGGCGCTGCGGAACTCGTCCGCGGAGCGCGCCGGGATGCCTGGGTGGCGCTGGTTCCACATCCGCGCCAGGGCCTGGCCCGGGCCGATCTCCAGCACGCAGCGCACCCGCCGCGCCGCGATGGCCTCCATGCACTCGTCCCAACGCACCGTGTGGTCGAGCTGGCGGGCCAGGGCGGACCGGGCCTGGGCAGCGTCGCGCACGCGGCCCGCGACATTGCTGAGCAGCGGGATTCGCGGCGATGCGAAGGGCTGCGTCGCCAGCCGCGCTTCGAAGGCCCGCGCGGCTTCGGCCATCCACCGTGTGTGCGAAGCGACGCCGACCGGGAGCGCCGTGGCGTGGCCGCCCTGGCGCAATGCCGCATCGGCGGCCGGCGCGAGCGATGACCTGGGGCCGCCGAGCACCACGCTGACAGGGTCGTTTCGAATGGCGATCAGCAGCCCGAAGTCGTTGCAGAGCCGGGCCATCGCCTCGTCCGCGAGGCCGCTGACCGCGAGCAGCCCGGCGGGGCATCGCTCGGCATCACGGTCCATCAGCGCGGCACGAAGCTGCACCAGTTCGATCGCATCGCCCGGCGCGAAGACGCCGGCCGCCGCGAAGGCCGCGACTTCGCCGACGCTGTAGCCGGTGACGACCGCGGGTTCCGGCAGCCGGGGCGCGAGCTGTGTCCACGCGGCCAGCCCGAGTCCGGTCAGGAGCAGCTGCGCATGCGCGTTACGGCTGGCCCAATCGCGGTCCTGCAGGTGCTGGCGCCAGTCCGCGCCCAGCACCCGCGCCACGCCCGACAGCAGTTCGTCGTCGGCCAGCCAGGAAAGCATCGCGGGATGCTGCATGCCCTGGCCCGAAAAGATCAGCGCGAAGCTCATGGCGCGGGCGGTCGGATGTCTTCGCAGACGCGCCGCATCCAGCAGGCGGCGGCCAGCGTGTCGGCCGCGCCGCCGGGCGACAGGCGGCGGGCGACGAAGTCGCGGTGCAGGGCCCGGGCGGCGGAGAGGCCGTGGTCGCTGGCTGCGCCACCTTGCGCAAGGTAGCCGCGCGCCGCCTGTTGCGCGTGGCGCAGTCCGGTCATGCCACCGCGGTGCGCGAGGTTGCTGTCGTCGAGCGTGGCCATGGTGGCGAACAGGGCGTCGATGCGGGCCCGCTGCGCGCCCAGGCCGCGCCGCAGCGCAGAGGCGAGGGCAGGCACGGCCGTTTCGAACAGCACCGGGAAGGCCAGTGCCGCTTCTTCGGATGCGCTGCGCAGGCCATGCCGGCGCGCGGCCATGCCGCCGGGCAAGGCGGAGACGCGCCGGGTTCGGGCGGCCAGCGCATCGCCCCAATGGCGACGCAATGCGTGGCGAAGCGCCTGCGGGTCGAGCGGCGCGCCGTCGCGGAGCAGGGCGCCCGCCGCGGCGCACAGCAGGCCGAGCGTGAAGATGGCGCCGCGGTGCGTGTTGATGCCGCCGGTGGCCGCCAGCATCCGCGCTTCGGCGGCGATGCCGCAACGCTCCAGCGCTTCGAACGGCGCCTGGGCCTCGCCGAGGGCGCAGATCTGCACGAAGTAGTGGCGCAATGCGAACAGGCTGCGCATGAAGGTGTGGGCATCCATGTCCGAGTGGCTGCCGCTGTCGACGAAGGACACCAGGCCCGGCTTGGGCGCCAGCGCGAGCTCGTCGTGCAGCGCCAGCGTGGCGGCGCGTCCGATGTCGGCCGCGCTCAGGCGCACCGCGCGTCGAGCCGGCAGACGGGCGGCGTTCATCGGGAAACCTCCGTGCTTCGCACTGCGGTGCGAGCCCCCTTCGGAGCGGCGGGGCGGGGGCTCATGCCTCCATCTCCAGCACCGGCGCATGGCGGCGCAGGAACGATGCATCCGCCATCGCCGCGCCCTCCAGCCGCTTCACGAGCAGGCGACGGGCCCGGCCTGCGCGCCAGGCGCTCCATTCGCGCCAGGCCACGGCCGTGCCGTCTTCGAACACCAGCTCGCCATCCAGCCGCGGCTGGCGGGGCGCGAAGCCTTCGAGATGGCGAACGACCGCGTCCGCATGCTCGGCATCGTCGACGGCGATCCACAGGTCGATGTCGGAGCTCTCGCGCAGGTAGCCGAGGCCGGTCAGCAGCTGCCAGCCGTAGCCGCCGTAGACGCGCGCCGGCGCGCGGCAGGCCGCGAGCGACTGGCCGAGCGCGCGCATCGCGGCGCGGGGTCCGCGCGGCAGCAGGCCCAGCACATCGGTGGCGCGCGGGAACTCGTCGAACCAGGCGAGCGCGCTGCGCGGCGCCTGGATGGCCAGGCGCCGCCGGTCCCATTGCAGCGGCGCCGGGAGGCCCAGCGCGATCGGGGCCTGCGCCGGGTCGGCGTGCGGCGGCTGCCGGGTCACGACCAGCGGCAGCCGGTGCGCGGCCCAGTGGTCGATGCAAGCCTGCGCCTGGGTGTCCCAGGCCTGCGCGCGGACGACGGCCCAGCCCGCGTCCGTCAGGCAAGCCAGYCGATGGCGTCGCAGCGGCATCATGGCGCGTCCTCAGGCCGCATCCAGCACGCGCTGCGCGACCGCCGCGGCGAGCTTGCGGCCGCCGCGCTCGGCGCCGTCGATCGCGCGCAGGTCGTCGCGGGGCGAATGCGCCAGCGCCTCGCGCAGGGCCGCCGCGAGATCGCCCCGCCACAGCGAGCGCACGCCGCCCATCGCGACGTAGTTCGATACCCCGGGCGCGAACACCGGGTTCGATTGCGACAGCGCGGTCAGCATGTCCTCGGGCAGCTTGGTCACGCGCGCCATCGCGGGGATGCGCATGACGCGGATCTCGGCCTCGGGCAGCGCATGGCAGGCATCCGCGATCAGGCCCGAGGTGATGAAGCCGCCCGACAGCGCCTGGTCGTACACCAGGCCGATCACGCGATGGCCGCGTCGCCGGGCGAGATCGATGCTGGCGCCGAGGTGGGCCATCGCGCGGTTGATGCCGAGCAGTTCGTCGCGCCGCCGCAGCTGCTGGCCCTGGGTGTCGACCAGCAGCAGGATCGGCCGCTCCGGGTGCTGCGCGAGGGTGTCGAGCACCACCCGCGCCTGGGCCAGGGCCAGCCTGACGCCGATCGGCGCGTGGTTCGTGGTGCCGATCACCGTGATCGGCTGGCCGTCGAAGTGCGCCGTGCCTTGCAGGAAGTCGCCGTCGGCGACGATGCCATGTCCGGCGCCGAAGAGCCCGGTGGCGAGAAGGTTCCAGTCCATAGCTTCGCTCCTCATGCAGGCCGCAGTGCGCGCACCGCGGCCACGTCCAGATCGGGCACGCGGTCGGCACCTGCAATGCCCAGGTGGGTCCACAGCGCAATGGCGTCGTCGCCGCCGTCCTCCGCCAGCGGGTCGCGCAGGCGTGCGGAGAGCAGGGCGTGCTCGGCTTCGAGCGTGGCGAGCGACACCGGCTTCGAGGCGCCGATCGCATCGATGGCCGCGTCGCGGAAGGCGGCCACGTCGTCTTCCACGAGCGCGTCGCAATCGCCGGTCAGCCAGCGGTGCTTGCCGCCCGTGGTGCGCCACACCAGGGCGCGGTCGCGCGAGTCGAATTCCTCCACCCCGTGCGAGGCCTCGATGACTTCCGGCCCGGACATGGCGAGCCGCCCGACATCGCTCATCACGATGTGGTCCGCGCAGCGCGCGACGATGCCCATGCCGCCGAAGCAGCCGTTCGCGCCGCCGATCAGCACCACCACCGGCACGCCGGCCGCGCGGACGTCGAGCACGGCGCGCATGACCTCCGACACCGCGATCAGGCCGGCATTGGCCTCGTGCAGCCGCACGCCGCCGGACTCCGCCAGCAGCAGCACCGCCGCCGGGCGGTCGCGCAGCGCGCGGCGCAGCAGGCCGACCAGCTTGGCGCCGTGCACCTCGCCGACGCCGCCGCCCATGAAGGCGCCTTCCTGGGCGGCGACGAAGACCTCCAGCCCGCCCAGCGTCGCCCGGCCGATCGCGACGCCGTCGTCGAAGGACGACGGCACGCCCAGCTGCGCCAGATGCGGGCTGGTCAGGCGCTCGGCCGGCGGCAGCCATTCGTGGAAGCTGCCCGTGTCCAGCAGTTGCGCGATCCGTTCGCGCGCCGAGCATTCGGCGTAGCTGATCATGGCCGTGCTCCTTGCGCCGCCGCCGGCAGTTCGGCCACGGCCTGGTCCAGCCGCAGGCTGACGACCGCGGGTGTCGCGCCCATGTCGTTGATGGCGATGCGCACGCCGGCCAGTGGATGCCGATCGTGGAAGTCGCCGAGCACGGCTTCCCAGATCGGGCCGAAGCCGCGTGCCGAGGTCTCGATGCGGACGGTGCAGACGTCGCCGCCGGCCGCTTCGAGCAGCACCTCCAGGTTGCCGGAGCCGACGACGCCGACGAGCACCGGCGCGAAGGCGCCGGCGGGTCGGGTGCCGGTGAAGGAGAAATCGAGGGCTTCGAGCCCCGCGGGAATGGTCATGGTCGTTCTCCTGGTCACCAGTTTCTGAATCGCTTGGGCGGCTGGTAGAGGCCGCCCGAGGCCCGCACCAGGTCGCGCATGCTGCGTGCGGCCAGCAGGTTGCGGGTGGCCTGCCGCGGATCGATGCCGAGGTCTTCCGGCCGGCGGATGACGCCGCGGTCGCGCAGGTTCTCGACCGCGCGCCGGTCGCGCGCGAGGCCGACCGCCGTGTAGCCGGCCACGCCGCGAATCGCCTGCTCGCGCTCCGCGTCGGTGCGGCACAGCAGCAGGTTGGCGATGCCTTCCTCGGTCAGGATGTGCGTGACGTCGTCGCCGTAGATCATGATCGGCGGCAGGTCCATGCCGGCCTGCTCCTGCAAGGTCCAGGCATCGAGCCGGTCGACGAAGGCCGGCTGCATGTGCTCGCGGAAAGTCTCGACCATCTGCACCACCAGCTTCTGCCCGCGCGGTGTCCCGGCGGCGCCGCTGCGTCCGGCGCGCGCTTCGCGCCCGGCCTTGAGCCACGCCGGGCTCGCGTGACGCCGGCCGCGCGCGTCGGCGCCCATGTTGGGCGCGCCGCCGAAGCCCGCGATGCGGCCCAGCGTGGCGGTCGAGCTGTTGCCGTCGAGGTCGATCTGCAGGGTCGAGCCGATGAACAGGTCGCAGGCATAGTGGCCCGCGGCCTGGCACAGGGCGCGGTTGCTGCGCAGGCTGCCGTCGGGCCCGGTAAAGAACACATCGGAGCGGGCGCGGATGTAGTCCTCCATGCCCAGCTCCGAGCCGAAGGAGTGCACCGATTGCACCCAGCCGGCTTCGATCGCGGGAATCAGCGCCGGATGCGGGTTCAATGCCCAGTGCCTGCCGATCTTGCCCTTGAGCCCCAGCGATTCGCCGTAGGTCGGCAGCAGCAGCTCGATCGCCGCGGTGTCGAAGCCGATGCCGTGGTTGAGGCGCTGCACGCCGTACTCGGCGTAGATGCCCTTGATCGCCATCATCGCCATCAGCACCTGGATCTCGCTGATCTGCGCCGGATCGCGCGTGAACAGCGGCTCGATGAAGTTCGGCCGCGGCGCCTTGACGACGAAGTTCACCCAGCCGGCGGGTATGTCGACGCGCGGCAGCGTGGTGGTCCTGCCGTCCACCAGTTCGTTCACCTGCGCGATCACGATGCCGCCCGAGAACGCCGTGGCCTCGACGATCACCGGCGTGTCCTCGGTGTTGGGACCGGTGTAGAGGTTGCCCTCGGCATCGGCCGCGTGCGCCGCGACCAGCGCCACCTGGGGCGTGAGGTCGACGAAGTAGCGCGCGAAGAGTTCGAGGTAGGTGTGGATGGCGCCGATCTCGATGCGCCCCGCCGACACCAGCTTAGCCAGCCGCGCGCCCTGCGGTCCCGAGAAGCTGAAGTCCAGCCGCGCCGCGACGCCGTTCTCGAACACGTCGAGATGTTCAGGCAGTGCCAGCACCGACTGCACCATGTGCAGGCCGTGCACCCGCGCCGGATCGACCTGCACCAGCGCCTTGGCCAGGAAGTCGGCCTGCTTCTGGTTGTTGCCTTCGAGGCAGACCCGGTCGCCCGGCTCCAGCACGGCTTCGAGCAGCCTGCCGATCGCTTCGGTGGCGACCCGTTTGCCGCTGAGTTGCGTGCCCAGTGCGCCGGCCGCCCGCGCGAGGCGCGCGGCCCGGTTGTCGGCCTTGGTGTTCCAGTTCGTGCGTTCCATGGTGTGCCCTCAACCCACCAGTGCCTTGGTGGCGAAAAACAGCAGCGACGGGCCGAGCAGGCAGCCGAGGCCGGTGTGGAAAGTGGCGACCAGCGCGCCGTAAGGCACCAGCTTGCGGTCGGTGGCGGCCAGTCCCGCCGACACGCCGCTCACCGTGCCGGCCAGGCCGCCGAACACCATCGCCGAGCGCGGCGTCTTCAGGCCCAGGAAGCGCGCCGCGATCGGCGTGCCCACCATCACGAGGATGGCCTTGACCAGCCCGGTGGCGATGCTCAGCGCCATCACGTCCGGGCTGGCGCCGATGGCCGCACCCGTCACGGGGCCGACGATGTAGGTCACGGCGCCGGCGCCGATGGTGGTCATGCTCACCGCGTCCGAGTAGCCGAAGCTCCAGGCGATGGCGGCGCCGACGATGAAGGGCAGCACCGTGCCGAGCAGCAGCGACACCACGCCGATCAGCCCGGCCTTGCGCGCCTCGGTGGCCTGCACCTCGAACGCGGTCGCGACGATGGCGAAATCGCGCAGCATCGCGCCGCCCATCAGTCCGATGCCGCCGAACAGCGTCATGTCGGCCAGCCCCTTGTGGCCGCCGGTCTGGGTGCCGCCCCAGTAGGCCAGCGCCAGCCCGATCACGATCGCGATGGCCGAGCCGTGCACGCGGCCGAAGGTCAGCCGGCGCGAGATCTGGCCCGACAGCAGGATGATCAGGCCGACCACCGCGAAGGCGGTCACGAGGCCGTTCTGGATCGCGGCTTTTTCGAGGATTTCGATCATGGTGTCACTCCGCTTCGGTCAGGAGGGGGTTGTCGTGCAGGATCGGTGCGCCATCGGTCTGCGCCTGCGGCCGCTCGGTCCGATTGATCACGGCGATCACGCAGGCACAGACCGCCACCGCGGCGATGGCCGACAGCAGCGCGACCGGGCCGCCGCGCAGCGCCGACACCATGTCCTGCTGCGCCGCCATGGCGACGACGACCGGGATATAGAGCGCGCCCCAGTACTCGACGCCGAGTTCCGTCAGCTTCGGCAGCATGTTGCGCCGCTGCATGTAGATGCGGGCGAAGATCAGCAGCAGCATGGCGATGCCGACGCCGCCGACATTGGTCTTGACGCCGAGCGCCTGGCCCAGCAGGTCCCCGAGAAAGATGCCCAGCAGGTGGCACACGGCCAGCAGGGCGGTACCGAAAATGATCATCCGCTTGTCTCCTTGGATTCGCCGTCCGGAATCGCGGCGCTGTGGAGACGAACGGTACCGGCGGCCCCCGTCCCGATCAATTAACGGGGGGCGGCGACGCTTACGCCGCGTGAAACGGTCGCGGGTAAACCCCGGGCGGCAGTTTCAGGAGAGGTCGGCCTTCGAACTGCGGCACAGCGCCAGCAGGGCCAGCAGATTGGGGTCGCGTTCGCGCGTGCGCAGGAAGTTCACCGCGATGGTCTGGCGCACCAGGTACTTCGCCTGCAGCGGAACCAGCCGGACGTTGTGCGGCAGCGCGCCGCGCACCCGTCCGGGCAGCAAGGTATAGCCCACGCCGCCGCTCACCAGGTTCATCAGCGAGAAGATGTCGCCCGTCTGCATCACCACGCGGGGTGCGAACTCGGCGATGCGGAACGATTCCATGAAGCCGCTGTAGGTCACGAAGCCTTCGGACAGGCTGACGAAGTGTTCGTCGGCGCAGGCGCCGAGGTCGACCTCCTTCATGCCGGCGTAGCGGGAGTCGACCGGTGCGGCGAAGAAGATGTCGTCCTCGAACAGCGGCTCCGATTCGACGTCGGGCGCCTCGCCGGGGATCGCCATCAGCACCGCGTCGACGCCGCCGTCGCGCAGCTTCTGCAGCAGATCGGCGTTCGAGCCGAGCACCAGCTCGGTGTGGAGTTCGGGCAGGCGCTGCTTCATCCCCATGATGACCTTGGGCACGGTCCGGCTGGTCAGGGAATAGAGCGACCCGATGCGGATCCGGTCGGCCGAATAGCCCGCCACCTCGCGCGTCGCCCGGATGCCTTCCGACAGCGTGCGCACCACGTCCCGGGCGACGTCGGCCAGCGTCTTGGCGGCGTCCGTGGGCAGCAGGTTGCGGCCCTCGAGCCGGAACAGCGCGCAGCGGGTGCCGGTTTCCAGCGAATGCAGGGCCCGGTGCACGCTGACCGTGCTGATGTCGAGCCGCTCGGCGGTGCGCGCGAGGTTCCCGGTTTCCATGAAGGCAAGCAGGATCTCGAGCTTGCGGAAGGTGATTTCTTCGTCGACGAGGAAGGTCATATGTGTCCGTGTGTAATTATTTCGTGCACGGTCCGGCGAGGAAGCCCCCGCATAGCGCGCAACCATACGCCCACGCCGGCGCGGGCCGCGGCAGCTTCCTAGAATGTCTGCCCCACCCCGCAAGGCATTCATGACACAGGGCTCCATCCGGATTCGCGGTGCACGTCAGCACAACCTCCAGAACCTCGACCTCGACATCCGCACCGGCGAGATGACGGTGGTCACCGGGCCGAGCGGCTCGGGCAAGTCGAGCCTGGTGTTCGACACCCTCTATGCCGAAGGCCAGCGGCGCTATGTCGAGACCTTCTCGGCCTACGCGCGCCAGTTTCTCGACCGGATGGACAAGCCGGCGGTCGACAAGGTGGAGGGCGTGCCGCCCGCGATCGCGATCGACCAGACCAATCCGGTGCGCTCCTCGCGCTCGACCGTCGGCACCATGACCGAGCTCAACGACCATCTGAAACTGCTGTTCGCGCGCGCGGCCCAGTTGTTCGACCGCGAGACCGCCCTGCCGGTGCGGCACGACTCGCCCGATTCGATCTACGCCGAACTGCAGTCTCGTGCCGCCGCGGCGGGCGATCCGCGGGTGGTCCTGACCTTCCCGGTCGAGCTGCCGGCCAGCACCTCGGCCGACGAGGTGACGCAATGGCTGTCGGCCAGCGGCTTCACGCGGGTGCAGGCCGAGCGCGAGGTCGCGACCCCGACCGGCCCGCGCAAGGTGCTCGACGTCGTGGCCGACCGCTTCCGCATGGCCAACGCCGAGCGGGCGCGCGTGGTCGAGGCGATCGAGGTGGCGCTGAAGCGCGGCAGCGGGCGCCTGACCGTGTACGCGGTGGCGGCCGAGGAGGGCGTCGAGCCCGATATCTGGAAGTTCTCCACCGGGCTGCACTGCCCGGAGAGCGACATCCGCTACACCGATCCGATCCCCTCGATGTTCTCGTTCAACTCGGCGGTGGGCGCCTGCGAGACCTGCCGCGGCTTCGGCCGCGTGATCGGCGTCGACCTCGGGCTGGTGATTCCGAACGACAAGCTCACCTTGCGCGCCGGCGCCATCAAGACCATCCAGACGCCGGCCTGGAAGGAGGCGCAGGACGACCTCATGCGCCACGCCGAAGACGCCGGCATTCCGCGCGACACGCCATGGAACAAGCTCACGGCCGAGCAGCGCCACTGGGTGATCGAGGGCTCGCCGAACTGGAAGGGCAAGTGGAACCAGCAGTGGTATGGCGTGCGCCGCTTCTTCGCCTACCTGGAAAGCAAGGCCTACAAGATGCACATCCGCGTGCTCTTGTCGAAGTACCGCAGCTACACGCCGTGCCCGACCTGCGCCGGCGCGCGGCTCGAACTCGAGAGCCTGCTGTGGCGCATCGGCAGCAAGGAAGACGCCGATGCCGTGCTGGCGCCGTCCAAGCGTTTCATGCCGGTCGGCGCGAAGTGGTCGCGCGAGCAGCTCGAGGCCCTGCCGGGCCTGTGCCTGCACGACCTGATGCTGCTGCCGATCGAGCGCCTGCGCCGTTTGTTCGACCGCATCGAAAGCCACGGCAACAGCAGCACCGCGAGCGAGGGCGACATCCAGGCGCTCAAGCTGCTGTTCGAGGAGATCACGACCCGCCTGCGCTACCTGCACGACGTCGGCATCGGCTACCTGACGCTCGATCGCCAGAGCCGCACGCTGTCGGGCGGCGAGGTGCAGCGCATCAACCTCACGACCGCGCTCGGCACCTCGCTGGTCAACACGCTGTTCGTGCTCGACGAGCCCAGCATCGGCCTGCATCCGCGCGACATGAACCGCATCACCGAGGCCATGCTGCGGCTGCGCGACGCCGGCAACACGCTGGTGGTGGTCGAGCACGACCCGGCCGTGATGCTGGCGGCCGACCGGGTGATCGACATGGGGCCGGGCCCGGGCATCCGGGGCGGCCAGATCGTCTTCGACGGCAGCACCGATGCGCTGCGCGATGCCGAGACGCTGACCGGCCAGTACCTGGGCGGGCGCAAGCAGATCGGCATGGGCTTCCGCCGCATGGTCAGCGACAACACGCCGCGCCTCATCCTCGAAGGCGTGCGCGAGCACAACCTGCAGGACATCACGGTCGAGCTGCCGCTGTCGCGGTTGGTCTGCATCACCGGCGTCAGCGGCTCGGGCAAGTCGACCTTGGTGCAGGACGTGCTGGCGCCGGCCCTGATGCGGCACTTCGGCAAGGCGACCGAAAGCCCGGGCGCGCACGACCGCATGCTGGGCGCCGATCACCTGAGCGACGTGGTCTTCGTCGACCAGTCGCCGATCGGCAAGACGGCGCGCTCCAATCCGGCGAGCTATGTCGGGGCCTGGGACGCGATCCGCGAGATCTTCGCCACCGCGGCGCTGTCGCGCCAGCGCGGCTACACGGCCTCGAAGTTCAGCTTCAACAGCGGCGACGGCCGCTGCCCGACCTGCGGCGGCTCGGGCTTCGAGCATGTCGAGATGCAGTTCCTGTCGGACGTCTACCTGCGCTGCCCGGACTGCGACGGCAAGCGCTACCGGCCCGAGATCCTCGAGGTGACGATCGAGCGGGCCGGCCGCGACCTCAACGTCGCCGACGTGCTCGACCTCACGGTGGCCGAGGCCGCTGCGGCCTTTGCTTCCGACCGCGAGGTGCTGCGCGTGCTGCAACCGATCGTCGACGTCGGCCTCGACTACGTGAAGCTGGGCCAGCCGGTGCCCACGCTCTCGGGCGGCGAGGCGCAGCGCCTCAAGCTCGCGGGCTTCCTGGCCGAGGCGGCCAAGAGCGGCAGCGCCAGCAAGCAGCCGCTGGCGCGCAAGGGCACCTTGTTCCTGTTCGACGAGCCGACCACCGGACTGCACTTCGACGACATCGCGCGCCTGATGCGCGCGTTGCGCAAGCTGCTCGACGCCGGCCATTCGCTGGTCGTGATCGAGCACAACCTCGACGTCATCCGGGCCAGCGACTGGATCATCGACCTCGGGCCCGAAGGCGGCGAGGGCGGTGGCCAGGTGGTGGCGGTCGGCACGCCCGAGCAAGTGCGCGAGAACCCGGTCTCGCTGACCGGCGCGGCGCTGGCCGACTACGAACTCGCGGTCGGGCCGGGCGCCTACAAGGTGGCCGAGCGCGCGGCGCGAAGCTATGCGGCGCGGGTGCAGCCGGTGCAGGGGCGCGACGCGATCCAGATCGTCAATGCGCGCGAGCACAACCTCAAGAACCTGTCGGTCGACATCCCGCGCGGCAAGTTCAGCGTGGTCACGGGCGTCAGCGGATCGGGCAAGTCGACGCTGGCCTTCGACATCCTGTTCAACGAAGGGCAGCGGCGCTACCTCGAATCGCTCAACGCCTATGCGCGCAGCATCGTGCAGCCCGCGGGCCGGCCCGAGGTCGATGCGGTCTACGGCATTCCGCCCACCGTCGCGATCGAGCAGCGCCTGTCGCGCGGCGGCCGCAAGAGCACGGTGGGCACCACCACCGAGGTCTGGCACTTCCTGCGCCTGCTGTACGTCAAGCTCGGCATCCAGCACTGCATCCATGACGGCGCGGCGGTGCAGCCGCAGACGCCCGACAGCATCGCGGCGCAGCTGCTGAAGAACTTCAAGGGCCAGCACATCGGCCTGCTGGCGCCGCTGGTGAGCAACCGCAAGGGCGTCTACACCGAGCTGGCCGACTGGGCGCGGCCGCGCGGCTTCACCCACCTGCGGGTCGATGGCGAATTCCTGCCGACCACGGGCTTCCCGCGCATCGACCGCTTCAAGGAGCACAGCATCGAGCTGCCGGTGGCCAGCCTGGACGTGCTGCCGGCGCAGGAGACCGAGCTGCGCCAGGCGCTGACCAAGGCGCTCGAGCACGGCAAGGGCGTGGTCCACGTGCTGAGCAACCTCACGGGCCTGCGCGCCGCGATGATGGCCGGCGCACCAACGCTCGGCATCGGCCACGCCCATGTGTTCTCGACCTTGCGCGCCTGCCCGGTGTGCAGCACCAGCTATGCGGAGCTCGATCCGCGGCTGTTCTCCTACAACAGCAAGCACGGATGGTGCCCCGACTGCGTCGGCACCGGCGTCAAGCTCACGAAGGAGCAGCGCAAGGTTTATGACGACTCGGTGATGGCCGACGACCAGAAGGGCCGCGAGCAGACTTTTGCCGAGCCCGAGGCGGAAGACGTGGGCGACGTGGCCTGCCCGACCTGCGAAGGCACGCGGCTCAATGCGACCGCGCGCGCCGTGCTGTTCGGCGAGGGCGGCGGCATCGGGATCACCGAGCTCGCCCGCATGAGCGTGACCGACATCCGCGTCTGGTTCGAGAACGTGGTGCTGAGCGGCCGCCAGGCCGAGATCGCGCGCGACCTGGTGCCGGAGATCAAGAGCCGGCTCGAGTTCCTCGAGGAGGTCGGGCTGGGCTATCTCACGCTCGACCGCGGCGCGCCGACCCTGAGCGGCGGCGAGGCGCAGCGGATCCGGCTCGCGGCGCAGCTCGGCAGCAACCTGCAGGGCGTCTGCTACGTGCTCGACGAGCCGACCATCGGCCTGCATGCGCGCGACAACCAGATCCTGCTCGACGCGCTGCACAAGCTCGGCGACAAGGGCAACACGCTGGTGGTGGTCGAGCACGACGAGGACACGATCCGCCGCGCCGACCACATCATCGACATCGGCCCGAGCGCGGGCAAGCGCGGCGGCCGGCTGGTGGCCGAAGGCAGCGTGGCGGACATCGAGGGCGCCGGCGATTCGCAGACCGGCCGCTACCTGCGCGACGCGATCAGGCATCCGCTGCAGCCCCGGCGCGGCGTGCCTTCGCCCGAGCCGGGTGCCCCGGGCTGGCTCAGCGTGAGCGGTGCCGACTTGCACAACCTGAAGGATGTCGCGGTCTCGCTGCCGCTGCATCGCCTGGTGGCCGTCACCGGCGTCAGCGGCTCGGGCAAGTCGACCCTGGCGCGCGACGTCCTGCTGGCCAACGTGTACGCGGTGGTGGTGCAGCGCATGACCAAGGCCGGCCGCGATGCAGATGCCGCGGGCAAGCATCCGAAGTGGGTGGGTTGCAGCGCGGTCGAGGGCTACGAGACCATCGACCGTGTGCTCGAGGTCGACCAGACGCCGATCGGCAAGACGCCGCGCAGCTGCCCGGCGACCTACATCGGTTTCTGGGACACGATCCGCAAGCTGTTCGCCGATACGCTGGAAGCCAAGGCGCGCGGCTACGGCCCCGCACGCTTCAGCTTCAACACCGGCGAAGGCCGCTGCCCGGGCTGCGACGGCGCCGGCGTGCGGACCATCGAGATGAGCTTCCTGCCCGACGTCAAGGTGGCTTGCGAGGTCTGCCACGGCGCGCGCTTCAACCCCGAGACGCTGGCGGTCAGCTGGCGCGGCAAGAGCATCGGCGATGTGCTGCAGATGGAGGTCGACGAGGCGGTCGAGTTCTTCGCCTCGATGCCCAACATCAGCCATCCGCTGCAGCTGCTGAAGGACGTCGGACTCGGCTACCTGACGCTGGGCCAGCCGTCGCCGACGCTGTCCGGCGGCGAGGCGCAGCGCATCAAGCTGGTGACCGAGCTCAGCAAGGTGCGCGACGACGTCACGCGGCGCGGCAACAAGGCGCCGCACACGCTCTACGTGCTCGACGAGCCGACGGTGGGCCTGCACATGGCCGACGTCGAGAAGCTGATCCACGTGCTGCATCGGCTGGTCAACGGCGGCCACAGCGTGGTGGTGATCGAGCATGACCTCGATGTCATCGCCGAGGCCGACTGGCTGATCGACCTCGGGCCGGAAGGCGGCAACGGGGGCGGGCGTGTCGTGGCTGCGGCGCCGCCGGAAGAGGTGGTGAAGCTGGGCACGCACACGGGCGTGGCGCTTGGGCCGGTTTTGGCGCGTTCCATGGAGCGGCATGTGGTGCTGACGCTGCCGGTGCAGGAGTCGGTGGAGTCCTCTGTGAAGGTCCGTAGGGAAGCCTGACTGTTGTTTTGATCTTTGTTCGTTGACGTTGGAGGGGGCGCCCGGCATGCGGTGCGGGCCGTGCGACCCCACTGCGCCGGCCCTTCGGGCTCCCTTGCGGTGCTCGCTTCAGGCGGGGTCCACGCGAAACTCGCTTCGCTCAAACACGCGCGGCCCTTTATCCGCCTGAAGCTGCGCTCCTCAGCGGCGCAGAGGGGATCGCCCGTCCCGCACCGCATACCGGGCGCAGGGGTGTGCGAACAATCCAAACTTCTCCAACGCCGATGCAACCCCGACGTCTCAGCGGTGGCGGGCGGTATGCCCTGGGCCGGCCGTTGAGGCACCGCCGAGCAGCGCAGCGGTGCGCGGAAAAAGGGCCGCGCGTGTTTGAGTGGAGCGCAGCGGAGCGAGTTTGCGCGGACCCCGCGTACCGCGAGCAGCGCAGGGCAGCCGCGAAGCGGCCGGTGACGTCGGCCGGCCCAGGGCATACCGCCCGCCATCGCCGTCACGCCCTATGCCCCTTCAGCGTTACCCTACCGCCATGCTCACGATCTACAACCACCGCCACGCGCTGCACCATGGCAAGCTCGAGATGTTCCGCGGCGAACTCGTGCCATGCTTCGAGGTCCCTGCCCGTGCCGACTATGTCCTCCAGGAATTGCAGCAGCGCAGGCTCGGCCCCATCGAAGAACCCTCTGCATTCGATGACGCGGCGATCGCACGCGTCCATGCGCAGCGCTACCTCGATTTCCTGTCTGGCGCCTGGGATGAATGGGTCGCCCTGGACCCGGCCAACGCCACACGCGATGCGCTGCCTTCCTATTGGCCGATCCGCACCTTCCGCTCCGACGTGCTGCCGGCGAGCTTCCCCGCGCGCATGGGCTTGTTCTCGTACGACGCCGGCACGCCGCTGACATCGGGCACCTGGACCGCGGCCCGCGCCGGCGCCTGCTGCGCGTTGACCGCCGCGGCGCGCGTGCTGCAGGGCGATCGTGCGGCCTTCGCGCTCACGCGCCCGCCCGGTCATCATGCGGGCGCCGATTTCTTCGGCGGCTACTGCTTCCTCAACAACGCGGCCATCGCGGCACAGTCGCTGCGCGATGCCGGCGTGGAGCGCGTCGCGGTGCTTGACATCGACTACCACCACGGCAACGGCACGCAAGCGATCTTCTACGAACGCGCCGACGTCCAGTTCACCAGCCTGCACGGCGATCCGCACACCGAGTATCCGTACTACCTCGGCTACGCCGACGAGCGCGGTGCCGGCGAGGGCCTGGGCTTCAACCACAACCTGCCGCTGGCGCGCGGCAGCGGCTTCGCGCAGTGGCGCGAGGCGCTGGCGACGGCGCTGCGCGGCATCGCCGCATTCAAGCCGGGCGCACTGGTGGTCTCGCTCGGGCTCGACACCTTCGCGGGCGATCCGATCGCCGGCTTCACGCTCGCCACAGACGACTACCTGCGCGTCGGCGAAGACCTCGCCCGGGCCGGCCTGCCGACCGTGTTCGTCTTCGAGGGCGGCTATGCCGTGGCCGAGGTCGGCGCCAACGCGGTCAACGTGCTCGAAGGCTTCATGCAGCAGTCCGGCTGACGCGGTGGCGACGCCACCCGGGGACATACCCGCTTGCCCCCTGAATGGCCCTGCGGCCCAATGCTGCCTTTCGAATCCGTTGCGGAGTTGCCCCATGTTTCGTCGTTCCCTCCTGTGCGCCGCGCTGCTCGGCGTCGCCGCCACTGCGGTCCACGCGCAGACCTTCCCGACCCGGCCGATCAAGCTGGTGATCGCCTTCCCGGCCGGCGGCCCGACCGACATCACGATGCGGCAGCTGGCCGACAACGCGTCCAAGATCCTCGGCCAGCCGATCGTGGTCGACAACAAGCCGGGTGCCGGCGGGACGCTGCCGGCGCAGGCGCTGCAGACCGCGCCGCCCGACGGCTACACCATCGGCCAGATTCCGCTCGGCGTGTTCCGCCTGCCCTACACGACCAAGATCAACTGGGACCCGGTCAAGGACATCAGCTACGTCATCAACGTCACCGGCTACGCCTTCGGCATCGCGGTGCCGGGCGACAGCCCGTTCAAGACCTGGAATGATTTCGTGGCCTACGCCAAGGCCAATCCAGGCAAGCTCACCTACGGCTCGACCGGCAATCTCACCAGTCCGCACCTGACGACCGAACTCATCGCCCAGCAGCTCGGCATCCAGCTGCAGCACGTGCCCTACAAAGGCAGCGCCGACCTGGCACAGGCGGTGCTCGGCAACCACCTGATGGCGATCGCCGATTCGACCGGCTTCGCGCCGCTGGTCGAGTCGGGCAAGCTGCGCGTGCTCAATACCTGGGGCGAGAAGCGGCTGGCCAAGTTCCCGGACGCGCCGACCTTGAAGGAACTCGGACTCGACATCGTGCAGAACTCGCCCTTCGGCATCGGGGCGCCCAAGGGCACGCCGCCCGAGGTCGTGAAGAAGCTGCACGACGCCTTCAAGCAGGCCATGGAAGAGCCCAGCTACCTGGCCGCGCTCGGACGCTACGACATGCTGCCGATCTACATGAGCTCGGCCGACTACACGAAGTTCGCGCAGACCACCTTCACCCGCGAGAAGGCGCTGATCGAGAAGCTGGGGCTGGCCAAGCCGCAGTGAGCGGGGCTATCCGAGCTCGAAGCTCGTGAGCCCATGGACCCGCTGCAGCTCGCAGGGCGGTGCGGCGCCGGCGTACATGCGGGCGGTCTCGAAGACGCTGCGCATCCCTTCGGCCCGCGCCATCGCCACCGCTTCGGCGTTCGGCAGCGGAACGTCGATGCAGACCGCGTCACCGGCCGGCACCGCCGCGCACAATGCGGCGAACAGCGCGCGTGCCACCTGCGGGTCGTCGGCCAGCAGCGGCGCGATCTTGTGGCCTTCGCGACAGCGGCGGACCAGCCCCCAGCCGGCGAGTCGCCCGTCCTCGAGCCAGGCCAGGCCGGTCGCATCGGGCATGCCGACCCAGGCGCGCAGAAAGGCGTCGCGCGGTGCCGGGAACACGCGGCGATCGTCGGCCGCCAGCAAGCGGGGGTCGACAGTGGCCAGCGGGACGATCTGCGGCGGCACACTGCCGCCCCCTCGGGCAACGCCGGCAAAGCGGGCGTTGTTCCAGGCCAGCGCAAAACCGCTGCGGCGATAGTTGTCCTGCTGGGCCGGAACGCCATCCAGTCCCACCACATGGCCGGCCAGCCGCGCCATGCCGGCACGCCAGAGCCTGAGCCCGACGCCCTTGCCGCGCCAGGCCGGCGCGACGATGTAGAGGCCGATGAAGCCGAAGCGGCCCGCGTACGAGACCGCGCTGATGCAGCCGATCGCTTCCCCGCGATGCTCGGCGACCAGGAAGCCGCCGGGGTCGGCGGCGTGAAAGCAGGCGCCATCGTGCAGGCCGGGGTTCCAGCCTTCGCGGGCGGCCATCTCGATCACGAGCGGCATCTCGGCGAGGCCGAGCGTTCGAATCGTCGGGTCCATTTCCGCATTCTGGACCGGCGCCGCGCCGGCTTCCTGTCCAATAGCGGCATGGACACCTCGCAAGACGCGCACCGCCGCCTGACCGAGCTCGAGATCAAGGCGAGCTTCACCGAAGACCTGCTGGACCAGTTGAACCTGACGATCTACCGGCAGCAGGAACAAATCGACAGCCTGCTGCGGCAAGTGGCGCTGCTGCGGCAGCAAAGCCCGGATGCGGGCACCGGCGGCGCCCGCAACCTGCGCGACGAGTTGCCGCCCCACTACTGACGACCTTTTTCACGCTTCCGCCGGTCATGCGCGTTCACTGTTTGGTACTCATTGATACACAATCAGATCAGTACTTAAGGAGTAGACATGCGGCATCCAGAGCGTCGGGGGAGGCGGGCGATCGAGGCTGCGGCGGTGGCCGCGCTGATGCTGGGGGCGGGTGGCGCCGCCGCCCAGGCCGCTGATGCGCCGCCCTCAGCCGCGGCGCCGGCAGCCGACGGCACGGACGTCGTGGTCCACCCCTGGGTGGTGCCGCCGCCGAACTGGTCGCCCGAGGCCTACTTCACCAACCTGAAGGACGGCGCGACCACGGAGGCGCCGTTCGTCGCCCGCTTCGGCCTCTCGATGCGGGGCATCGTGCCGGCCGGCAAGACCGCGGGCTCGGCCGGCCATCACCACCTGCTGATCGATCAGCCGCTGCCGCTCGATTTCACCAAGCCGCTGCCCTTCACCGAGCACTACATCCACTTCGGCAAGGGCCAGATGGAGACCGTGGTCGACCTGCCGCCGGGCACCTACACGATGCGGCTGGTGCTGGCCGACCAGGGGCACATCCCGTATTTCGTCTACAGCAAGCCGCTCAAGTTCACGGTCAGCAAGCAGAACAAGGGCGTCACGCCGGCCAGCCTGCTGGGGACGCCGCGCGTCGAGTTGCTGAGCCCGGCCGACCGCAGCACGGTGCAATTGCCGCTGCGGGTGCAGTTCCATGCCAGCGGCCTGAATGTCTCGAACGCCGCCCCCAAGGTGCCCGACACCGGGCACTTCCGGCTGGTGCTCGAACGCCCAGGGCAGAAGGCCGAGATCATCGAGCTGGAGGGCGGGCAGACCGAGCTGTGGCTCAATCCGCCCAAGGGCAGCTACAACGCGCGGCTCGAACTGATGAGCAACACGGCGGCCGGCAACGTGGTCGCGCGGGCCAGGCCGGTCGCCTTCAACGTGCCCTGAGCACCGCCGCCGCCGCTTCGGCGAAGCCGGCGCCGCGCTCCCGGCTGGCGACATAGCGCGGCAGGTGCGACAGCGCGGCCTCGAAGCGGCGGACGTTCGCGACGCCGATGCTGTTGTCGAAGTGCTGGAACATCAGCGCATCGTTGGTCGAATCGCCGACGTAGGCCCAGCGCGGCATCTCGTCGTCGAGCCGGCGGCCCCACAGCTCGCGCACGATCCAGCGCGCGCCTTCGAGCTTGTTGTGGCTGCCGTACCAGCCGTTGACGTGGATGCTGCTGACGGTCGCGTGCATGCCCTCGCTCTGCATCAGTGCCACCACGGCGGCGATCTGCGCATCGCCGAGCTGCGTGAATTCGCTGTGGTCGATCGCGATGTCGCATTCGCGGCCGGCCGAGTCGGTGGCGCGCCGGGCACCCGGGATCTCGCGCTCGATGCGGCCGAGCACGGCCTGCATGCGGGCGAAGTTGCGTTCGCGCGTGGGCGCGTCCTGCTGGTAGCGCTTCTCGATGCCGCCGCCGGGCAGCGGCAGCAGGGCAACGGCGCCGTTCTCGGCCACGATCGCGTCCACCGGCCAGACGTTCGCGAAGGGCTCGCTCCAGCCCACCGGGCGGCCGGTGATCGCCACCCTGTGCAGGCCGGCCGTGCGCAGGTCGGCCAGCGCCGCCAGCGCATCGGCGCTGATCGCGCCTTCGGTGGTCAGCGTGTCGTCGATGTCGGTGAAGACGCCGACCAGCGCCCGCCGCGCCGCCAGCGGCCACTCGCCAAGGGGAATCATCAGGAGGCGGTCTGCAGCGCCAGGCCGGCGTGCTCGCGCAGCGGGTGGAAGTGGATCTTCGGGAAGCGCTCCTGTGCCAGCCGGACGTCGTAAGGCGAGGTGCACAGGTAGGCCAGCGTGTTGGCCGCGTCGAGCGCCATGCGCTGCGGATAGGCATCGACGAAGGCGCGCAGCTCGGCCGGCGTGTCGGCCGTGATCCAGCGGGCGCCCGTGTACTGGCAGCCCTCGAGCCGGATGTCGGCGTCGTACTCGGTCTTGAGCCGGTGCTGCACCACTTCGAACTGCAGCTGTCCGACGGCGCCGAGCAGCATCGGGCCGCCGACTTCGGGCCGGAACACCTGGATCGCGCCTTCCTCGCCCAGCTGCGCCAGGCCCTGCTGCAGCTGCTTGGTGCGCAGCGGGTTCTTCAGGATCACGGTCATGAAGAGCTCGGGCGCGAAGAAGGGCAGGCCGGTGAACTGCAGCGAGGCGCCGTCCGTGATGGTGTCGCCCAGCTGCACGCCGCCATGGGTCGTGAAGCCGACGATGTCGCCGGCGTAGGCTTCCTCGACCGCCTCGCGGCGCTGGCTCATGAAGGTCACGACGCTGGTCGGGCGCAGCTCCTTGGCGGTGCGCTGCACGCGCAGCTTCATGCCCGGCGTGTAACGCCCGGAGGCCATGCGCACGAAGGCGATGCGGTCGCGGTGGTTGGCGTCCATGTTGGCCTGCACCTTGAAGACCACGCCCGCGAAATCCTTGTCCTCGGGCTGGATCTCCTTCACCACCGGCTGGCGGTTGACCATCGTGGTGCTGGTGCGCGACTGCGGCTGCGGCGCCAGGTCGACCAGCGCATCGAGCACTTCCATGACGCCGAAGTTGTTGACGCCCGAGCCGAAGAACACCGGCGTCTGCTTGCCGGCCAGGAAGGCCTCGCGGTCCCAGCTCGGCGAGGCGCCGGTGGCGAGCTCCATGCTTTCCATCGCGTGGTCGAACTCGCGGCCGAAGCGCTTGTGGAGCGCGTCGCGGTCGGTCAGGGGAATCGTCTCGAAGTCCTGCGGCAGCTTTTCCTGGCCCGACTCGAACACCGTCATCGCCTGCGTGCGCAGGTTGATGATGCCGCCGAAGGTCTTGCCCTGGCCCACCGGCCAGGTCATCGGCACGCAGGGCATGCCGAGTTCGCGCTCGATCTCGTCGAGCAGTTCGAGCGGCTCGCGCACCTCGCGGTCCATCTTGTTGACGAAGGTGATGATCGGCGTGTCGCGCTGGCGGCAGACCTCGATCAGCCGGCGGGTCTGGGCTTCGACGCCGTTGGCGGCGTCGATCACCATCAGCGCCGAGTCGACCGCCGTGAGCACGCGGTAGGTGTCTTCGGAGAAGTCCTTGTGGCCGGGCGTGTCGAGCAGGTTGATGACGTGGTCGCGATAGACCATCTGCATCACCGACGAGGCCACCGAGATGCCGCGCTGCTTCTCGATCTCCATCCAGTCGGAGGTGGCATGGCGCGAGGCCTTGCGGGCCTTGACCGAGCCGGCGATCTGGATCGCGCCCGAGAACAGCAGCAGCTTCTCGGTCAGCGTGGTCTTGCCGGCGTCCGGGTGGGAAATGATCGCGAAGGTGCGGCGGCGTTTGGTTTCGGAGGCGAAGGTCATCGAGACTGGGGCAATCGGGAGCAGGCCTAGCATAGGCCAATCCGCAATTATCGACGACGCTCCATGCGCCAGACCTGCTCCGCCCGACGTCGCAGCAGCACGTCGTTCGCGTTCGTCAACGCTGGGTCGTCTTCAGCAAGTCGAACCAGGCGAGCGGTACGTTCAGAGATGACGCAATGCAATGAGTAGAAGCCAGGCCGAAACGAACGAGAGGTAGAGCGTCGAAGTGAACCAGGCAACCAACATCGCGATGGCCACGGGGGTGAAGAGTGAGGGATTTGCGATGATCTGGATGGCGAGATAGGTTCCCATGAGGCTCGGTGCAGCAACCATCAGCGCTTCTGCCGTGGCGGGCCAACGAGACAGGTAGCGCGCCATTGTCAATCCGCTCAAACGTAGGAGCAGCGTTGTTATTGCCACGGTTGTGATCAGAGACATCTTTTCTTTCTTTTTGAGAGGATCAAAGAAAATGTCATTCCAATCGCGCTGGACAACAGCAGTGCTGCGGCTTGTTGGTCGGTGAAGGCCCACCACGCCAAGGCCATCGCCGTCGCGCCAGCAACCGGCAGGATTTGGTCTGGACGGCGTCGAAATCCCATGGGCAATAGCAACGCCATCGACAATGGAACCAGCGCGTCCATGCCCCAGGAAAACAGGAGCGCCGGCGTCAAACCTGCACCGAAAAAAAAGCCGGCCATACATCCCGATACCCAACCCGCAGTAAGAACTAGCGTATTCGCCAAAGCGAAGTTCACGCTAAGAGTGCCCTTGTGTGCTGCAAGTTGACAGGCTGCCCAACTGCTGTCCGTCAGCATCGATGCTGTGAGCCAACGACGCCATCGAGCAGGGCCTGTCAGGTAAGGCCATAAGGAAGCAGAAAAAAACAAGTGTTTTCCATTGAGTCCGATGGTAAGGGCCACGATTGCACCGACGGTTGCGTCATCTTTGAATTCGAGGACAGCGAGCTGCGCAGTTGCGGCGTTCACGCCAATCGATGCAATGAAAAGCTCCGTCAATTCCCAGCCTGCATTGCGGCTCGCTATGCCGACAATCAGGCCAAAAATTAGCACCTTGGGAAGAAATGGGACCGCTGCTATTGTGCCCTCTGCAAGCCTTCGGCGCGCTGCACCCATCGAAGACTCATAACTCATACCCAGAACAACAATTGATCGGCTGCGACTCCGAAGAATCCGGACAGCGTCAGGCGCTCTCCGGATCCAGCTGCGACGGCGTGTGCCTGTGTCGATCGAAAAATTAAAAGATCACCTTCTGAGGGGGTCACCTTGGTCGAATGAGTGAGATTCGTCACCTTGGCAGGGTCGCGCTCCTTGTAGATGGTAGTCCCACCGCCGGATCGAGGCATCTTCAGATAAACATTCCAAGCGAACTGCTCCTGAAGATTGCTACTGAACTCCAACGACGCGTTTTCGCCAGGAAGCCAGTCGCGATGTATTGGTGTCGATTGGAGAGAGCGGACTGTGCAACTCATCATTGAATTTCCCATATGAGTTGCGATGCTGGATTTTTTTGAAACATGCTCGAGCAGACGGCTCTGACGCGAGAGACTATGTCGACTTCCGAGAGAATCTTGTTCTTGAATATTGGCTCGAAGATGGCCGTGCGTCTGAAGTATTCCGATTGATCATCTTTGAATCGAAAGAAGTTCGGGCCTAGTTTTCCCTTGTTCACGACCTTTCCCCCTTTGTCGTCTCCTTCATAGTACTCCAATCCTATGCGCAGGATGGACTCCACGGTTCGATCTATTTCCTGTGGGCTCAAGAAGTTCTTTGCCTTCACGCCAGCGCAATTCTCATTCGCGAATGCGTGCGAGGAAATTTCCGAAAAATCGCAGACTTCCCATTTTCCTTCTCCGCTGCCAAGCATGCCGCCATCTCCGCACTTTGTGAAAAGATAATCCTATTTCAGAGTGTGGGTGATGGACGGTATATGGAGATACAAGGATCGTTGCGTTTATTGAATCTCTGGTCTTTTACTAAACGTATCGATCAAAATTAGAAAATTAGTTCGCGTTTGGCGCGCCCGGTTTTTCGTTGCGGCGGGTGTGTTCAGGAAGATTCAAGGAGGAGTTGCAATCTGACAGCGTCGCGAATGATGATCTGTCGTGGGCGCGTTTCGATGAGGCCTTGATGGGAGAGCGACTTCAACGCTCTCGTGACGGTGACCCGAGTCAACGCGGTCATGGAGGCGATCTGCTCGTGCGTGAGGTTGACAGCGCAAGGACCGCATTGATTGTTCGATTGAGAGGAGGACAGCCGGGCGAGGCGGGCCAAGAGTTCGATGATGCGAGGGATCGGTCTGGTGTTGGCCAGATTCGAAAGCTTGCTGACAACCATGCGATTCTTGAACCCAAGCAACTTGATGATGGAGTTCGCTAGCTCAGCATTCCGTTTGAACTCCTGCGTTGCTTCAAGCGGAAGGTATCGACTGACGATCGCTGGCGTGACCGTTCGCACGGTGGTTGGCCTTGGTTGGTCTGCGAAGGCCGGCCCTTCACCGAAAATTGCGCCGGGGCCGAATATCTCCAATATGAAATCAAATCCATTGTCGCGCTGGATAGTAGAGTGAACGACACCTGATCGCAGCAGATAAAAGTATGGATGCGCCACACCTTCGGCGTAGAGGGTTTCGCCTGGAACCAGTCGGCACACCTCGCCGAAATCCGTCGCCTCCAGCCATGGCGCGGACAGGGAGACGGACGCATCCCAACTGGCATACGAAAAAGGACGCTGTGAACTCGCTGGCATTCCTGGATTCTGCCTAGATCGAAGTGACAAACGCTGCGGGCAGCCCGGCTGCTCGGCGACGCGCTAAAATCCCCCGTTCCGAGGAGCGTTGCAGCGCCGTCAGGCGTGAGGCTCGGACCATCATCGCAACCACGCTCACCCGCTGTTCTCGCGGTGAGTCCGTTCCCCGAATGCAGTGGCCACTGTCAAACCCGCTTTGGAGCCCACAATGAGCGCTGTTCTCAAAACCACCCCCGTCTCGACCGCCGACCAGGCGATCGCCGACCTGTCCCTGGCCGCCTGGGGCCGCAAGGAAATCCGCATCGCCGAAACCGAGATGCCCGGCCTGATGGCGATCCGCGAGGAATTCGCCAAGGGCCAGGCGCTCAAGGGCGCGCGCATCACCGGCTCGCTGCACATGACGATCCAGACCGCCGTGCTGATCGAGACGCTGCAGGCCCTCGGTGCCACCGTGCGCTGGGCCTCGTGCAACATCTTCTCGACCCAGGACCACGCCGCCGCCGCCATCGCCGCCGCCGGCACGCCGGTGTTCGCGATCAAGGGCGAGTCGCTGACCGACTACTGGGACTACACCCACGCCATCTTCGAATTCGGCCCCAAGGGCTCGAAGGACGAAGGCCCGAACATGATCCTCGACGACGGCGGCGACGCCACCATGCTGATGCACCTGGGCCAGAAGGCCGAGAAGGACCTCGGCGTGCTGGCCAACCCGACCAGCGAAGAAGAACGCATCCTGTTCGCCGCGATCAAGGCCAAGCTGGCGGTCGACCCCACCTGGTACACCCGCAAGTCGGCCCAGATCATCGGCGTGACCGAAGAAACCACCACCGGCGTGCACCGCCTGAACGAGATGTCGGCCAAGGGCACGCTGCAGTTCCGCGCCATCAACGTCAACGACTCGGTCACCAAGAGCAAGTTCGACAACCTCTATGGCTGCCGCGAATCGCTGGTCGACGGCATCAAGCGCGCCACCGACGTGATGATCGCCGGCAAGGTCGCCTGCGTGGCCGGCTACGGCGACGTCGGCAAGGGCTCGGCCCAGGCCCTGCGCGCCCTCAGCGCCCAGGTCTGGGTGACCGAGATCGACCCGATCAACGCCCTGCAGGCTGCGATGGAAGGCTACAAGGTCGTGACCATGGAATACGCCGCCGACAAGGCCGACATCTTCGTCACCACCACCGGCAACCGCGACGTGATCCGCCACGAGCACATGGCCGCCATGAAGGACCAGGCGATCGTCTGCAACATCGGCCACTTCGACAACGAGATCGACGTCGCCTCGATCGAGAAGTACGAGTGGGAAGAGATCAAGCCGCAGGTCGACCACATCACCTTCCCCGACGGCAAGAAGATCATCCTGCTGGCCAAGGGCCGCCTCGTGAACCTGGGCTGCGGCACCGGCCACCCGAGCTTCGTGATGTCGTCCTCGTTCGCCAACCAGACCATCGCCCAGATCGAGCTTTTCACCAAGCCCGACGCCTACCAGGCCGGCAAGGTCTACGTGCTGCCCAAGCACCTCGACGAGAAGGTCGCGCGCCTGCACCTGAAGAAGGTCGGCGCCATGCTGACCACGCTGACCGACACCCAGGCGGCCTACATCGGCGTCGACAAGAACGGTCCGTACAAGCCGGACACCTACCGTTACTGAATATGGCCCCCACGCTCCTCACTTTGTGTGTCGCTGCCCCCCGAGGGGGCCGCAGGCCGCCTTGGGGCGGCCCGGCGCCGGCCTGAGGCTCACGCCTTGCGTGCCGATCAGTTGCTCGTCGAACGCGGCCTGGCCGCTTCGCGTTCGCAGGCGGTTCGCCTGATCGCCGGCGGCTTGCGCTGGCGTGATGGCGCCGACTGGCGCGTCGTGGGCAAGAACCGCGACGAAATCCCCGAAGCGGCCGAGCTCGAACTGCTCGACGCCGCCGAGGCCCGCTACGTGTCGCGCGGCGGCCTCAAGCTGGAGGGCGCGCTGGCCGCCACCGGCATCGACCCGACGGGCCGGCGTTGTCTCGACGTCGGCCAGTCGACCGGCGGCTTCACCGACTGCCTGCTGCAGCGCGGTGCTGCGCATGTGGTCGGCGTCGACGTCGGCCATGGTCAGCTGCATGCCCGCATCCGCGACGATGCGCGCGTGACCGCGGTCGAGGGCGTCAATGCGCGCACCCTGACGGCCGAGGCCTGGGCCACCGAATCCGAGGACGACGAGGACGACGAGGCGCCGGTCGGCGACAGCTTCGGTCTGATCGTCGGCGACCTGTCCTTCATCTCGCAGACGCTGGTGCTGCCCGCGCTGGTGCCGCTGCTGGCGCCCGGCGGCGACCTGCTGATGCTGGTCAAGCCGCAGTTCGAGCTGCAGCCGGGCCAGGTCGGCAAGGGCGGCATCGTGCGCGACCCGGCGCTCTACGCGCTGGTCGAGCAACGCCTGCGCGACAGCTGCGCGGCGCTCGGGCTGCGCGTCGTGCGCTGGCTCGACAGCCCGATCGAGGGTGGCGACGGCAACCGCGAATTCTTCATCCATGCTGTTCCTGCGGACGGCCAACCAGGAGCCGGCCGTGCGCCTTCCGCTGAGCTTTGAGTTTTTTCCGACCAAGACGCCCGAGGGCGCGGTCAAGCTGCGCGCGGTGCGCCAGCAGCTCTACGCGCAGTCGCCCGAGTTCTGCTCCGTGACCTACGGCGCCGGTGGCTCGACCCACGACGGCACCTTCGGCGCGGTGCGCGAGATCCTCGCCGAAGGCGTGGCCGCGGCCTGCCACTTCTCCTGCATCGGCGCGACCAAGGCGACGGTGCGCGAGCAGTTGGGCGAACTCAAGGCGATGGGCGTCAAGCGCCTGGTCGCGCTGCGCGGCGACCTGCCGAGCGGCTATGGCGTGGGCGGCGAGTTCCTCTATGCGAGCGACCTGGTGGCCTTCATCCGCGCGGAGACCGGCCGCGATTTCCACATCGAGGTGGCCTGCTATCCCGAGGTGCATCCGCAGGCCCGTTCGCCCGAAGCCGACCTGCAGGCCTTCGCGGCCAAGGTGCGCGCGGGCGCCGACTCGGCCATCACGCAGTACTTCTTCAGCCCCGAGGCCTACTGGCGCTTCGTCGACGACGCGCGTGCCCTGGGGCTCGACACGCCGATCGTGCCGGGCATCATGCCGATCACCAGCTCGACCCAGCTGATGCGCTTCTCGGACGCCTGCGGCGCCGAGATCCCGCGCTGGATCCGGCTGCGGCTGCAGGGCTTCGGCGACGACACGGCGTCGATCAAGGCCTTCGGCCTCGACGTCGTCGCGGCCCTGTGCGAGCGGCTGTGCGCCGCTGGCGCGCCGGCGCTGCATTTCTACACGATGAACCAGTCGGTGGCCACGCTCGGCGTGCTGCAGCGGCTGGGTTGGGCCGAATGAGTTTGAGCCGCCGCATCGCGACGCTGTCGATGGCGTTGCTTGCGGCCGGGCTTGCGGCCTGTTCCCTGCAGCCCACCGCGCCGGGCGATGAGGCCGGCGGTGCAACGTTCCGACTGCGGCCGCTGGCCAGGCAGCCGGCCTTGCCGCCCGGCGCTCCGCCGCGCTCCGCGGTGCCGTCGGTGCGCTACGACCTGGCGGTGTCGGGCGCGGGCGAGCTCGGGCCCGACGACGGCATCCCGGGCGACGAGGGCGGGCGCGAGATCTTCGAGCGCGGCGGCGCGTCCTGGTACGGCATCCAGTTCCACCAGCGCAAGACCGCCAGCGGCGAGCGCTTCGACATGACGGCCTTCACGGCGGCGCACCGGACGCTGCCGTTCAACACCCGCGTCTGCGTCCGCAGCCTGGTCAACGGGCGCGAGGTGCTGGTGCGCGTCAACGACCGCGGCCCCTACGCCTCGGGCCGCATCATCGACCTCAGCCGGGCCGCGGCGGAAGAAATCGGGATGCTCGGCATGGGCATCAAGACGGTGGCGCTGTCGATCGCCGACAAGGACACCGACCGCTGCGGCGGCAAGGAAGTCGGCGCGGTCGAGACGCCGGCCCAGGCGGCGCCGGAGCCGGCGCCGAAGCCGGCGCGGAAGCTCCTGCCGCTTCGCAAGCGGCGCTGACGCAAGCCGCCGCTAGCCGCCGCTGTCGAGCGAGAAAGTGGCGTTGCGGTCCTGTGCCAGCCGCTCGGCCATCTGCGGCAGGGCCGCCGCCAGCAGCGGCTTCAGCGTGTAGGGCGGATTGATCAGGAACATGCCGCTGGCGGGCAGGCCCGGCCGGTGCGTGGCGCCGGTCGCATCGGTCGTGATCTTGCTCGACTTGACGGTCAGCGTGGCATGCAGCCAGGACTTGCCGGCCTTGGTGGCCATCGTCTTGAGCCGGCGCGGCAGGTCGTGCGCTTCCGGCCGCGGAATGATCGGATACCAGACGGCATAAGTGCCGGTGGCAAAGCGCTTGAGCGCCTCGCCCACGAAGTCGAGCACCCGGGCGTAGTCGCTCTTGATCTCGTAGCTGGGGTCGCAGAGCACCAGTGCCCGCCGCGAGGGCGGCGGCAGGAACTTGGTGGCACTGCCGAAGCCGTCGTCGCGCAGCACGGTGATCTGGCGGCCGGCCTCGAGTTGGGCGATGTTGGCGTCGAGCGTCCGGGCATCGGTCGGGTGCAGCTCGAACAGCTTGAGCTTGTCGTGCTCGCGCAGCAGGTGATGGACGATGAACGGCGATCCCGGGTAGATCTTGGCGCCGCCCTTGGGATTGAAGTCGCCCACCACCTCGAGGTAGCGGGCGAGGGCGTCGGCCAGCGGGGCGTCGGGTACGGCCTTGGCGCCCTTCGGGGGCGCCGGCTTGGCGCCGCCGCCGACCAGCCGCAGCACGCCGTCGGCGGCCTCGCCGCTGGTGCCGGCGTAGTCGCCGTCGAGCCGGTAGAGGCCGGCGCCGGCGTGGGTGTCGACCACCGTGAGGGCGGTGTCTTTCTCGAGCAGGTGTTCGAGCGTGGCAATCAGCACCGTGTGCTTGAGCACGTCGGCGTGGTTGCCGGCATGGAAGGCGTGGCGGTAACTGAACATGAGGAATAGTGCCTGGAAGATGAACGGGACGACGCTAGACTCTCGCGCCGTAACATTAAATTACAAGGATCGAGGATGCGAGGAGCTGGATGGCGATTCTGGGGCCTGTGCGCATGCGCGGGCGTCCTCTCTATTTTGACCGGCTGTGCGTCGGTCACGCACGGTACCACCCAGTCGGTCAAGGTCGAGACCCTGACGTCCGACGGCAAGGCCATCGAGGGCGCCGAGTGCCGGCTGTCGAACGACAAGGGCGATGCACTCATGCAGTCCGGCCAGAGCGTGCTGGTGCGGCGTTCCGGCGCCAACCTGAAGGTCGAATGCACCCAGGCCGGGCTGCCGCCGGCGACCGGCCAGGCGGTATCGCGCGTCAACGCCGGGATGGTCGGCAACATCGTGGTCGGCGGCGTGATCGGCGCCGCGATCGATGTCGGCAGCGGCGCCGGCTACAACTATCCGAGCTGGATGCAACTCGTGTTCGGCGAGGAGCGAAGCTACGACCGCAGCGTGCAGCAGGGCGACCAGCCGGTCGCCGGCGTGGCGCTGGGCGTCACGCGGATGGCTGCATCGGTGCCTGTTGCTGCCGCGCCGCCGAAGGTCGCGGTGGCCGAAGTCGTGGCGCCGGCCCCCACGGCACCCCCGCCGGCCCCCGTGGTCGCGGCAGTCGCGCCGCCGCCCGATCCGACGCCCGCGGCGGCGCCGAAGCCGGTCTCACGCGTGTCGCTCGACGATCTCGGCGCCTTGCTGCCGGCCCGGAAGTGAGCCGCGCCATGACCCCCGCAAGCATCGGCCGCACGGCGGCCTTTCTCGCCGCCGCCTGCGCCGCCTCCGGCGCCTTCGCGCTCGAGCCCGACGTGCTGTTCGCGCGGGTGTCGCCTGCAGTCTGGACCGTCCGCACCCTCGACGCGCAGGAGCGTCCGCTGCGCACCGGCAGCGCCGTGGTGATCGCACCGGGCCGCCTGGTGACGGCCTGCCACGTGCTCGCGAAGGCCGCCAGTTTCGTGATCCGGCAGGACAACGTGACTTACGGCGCGACGCTCGAACACCCGGACGTCGAACGCGACCTGTGCCAGATCAGGGTCGCCAATTTCAATGCCGCGCCGGTGCCGCTGGCGCCGGCCGGGGCGGCGCGGGTGGGCCAGAAGGCCTACCTGGTCGGCAGTCCGCGCGGCGTCGAGAACACACTGGGCGAGACCATGCTCACCGGCCTGCGCGGCGAGGACGGCGACGACCGGCAGCTGCAGCTGGCCGCGGTGCTCGCCGCGGGAGCTAGCGGCGGCGGCCTGTTCGACGCCGAGGGCCGCCTGCTGGGCATCACCAGCGCCGCCGGCCGCGACCCTGGCGCGCCCGGTTTCGCCGTTCCCGCCGATTTCGTGCCCGAGATTCCGGCCCGTGCCCAGGCCGCGCTGGCCCAGCGGCCGCGGGGGGACGTCCGAACCGCCGCGGCCGGCGCCGCGCCGGCGAGCGCCCTCACGGCGCCGCTGCGGCCCGGCGACGGGCTCGAATTCCAGCGCGTCGACCGCCTGACCGGCAACCGGTCGACCGTGGTCTACCGGGTCGATCGCGTCACGGGCGACGAGGTGATCTTCAACATGGGCGGGCGGGTCGAGAAGACCGACGGCCGGGTGGTCTCGGTCACCTCGCCGGCCGGCGGCACCTACGACGCCTCGTCGCCGCCCGGTGGCTGGGGCCGCAAGGACCTCAAGCCCGGGATGCGCTGGCACCTGGACTACGTGGCCGCCACGGGCGACAAATGGCGCCATGAACTCGACGCCACGGTGGTTGCCGAACGGACGATGCGCATCGATGGCGTGGACCTGAACGTGGTCCAGATCGACTACGCGGGCTGGATATACGCCTCCTACGGCACCGGCGCTTCGCCGGTCGGCACGCCCTTCAAGGCCTCCGCCTGGTATGCGCGTGACCTGGGCCGGGTGGTGCGTTTCGAGGCCGAGCACCGGCGCGGCAACTCGAGCAGTTCGAACGAAGCGCTCGAACTGGTGCGGGTGCTCCGCTAAGTCCAGAGACAGGGCCCAAGGGCAGGATTTGCCCTCCAGGCCCGATTCTTCATATAATCGAGGGCTTCGCAGCGCTTTTGTGGCCCCGCGGCGGAGGACAACCACCACCTAAGAGATTCCCGCAAGAGGAACGCCGACCGTGGAAAAGGGCCCGCCAAACCCTCTTCAAAAGAGAAAACTCATGACCAAAACGTTCAGCGCCAAGCCCGCTGACGTGACGCACGAGTGGTTTGTGATTGACGCGACCGACAAGGTCCTCGGACGAGTAGCCAGCGAAGTTGCTCTCCGTTTGCGCGGCAAACACAAGGCCATTTACACGCCTCACGTCGACACCGGTGACTTCATCGTCATCATCAACGCATCGCAACTCCGCGTGACCGGCGCCAAGCCGATCGACAAGGTGTACTACCGTCACTCGGGCTACCCGGGCGGTATCACGGCGACGAACTTCCGCGACATGCAAGCCAAGCACCCGGGCCGCGCCCTGGAAAAGGCCGTCAAGGGCATGCTGCCCAAGGGCCCGCTCGGCTACGCGATGATCAAGAAACTCAAGGTGTACGGTGGTGCAGAGCACCCGCATACCGCCCAACAGCCCAAAGTGCTGGAACTGTAAGGAGCCTTGAGAATGATTGGTGAATGGAACAATGGCACCGGCCGTCGCAAATCGAGCGTCGCCCGTGTGTTCATCAAGAAGGGCACCGGCAAGATCACGGTCAATGGCAAGGACATCCAGGCTTATTTCGGCCGGGAAACCTCCATCATGATCGCGAAGCAGCCGCTGTTCCTGACGAACAACGTCGAAACCTTCGACATCATGATCAACGTCGCCGGCGGCGGTGAATCGGGTCAGGCCGGCGCGGCGCGCCATGGCATCACCCGCGCGCTGATCGACTACGACGCGACGCTGAAGCCGGTGCTGAGCCAGGCTGGCTTCGTGACGCGCGATGCGCGTGAAGTCGAGCGCAAGAAGGTCGGCCTGCATTCCGCACGCCGCCGCAAGCAGTTCTCCAAGCGCTAAGGCGTTTGGGCTTACCGCTCGCAATGTCAAGAAACCGCCTTCGGGCGGTTTTTTGTTGGTTGAAGTAGCATTCGTCGATCGGCCGCAAAGTTCGGCCCCACAGGAGTCCCCTCACAATGAGCGCCGTTGCAGAAACCATCCAGACCCCGGCCATGATGCCCGAGCCGATCGTCTTCACCGACAGCGCGGCCGCCAAGGTCGCCGACCTGATCGCCGAAGAAGGCAATCCCGACCTCAAGCTGCGCGTGTTCGTGCAGGGTGGCGGCTGCTCGGGATTCCAGTACGGGTTCACCTTCGACGAGATCACCAACGAAGACGACACCACCATGACCAAGAACGGTGTCTCGCTGCTGATCGACGCCATGAGCTACCAGTACCTGGTCGGCGCCGAGATCGACTACAAGGAAGACCTGCAGGGCGCCCAGTTCGTGATCAAGAACCCGAACGCCACCAGCACCTGCGGCTGCGGCTCGAGCTTCTCGGCCTGACGTGCCGGCGCATCGCCGCCCGTGAAAAAGCCGCCTTCGGGCGGCTTTTTGCTGCCTGCCCATTTCCCTGATCGATGACTTCCCCCGAATCCCCGCGCAAGAGCCTGCTGTGGCTGGTGGCCGTCGGCTTCTTCATGCAGACGCTGGATGCCACCATCATCAACACCGCACTGCCGGCGATGGCCGCCAGCCTCGGCGAGAGCCCGCTGCGGATGCAGTCGGTGGTGGTGGCCTATGCGCTCACGATGGCGATGCTGATCCCCGCCTCGGGCTGGATCGCCGACCGCTTCGGCACCCGGCGGGTCTTCTTCTCGGCCATCGTGCTGTTCGTGATCGGCTCGGTGCTGTGCGCGCTGTCGCGCGGCATCGGCCAGCTGGTCGCGGCGCGGGTGGTGCAGGGCATGGGCGGGGCGCTGCTGCTGCCGGTCGGCCGGCTGGCGCTGCTGCGCTCGGTGCCGCGGGCCGAGTTCCTGGCGGCGATGAGCTTCGTCGCCATCCCGGGCCTCATTGGCCCGCTCTTGGGGCCGACCCTGGGCGGCTGGCTGGTGCAGTACGCCTCCTGGCACTGGATCTTTCTCATCAACGTGCCGGTGGGCCTGGCCGGCTGCGTCGCCACGCTCTACTTCATGCCCGACCTGCGGGCCGCGCTGCAGCGGCGCTTCGACGGCGTGGGCTATGCGATGCTGGCCTTCGGCATGGTGACGGTCTCGCTGGCGATCGACGGCGTGTCGGGCCTCGGGCTGCACGGCGTCGGCGTGGTGGTGCTGATGATCTTCGGCTTCGCCAGCATCACGGCCTACTGGCTGCACGCGCAGCGGCGCCCCGACCCGCTGTTCGAGCCGGCGCTGTTCGGCATCCCGACCCTGAGCATCGGGCTGCTGGGCAACCTGTTCTCGCGCCTGGGCAGCGGCTGCATGCCCTTCCTGGTGCCGCTGCTGCTGCAGGTGTCGATGAACTACTCGCCGCTGAAGGCCGGGCTCATGATGCTGCCGATCGCGCTCGCCGGCATGGCGATGAAGCGCTTTGCCACGCCGCTGATCCTGCGTTATGGCTATCGCCGCGTGCTGGTGGTCAACACGGCGCTGGTGGGCCTGACGATGGCCAGTTTCGGGCTGGCCACGCCCGACCAGCCGGCGGGGCTGCAGATCGTGCAGCTGCTCGTGTTCGGCGCCGTCAATTCGCTGCAGTTCACGGCCATGAACACGATCACGCTCAAGGACCTGGACGGCAGCATGGCCAGCAGCGGCAACACGCTGCTGTCGATGGTCCAGATGCTGGCCATGAGCATGGGCGTGGCGGCCGCCAGCGCGGTGCTGGGCGGCTACACCGAGGTGTTCGGCAGCGCCACCCCGCTGGCCACCCTGCATGCCTTCGAGGCCACCTTCGCGAGCATGGGGCTGGTCACGCTGGCTTCGGCCCTGATCTTCTGGCATTTGCCGCCCGAAGCCCGGGCGGTGCAGCCGGCCCAGCCCGAGGTCTCGGGCCAGGGCTGATCAGGCGGGGTAGATGCCGCCCAGCGACCGCGGGCCGCGGGCGCCGGTGACGCTGGCGAGGTTGCCGGCTTCACCGTTCAAGGTGGCGCGCGCCAGCCAGGCGAAGGCCGCGGCCTCGACCTGCTGCGGCGGCAGTCCGCGCTCGGCGGACGACACCACTTCGACCGCGGGCAGCAAGGCGCGCAGCCGGGCCAGCAGGTGCTGGTTCAGGGCGCCGCCGCCGCAGACGATCAGGGTCCGGCTGGCGGCGCCATGGCGCTGCAGATGCGCCGCGCAGGTGCTCGCGGTGAGCTCGGTCAGGGTCGCCTGCACGTCGGCCGGCGTCGCCTCGGAGGTGCCGAGGTGCGAGGCCAGCCAGTTCGGATGGAACAGGTCGCGCCCGGTGCTCTTCGGCGGTTGCTTGGCGAAATAGGGTTCGGCGAGCAGCCGGGCCAGCAGCTCCGGCAGCACCCGGCCGCTGGCGGCCCACTGGCCGCCGGCGTCGAAGGGCTGGCCGATGTGGGTCTGGCACCAGTGGTCGATCAACGCGTTGCCCGGGCCGCAATCGAAGCCCAGCACGGTGCCTTCGCCGGCCGGCAACAGGCTCAGGTTGGAGATGCCTCCGATGTTCAGAACCGCCACCGCCTCGTCGGGGCGGGCGAACAGGGCCCGGTGGAAGCCAGGCACCAGGGGCGCCCCCTGGCCGCCCGCCGCCAGGTCTCGGCTGCGGAAGTCGGCCACCACCCGGATGCCGGTGAGCTCGGCCAGCAGCGATGGGTTGTTGATCTGCAGCGTGTAGCCGACCTCGTCGAACTCGCCCGGCCGGTGGCGAACGGTCTGGCCGTGGGCGCCGATGGCGGCAATGGCGTCGGGCGCCAGGCCGGCGTCTTCGAGCAGCTGCTGCGCCACCTGCGCGTAGACCCGGGCCAAGCCGTTGCCGGCCAGGGCGGCGCGGTGCAGCTCGTTGTTGCCCGGGATATTGAGCGCCATCAGCTCGGCCCGCAGTCCCACGGGGAAGGGGGCCGCGGCATACCCTTGGACGGCGATGCCGCCGTCCGAGAGATCCGCCAGGACGCCGTCGACGCCGTCCAGCGAAGTGCCCGACATCAGGCCGATGAAGAATTCAGCCATGGGGCGGTCAGGCGGAGGATGAGGCCGCGCGGCCGGCCGTCAGTCGGCGCTGGCCTGGACGACCGAGAAGGCCGCCGACAGCTCGGTGCGCGTGGCGAGCGCCAGCCGCTCGAAGGCGGGGCGGTTGGCCGCCGTGATGGGCGCGCCGCCGTCCTGCTGGGCGATGGTGGCCGGGTCGTGGTACTCGCCATTGACCCGGAACTCGAAATGCAGGTGCGGGCCGGTGGCCCAGCCGGTGGAGCCGACGGCGCCGAGCGTCTGGCTCTGGCTGACGCTCTGGCCGACCTTGACATCGACCCGGCTGAGGTGGGCGTAGGCGGTTTCCTGGTTGTTGTGGTGCTTCAGGATGACGATGTTGCCGTAGCCGTTCTGGGTGCCGGCGAACTCGACCGTGCCGTCGCCGACCGCGCGCACCGGGGTGCCGGTGGGGGCGGCGAAGTCGATGCCGTGGTGCTGGCGCCAGCTGTTGAGGATCGGGTGCAGGCGCATCGCGAAGCCGCTCGTCACGCGCGAGAACTCGACCGGCGAGCTCAGGTAGGCGCGCCGCAGGCTGTCGCCGCTGGGGCGGTAGTAGCCGCCCTTCTGGCCGGGCTCCTGGTACCACAGCGCCTGGTAGAGCTTGCCGTTGCTTTCGAACTCGGCCGACAGCACGCGGCCGGTGCGCAGGGTCTGGCCATCGGCGTCGAGCGTCTCGTAGACCACGGCGAAGCGGTCGCCCTTGCGCAGCGAGCGGAAATCGACATCGCCCGAGAAGATGTCGGCCAGCTGGCTGGCGACCGGATCGGGGATGCGGGCGTCGTCGGTGGCGGCGAACAGCGAGGTCCGCACGACGCCGCTTGCCAGCCGGGTGCCGGGCGTCAGGGCATCGGTCTCGGTGCGGGCACGGAAGCCGGTCGGGGTCTTTTCGACCACCAGGCGCTTGAAGCCGCCGTCGCCATCGGGAATCCAGCGGGCGCTGAGCTTCTTCAGGGCGTTTTCCTGGGTCGCCTCGGCGGTCACGGTGCGGCCGGGACGGCTCAACAGCGCGGCCCGGGCGTCGGCGTTGCCGCGCACGAAGGCGGCGGCCGCGGGGTCGGAGAGGCCGAGGCGCTGCAGCAGGGCCTCGGCGGTGTCGCTCGAGCGCGTGATTTCGGTGCGGAACAGCGTGAAGCTGTGGGCGTCGAGCGCCTCGATCTGGTCGGCGAAGGAGGTCGACGGCGCAACGGCCTCGAACACCTGCTTGACGGGGATCTCGGCCGCGTCGGGGCCTAGAGAGGCGACAGCGAAGGCACCGCCACCAGCGGACAGCAGCAACGCGGCGATCGCAGCCGTGATCTGCTTCGGGTATGTCCGAAATGTGTGAGCCACGCGCGAAGCAATCAGCTCCTCGGCGGCAAGAATGCCGTTGATCAAACTTCGAATTCCAGCTCAGGTTCTGCAAATCCGTACTGCGAGGGCCGTGTCGGACGGGCGGCAGGACGGTGCGTTCACAGCGCCGCTTAGAATCCGGCGCTTGGAAAAGTCGGGCTGAGTATAGCTTCGGCCATAGAGAAAACACCCAAAGAGCCCCATGAACCCCGGTTTTGTTACATCCACAAGTCTGTCCGAAGTTGTAGGACAGGCCCTCGAAATTTCACTCCGTGGGACTGACGAGCTGCTCCCCCAGGACGAGTGGGTGCGCAAGCTCCAGCGCTCCGAGGCGACCGGGGCGCCGCTGCGGATCAAGCTGGGCCTCGACCCGACCGCGCCGGACATCCACATCGGCCACACCGTGGTGCTCAACAAGATGCGCCAGCTGCAGGACCTGGGCCATACGGTGATTTTCCTGATCGGCGACTTCACCACCACCATCGGCGATCCGTCGGGGCGCAACAGCACCCGGCCGCCCCTGACCCGCGAGCAGATCGAGGCCAACGCGCAAACCTACTACAAACAGGCAAGTCTCGTACTCGACCCGTCCAAGACCGAGATCCGTTACAACTCCGAGTGGAGCGATCCGCTGGGCGCCCGCGGGATGATCCAGCTCGCCGCCAAGTACACGGTGGCACGGATGATGGAGCGCGACGACTTCAGCAAGCGCTTCAAGGCCGGGCAATCGATCTCGGTGCACGAGTTCCTCTATCCGCTGATGCAGGGCTACGACTCGGTGGCGCTCAAGTCGGACCTCGAGCTGGGCGGCACCGACCAGAAGTTCAACCTGCTCGTCGGCCGGCATCTCCAGCAGGAATACGGCCAGGAGCCGCAGTGCATACTTACTATGCCGCTGCTGGAGGGGCTCGACGGCGTCGAGAAGATGTCGAAGAGCAAGAACAACTACATCGGCATCAGCGAGGCGCCGAACACCATGTTCGCCAAGGTGCTGTCGATCTCCGACACCTTGATGTGGCGCTGGTACACCCTGCTGAGCTTCAAGTCGCTGGCCGAGATCGCGGCCCTCAAGGCCGAGGTCGAGGCCGGGCGCAATCCGAAGGACGCCAAGGTCGCGCTGGCCAAGGAGATCACCGCGCGCTTCCACAGCGCCGCGGCGGCCGAGGCGGCCGAGCAGGACTTCATCAACCGCAGCAAAGGCGGCGTGCCCGACGAGATTCCGGAAGTCGCGCTGGGCGGCGCCCCCCTGGGCATCGCCCAGTTGCTCAAGCAGGCCGGCCTGGCGCCCTCGACCTCCGAAGGCAACCGCCTGATCGATGGCGGCGGGGTCCGGGTCGACTCGGCGGTGGTCAGCGACAAGGCGCTGAAGCTGCCCCAGGGCACCTACGTCGTCCAGGTGGGCAAGCGCAAGTTCGCCAAGGTGACCCTGAGCTGAGCCGCCCGGCCCGCTGCGGGCTATCTCACTTCAATCGTCACGCGGCGGTTGCGGGGCTCGGCGACCTCGTCGGCCGTGCGCACCGCCAGGTCGCGCTCGCCGCGGCCCACGGCCTCGATCCGGACCGGCGGGAAGTCCCGGGCGATGAAGAGCTGCCGGATTTCCAGCGCGCGGGTCAGCGACAGGTTGTCGTTGCGTGCCTGCGCGCCGACCGTGTCGGTGTGGCCCGTGACCACGATCTCGCCGCCGCTGCGCGCCAGGGCCGCCGCCAGGGCCTCGTTCATGGTGACTTGCGAGGCGGCAGTGAGCACGGTGCCGCCGACTTCGAAGTAGACGGTGAAGCTTTGTGCGGGCGGCGGCATCAGCTCGAACAGCGTCTTGTTCTGCTGCTTGACGCGCTCGGGGTCGGCCTTGTCGACGTTCGGCGCCCCGTGGGCGCCCAGCTTGGCCGTCGCCCGCTCGTAGGGCTGCGACAGCGTTTCCTCGCCGTCCTCGGTGCTGACCACCACCGCGGACGGTTTGCCGTCGGCCTGGGGCAGCAGCACGACACGGGTGGTCGGCGGCGTGGAGCAGGCGGCGAGCAGGGCGGATGCCAGGAGCGTGACAAGCAGGCAGTGGGAGCGAGGCGTCACGGCTGCGAATCCGTCTCGACGATGAAGTCGGTGCCGCGAATGCCGATGACCGCGCTTTGCGTCTCGACGCGCACGGCATCGGGATGGGTCTTGCCGATCAGGCCGGTGACCATGCGCAGCGTGCCGCGCAGCAGCGAGACCACCATGCCGCCGTCCTGGGTGGTCGAGTCGAAATGGAACTGCTTGAGGTCCAGCCTGGAGGACGGGCCGACGACCAGGGTGGTGCCGTCGCGCAGCACCACGCTGGCGCCGGAGTCGGCGCCGGTCTGCAGGCGGTCGATCGGCGCCATGGCGTCGCCGGCCAACGCGGCCCGTGCCTTGGCGCTGCCGCTGAGCAGCTGGACATCGCCGCGGACCGACTTGACGATGCCGGCGCGTTCCTCGGCTGCCGAGGGCTTGGACGTCTCGGCCGCGAGGGCGTTGCCGACATGGATGATCTGGGCGCCGACGCCGGCCAGGGCGAGGACGAGGCCCCGCAGGACCTGGTTCGAATTCTTGTTCACTGGACCTCCGCAACGATTCTGGGCGTTGCGGTCGATGGTACGCGAGGGGCGGACCGACCCCGATAATCCACCAGCGCGGCCCGCCCGGTCATTGCGCCTTTGTCCGCACTTTGCATTGTTGTTACCTTTCATCCCTTGAAATTCGCTTCGCTGACTCCCGCCCAGTTGCTGCGCGTCTCGATCGTGGTCGCCCTGGTCACGATCGTGCTGAAGGGCGCGGCCGGCTACATCACCAACTCCATGGGGCTGATCTCGGACGCCATGGAATCGTTCGTGAACCTGGCGAGCGCCACCTTCGCGCTGGCGATGGTCACCGTCGCGTCCCGCCCGGCGGACGACGAGCATCCGTATGGCCACCACAAGGCCGAGTACTTCTCGTCGGGATTCGAAGGGATCCTGATCATCGGCGCGGCGATCGCCATCATCTGGGTGGCGGTGCTGCGGCTGCTCTCGCCGCAGCCGCTCGAGCAGCTCGGCTGGGGGCTGGGGCTGTCGATCATCAGCTCGGCCTTCAATGGGTGGCTGGCATTCGTGATGTTCAAGGCCGCGCGCGTGCATCGCTCGATCGCGCTCGAATCCGACGCGCGCCACCTGGTCACCGACGTCTGGACTTCGGCGGCAGTGGTGGTCGGCATCGTGGCGGTCCACCTGACCGGCTGGCTCTGGCTCGACCCGGTGCTGGCCATCGGCGTGGCGCTGAACATCGTGCGCGAAGGCCTGTCGCTGGTCTGGCGCTCGTCGCAGGGCCTGATGGACGAGGCGATCGAGCCCGAGTCGCTGGCCTTGCTGCAAGCCACGCTCGAACGATTCGCGACCGGCGTGCCGGAGGGAGCGCAGCTGCGCTTCGACGACATCGTCACCCGCCGGGCCGGCCAGCGGCGCTTCGCCGACCTCCACATGCACGTGCCGGGTGCCTGGTCGCTGGAGCGCGCCGCCGGACTGCGCGATGGCCTGGAGCAGGCGCTGATGGACGCGCTGCCGGGCCTGCGCGTAACCATCCAGCTGCTGCCGCTGGGCATGGAGGCGCGCGCCACGCCGAGGGCCGAGACGCTGTGAAGGCGCTGCTGCAACGCGTCGGCAGCGCGCGGGTCGACATCGCCGGGCGCACTGTGGGCGCGATCGATGCGGGGTTGCTGGTGCTGCTGTGCGCCGAGCGCGGCGACACCGATGCGGTGGCCGACCGGCTGCTGGCGAAGATCCTGAAGCTGCGCATCTTCGCGGACGACGCCGGCAAGATGAACCGCAGCGTTCAGGACGTCGGCGGCGGCCTGCTGGTGGTGAGCCAGTTCACGCTGGCGGCCGACGTCAGCGGCGGCAACCGGCCGAGCTTCACGCAGGCGGCGGCGCCCGATGAAGGGCGGCGGCTGTACGAGTACTTCGTGGGCCGGGCGCGCGATGCGCATCCGGTGGTGGCGACGGGGGAATTCGGCGCCGACATGCAGGTGCGGCTGGTGAACGATGGGCCGGTGACGATTCCGTTGGAAATGCGGATCTGATCGGTTGAGGACAGAGCAAAAACTGCTGCGCAGTTTGTTGGTCTGTCCCGCAAGGTCTCAATAGGGATTTCGTATCCCCAGCCCCGCGAGGATCTCGATCTCGCGCGCCTCCATCTCCTCGGCATCGGCCTCGCCGGTCTCGTGGTCCCAGCCCTGCGCATGCAGGGTGCCGTGCACCAGCAGGTGGGCGTAGTGCGCGGCCAGCGTCTTGCGCTGCTCCTTAGCCTCGCGTGCCACGACCGGCGCGCACAGCACCAGGTCGGCCATCACGACCGGGGATTGCGCGTAGTCGAAGGTCAGCACGTTGGTGGCGTAGTCCTTGCCGCGGAACTCGCGGTTGAGCTGCTGGCCTTCGTCGGCATCGACGATCCGCACCGTGATCTCGCCGTCGGCATCGAGTGCGTGCCGGATCCAGCGGGCGACGCTGTGCCGCGGCAGGGCGGCGCGATGGCGTTCGACGCCCTTGAATCGGGCGAACTGGAGCGACAGCGACAGGTCCGGGAGTGCCATGTCAGTGCGCCGCGGTGCGCTTGCGCGCGTTGTCGTAGGCATCGACGATCCGCGCCACCAGCGGATGGCGCACCACGTCCGCGCTCGTGAAGCGCGTGATGGCGATCCCGTTGACGCGCTTGAGCACGCGCTCGGCGTCGATCAGCCCGCTGGGCTGGGTCTTGGGCAGGTCGATCTGGCTGACGTCGCCGGTGACCACCGCCTTGGCGCCGAAGCCGATCCGGGTCAGGAACATCTTCATCTGCTCGACCGTGGTGTTCTGCGCCTCGTCGAGGATCACGAAGGCGTTGTTGAGCGTGCGCCCGCGCATGAAGGCCAGTGGTGCGATCTCGAGCGCATTGCGTTCGAAGGCTTTCTGCACGCGGTCGAAGCCCATCAGGTCGTAGAGGGCGTCGTACAGCGGCCGCAAGTAGGGGTCGACCTTCTGCGTCAGGTCGCCGGGCAGGAAGCCGAGCCGCTCGCCGGCCTCGACCGCGGGCCGCGTCAGCACGATGCGCTGCACCGCGCTGCGCTCGAGCGCGTCGACCGCGCAGGCCACCGCCAGGTAGGTCTTGCCGGTGCCCGCGGGGCCGATGCCCAGCGTGATGTCGTGGCTGGCGATGTTCTCGAGGTAGAGCGCCTGGGTCGGGGTGCGGGCGCGCAGGTCGGGCCGCCGCGTGGCGAGCACCGGGGCGTCCTCGTCGTCCATCGAACTGTCGCTGGCCAGCGTGAGCTGCACCACCGCCGGGTCGATCACGCGCTGGGCGATCTCGTAGAGCGCCTGCAGCACTTCCATGGCGCGATGGGCGTTGACCTTGGAGCCGTCGATCTTGAACTGCTCGTGGCGGTGCGCGATCTTGACGTCGAGTGCTTCCTCGATGCGCCGCAAGTGCGCGTCGAGCGGGCCGCAGAGGTGGCCCAGGCGCGTGTTGTTGGGCGGGGCGAAGGTGTGTCGCAGAATCACGCGAGTTTCATTTCAAAAGCGAAAAGGGCACCCATGATAGGCAAACTCACCGGCATCCTGGCCGAACGCAATCCGCCGCAGGTGGTGGTGGACTGCAACGGCGTCGGCTACGAGGTCGATGTGCCGATGAGCACCTTCTACAACCTCCCGGGTGCCGGCGAGCGGGTTTCGCTACTGACGCACTTCGTGGTGCGGGAAGACGCCCAGATCCTCTACGGCTTCGGCACCGCCGAGGAACGGGCCGCCTTCCGGCTGCTGATCAAGATCTCCGGCGTCGGGCCGCGCACCGCCCTGGGCGTGTTGAGCGGCATGAGCGTGGGTGAGCTGTCGCAGGCGATCACGCTGCAGGAGGCCGGCCGGCTGGTGAAGATTCCCGGCATCGGCAAGAAGACCGCCGAGCGGCTGCTGCTCGAGCTCAAGGGCAAGCTGGGCGCCGACATCGCGCTGCCCGCCCATGCCGCGACCGACGCGCAGGCCGACATCCTGCAGGCATTGGTGGCGCTGGGCTACAGCGACAAGGAAGCGGCCGCCTCGCTCAAGGCACTGCCGAAGGACGTGGCGGTGGGCGAGGGCATCAAGCTGGCGCTGCGGGCGCTGGCGAAGTAGCGGCCGGGTTCAGCGGCTGTCCTGCAGCGCCAGGGCGAGCGCGAACACCACGGTCTGCAGCACCACCACGATGCCGTGGCGCTGCATGGCCAGCCGCGTGCCCAGGACCCGGTCGGCCAGTGCCCGCGCGGCCTCGCTGCCGCGCCGCAGGCCCAGTTGCTCGAGCGTGTGGTCCAGCACCGGGAGCGAGGCGATCGTGCCCTGGGCCAGGCCCTCGAACAGGGCGGTGTCGACGCGCAGCCGCAGCGCCAGGTAGCGCTCCGGCAGGCCGGCCAGCGCGATCAACGCGAAGGTGGCCCAGGACGCTGCCGGCAGCGAGCGGCCGGTCAGGGCCAGCACCAGGCCGGCGATCAAGGCCAGCGCCAGGCCCCAGACCGCGATCACGCCGCTGGCGCGCAGCAGGCCCGCGGTGGCGGCACAGAGCGCGCGGTCGTTGTCGTTCATGGGTGAATCGGCCTCCTTTCGCTGGCGCATTCTGCCGCAGCGGGGCCCCGAACAAGCTCTAAACTGCGTCCTCTTCCGATCCGCTCCATGACCATCCAGACCGACGACTTCGCCCCGGCCCCGCAACGCGTGGTCTCGGCCGCACCCGCTTCGCCCAACGAGGAAGCCATCGAGCGCGCGCTGCGGCCCAAGCTGCTCGACGAGTACGTCGGCCAGGCCAAGGTGCGCGAGCAGCTGGAGATCTTCATCGGTGCGGCGCGCCATCGGGCCGAGGCGCTCGACCACGTGCTGCTGTTCGGCCCGCCGGGGCTCGGCAAGACCACGCTGTCGCACATCATCGCGGCCGAGCTCGGGGTCAACCTGCGCCAGACCTCGGGCCCGGTGCTCGAGAAGCCCAAGGACCTGGCCGCCCTGCTGACCAACCTCGAGCGCAACGACGTGCTCTTCATCGACGAGATCCACCGGCTGTCGCCGGTGGTCGAGGAAATCCTCTACCCGGCGCTGGAGGACTACCAGATCGACATCATGATCGGCGAGGGCCCGGCGGCGCGCAGCATCAAGCTCGACCTGCAGCCCTTCACGCTGGTCGGCGCCACCACGCGCGCCGGCATGCTGACCAATCCGCTGCGCGACCGCTTCGGCATCGTGGCGCGGCTGGAGTTCTATACGGCGGAAGAACTCGCGCGCATCGTGCGGCGCAGTGCCGGGCTGCTCGGCGTGCCGATGGACGATGAAGGCGGCCTCGAGATCGCGAAGCGCTCGCGCGGCACGCCGCGCATCGCCAACCGCCTGCTGCGACGGGTGCGCGACTATGCGCAGGTGAAGAGCGACGGTCGCATCACCATCGACGTCGCGCACAAGGCGCTGGCGATGCTCGACGTCGACCCGCAGGGCTTCGACCTGATGGACCGCAAGCTGCTCGAAGCCGTGATCCATCGCTTCGATGGCGGACCGGTCGGTCTCGACAACATCGCGGCCAGCATCGGCGAGGAGTCGGGCACGATCGAGGACGTGATCGAGCCGTACCTCATCCAGCAGGGCTACCTGCAGCGCACGCCGCGCGGGCGAATCGCGACGCTGGCGGCCTACCGGCACCTGGGTGTGGCGCCGCCGCAGCGCGACGGGGACATGTTCGGCAGCTGAGCGGGCGCCAATTCAGCGCGCGCGCACCTTCGCCGCGATCAGCCACTGCGCCGCGTAGTAGCTGGCCAGCACCCACAGCGAAGCCACCGGCAGCGGCTGCACGAAGCGGTTGGTGGCCAGCAGCGCATCGCTCAGCATGAACAGGCAGGCGCCCAGCGCCACCTGCCGCGCCCCGGCATCGCCGAGCACGGCCGCGCGGCCGAGCGCCTGCGCTGCCATGCAGGCGATCACCACCACGTACAGGCCGACCGGGATCCGCAGGCCGGCCGGCAGCCCGCCCCACCACAGGAAGCCGTACATCGAGACGCCCACCGCCAGCGTGGCGGCCAGCGCTTGTCGGCGCGGAAAGAGCCCCACGCCTTCGGCGAACAGTGCGATGTAGGCCAGGTGCGCCAGCAGGAAGGCGACCAGGCCGGGAATGAAAAGCGTCGGCCACATCAGCAGGACGTCGCCGGCCAGCGAGGCCGCCAGCCCCGCGAGCAGCAGCAGGGCGAAGCGCCCCGGCATGGCGTCGCTGCGCGCACGCAGGCCGGCGAAGACGATCAGGATCGCGAGCGCCAGCGGCTTGGCGACGACATGCAGGCCGGCGATGCCGAGCGCGCCGCTCGCGGTCGCCAGCGCGGCGGCATCGACGAACAGCACGCCGATCACCGGCAGCCGGCCCTGCAGCACGGCGCCCGTGGCCCAGAGCCCGGCGGTCAGTGCGCCGAGCCAGACCAGCGAGGTGGTGAAGGCGAGCGTGTCCGAGAACCACAGGAAGGCGGTGGCGCCGCCCAGCAGCGCGATGAACTGCAGCGCCGCGAGGGCCTGCACGCCGCGCGAGGCCGGCGGCTCGTAGCGCTGCACGCCGGCGATGTCGAAGGGCGGCTTCGGATCGTTCGCGGCGAGGTCGGCCGGCCGCCACCCGGGCGGCTTGAACCACAGCCGCAGCTTGTCGCTCCAGTGCCGGGTGCGCCAGCTGTCGCGCGCCAGCGATGCATAGACCTCGGCGTTGGCCCACAGCGGGTCCCAGCTGCGCAGCGGGCTGCGGGTGCCGTACACGCAGCGCTCGCCTTCTTCCTGGAAGCTGCCGAAGAGGCGGTCCCAGACGATCAGCACGCCGCCGTAGTTGCGGTCGACGTAGCGGTCGTTGACTGCGTGGTGCACGCGGTGGTTCGACGGCGAGCAGAACCAGCGGTCGAACCAGCCGAGCTTGCCGACCTGCTCGGTGTGGACCCAGAACTGGTAGAGCAGGTCGACCAGCGCGACCACCCCGAACACCAGCGGCGGCACGCCGGCGATCGCCATCGGCAGGTAGAAGATCCAGCCGAACAGCGCGCCGCTGGAGGTCTGGCGCAAGGCGGTCGACAGGTTGTAGTGCTGGCTCTGGTGATGCACCACGTGCGCCGCCCACAGGACGGCGCTCTCGTGGCCGAAACGGTGCAGCCAGTAGTAGCAGAAGTCGTAGAAGACCAGCGCCAGCAGCCAGCCGTACCAGCGGGTCCAGAAGTCGGTGTCGGGGAACAGCGCGAAGGCCGACCAGATGGCGGTGTAGATGCCGATGCGCAGCAGCCCGGTGAGGGCGGCGCTGATCTGGCTCAGCATGCCGAGGCCGATGCTGTTGAGCGTGTCGGGCAGGCGGTAGGTGTCCTGGCCGATGCCGCGGCGCGCGCGCATCCGGCCGACGAAGAACTCGATGCCGATGAGCAGGAAGAAGAACGGTGTCGCGAGGACGATGATCTGGCCGGGTCGCATGAGCGGGATTTTCGGGTGCAGCGCCACCGTCACATATCCAGGCTTCCCCTGTCATGCGGGCGTCACCGCGGCGCCTCCGGCGCGTCACGGGCGGCTGCGATCGTGTCCGTCCATGCAACGCGACGACGCTTTCCTTCGCGCATGGCGCGAGACGACCGGCCCGGCCGGTGGCACCACCGACGACGAAGAAGTCACGCGGCCGCCACAGACCTACCGGACCCTCTGGATCTCCGACCTGCACCTGGGCACCCCGGGCTGCCAGGCGCGGGCGCTGCTCGACTTCCTGAAGCACACGGAGTGCGAGACGCTGTTCCTGGTCGGCGACATCATCGACGGCTGGCAGCTGCGACGCCACTGGTATTGGCCGCAGGCGCACAACGACGTGATCCAGAAGCTGCTGCGCAAGGCCCGCAAGGGCACGCGCGTGATCTTCATCCCGGGCAACCACGACGAGTTCGCGCGCAAGTACCTGCAGCACAACTTCGGCGGCATCGACGTGGCGGAGGAGTGGATCCACGAGACCGCCGACGGCCGCAAGCTGTGGGTCATGCATGGCGACCTGTTCGACGGCGTGATCCAGTGCGCCAAATGGCTGGCCCATGTCGGCGATTCGCTCTACGAGTTCACGCTGAAGCTGAACCGGCACCTCAACTCGCTGCGCGCGCGCATGGGGCTGCCCTACTGGTCCTTGTCGAAGTACCTGAAGCTGAAGGTCAAGCGCGCGGTCATCTACGTCGGCGACTTCGAGAGCGCGGTGGCGCGAGAGGCCCGCCGGCGCGGCGTGCAGGGCGTGGTCTGCGGCCACATCCACCACGCGGAACTGCGCGACATCGACGGCATCCTCTATGCCAATGACGGCGACTGGGTCGAGAGCCTGACGGCGCTGGCCGAGCATGCCGACGGGTCGCTCGAGATCCTGCACTGGGCCGGCCAGTTGCCGACGCGGTCGGGCCTCGGGGCGGCGGCTTCGCGGCGCGCGGCGGCGGTTCCCGCATGACGGCGATGTCCGGCGCGCGAACCGTCGACCTCGTCTACTTCAATGCCGGCGGCGGCCATCGCGCTTCGGCGCTGGCACTGGAAGCCGCGATCGCGCGTGCCGCTCTGCCATGGACCGTGCGGCGGGTCAACCTGCGCGAGGTGCTGGACCCGAAGGACAGCTTCCGCAAGCTGACCGGCATGGACCCCGAGGACGTCTACAACAAGCGGCTGGCGCGCGGCTGGACGCTCGGCCTGGCGCAGGAACTCAAGCTGCTCCAGGGGATGATCCGCTGGGGCCACGCGCCGCTGCTGCGGCAGCTGCAGCAGCACTGGCTGGCGACCGAGCCCGACATGGTCGTGTCGCTGATCCCGAACTTCAATCGCGCGCTGTGCGAGTCGCTGGGCTCGACCTTGCCGGGCGTTCCCTACGTGACCGTGCTGACCGACCTGGCCGACCATCCGCCGCATTTCTGGATCGAGCAGGGGCTGGACCAGCACCTGGTGTGCGGCTCGGCCAAGGCGGTGCAGCAGGCCCGCGCGGCGGGCTATGCGGACGCGCGGATCCATGCCAGCTCGGGCATGCTGATGCGGGCGGCGTTCCACGAGCCGCCACGGGTCGACCGCGCGGTCGAGCGGGGGCGACTCGGCCTCGACGCCGACCGGCCGACCGGCATGGTGCTGTTCGGCGGCCAGGGCTCGAAGGCGATGCTCGGGATCGCGAAACGCCTGCCCGAGACCCCGCTCATCCTCGCCTGCGGCCACAACGCGGCGCTGGCGCGGGCCCTGCGCGCGCTGCCGGCGCGGGCGCCTCGCCTGGTGCTGGAATTCACGCCCGACATCGCGCACTACATGCGGCTGGCCGATTTCTTCATCGGCAAGCCGGGCCCGGGCTGCCTGAGCGAGGCGGTGCAGATGCAATTGCCGGTGATCGTGGTGCGCAACCGCTGGACGCTGCCGCAGGAACGCTACAACGCCCAGTGGGTGCGCGAGCAGGGGGTCGGGCTGGTCTGCAGCAGCTTCGCCAAGGTCGACCAGGCGGTCGACGCGCTGACCGGGCAGCTGGGCCGCTACCAGGCGGCGACGCGCAAGGTGCGCAACCGGGCGATGTTCGAACTGCCGGGGATCCTGGAGGGCATCCTGGCGCGGGCCGAGGCGCTGAATGAAGAAAGCCTGCTATCGGTGGGATAGCAGGCTTTCCTGGGAGTGGTGGCACGTCCATCGCCAGGCTAAATGTGCGTCACCGAGAACTTGTAGCCCAGCGCATTGGCGACCTTCAGCACCGTGGCATGGCTGGGGTTGCTCTCCCCAGACAGCGCCTTGTACAGCCCCGCACGCGACAGGCCTACGTCTTTGGCGAGCTGCATCATGTTGCGAGCCCGCGCCACGTCGCCGAGCGCGGCGACCATCAGGGCGGGGTCGTTCTCATCGGCGCATGCCTGCAGATAGGTCTCGATCTCTTCCTCTGTCTTGAGGTGGTCGGCAGTGTCGTAACGGGAAAATCGTTCGGTCATGGCTTACTCCTTCCAGTCGGCGGCCAGCGCCTTGGCCTTGTCGATGTCGGCAGACTGTGTGGCCTTGTCGCCGCCACACAGCAGAACAATCAGGACCGCACCGCGGCGCATGAAATACACCCGGTAGCCGGGTCCCTCGTCGATTCGCATTTCCGACAGACCGTCGCGTGGTGGGCTCGGAATCGAGCACAGCACGCGCGACCGCAGCCAACGAAGTCGCCTGCAGAGCGCCTGCCAGCAAAAGGCGGACGAAAGAAAAAGGGGTTACGTTTGCACGTAACCCCTTGATTTGTATGGTGGCTCTTCACGGACTCGAACCGCGGACCTGTGGATTATGATTCCATCGCTCTAACCGACTGAGCTAAAGAGCCGAGCCCAGGATTATAGCCTTTTCTGCGGCGTGTCGATCCAGCCCTCCAAACTTTCATGAGCGGCGGGCGATTTCGCCGGCCGCGGCGCATCAGGTCAAAATCCGCCGATGCCTTCGCCCGCCGCCGCGATTCCCGACCCCTTCGACGCCCTCAGCGACGACCAGTTGATGCTGGCCTACGCCGGCGGCAACGCCCACGCCTTCGACGCGCTCTACGAGCGCCATGAGAGCGCGTTGTTCCGCTTCGTGCGCCGCCTGCTGGGCCTGCGGCTGGCGGCCGAGGTGGGGGAGGTGTTCGAGGAGACCTGGTCGCGCATCGTGTCGGCGCGGGACAGTTTTTCGCCCAAGCAGTCGAACTGGCGTGTCTGGGCCTTCACGATCGCGTACCGCATGGCGAACGAGCGGCTGCGGGTCAGCGGCCGCGAGGTGGCGTTCTACGCCCATGACGAGGACGGCGATGGCCTGGAGGCGGCGCAGCTCTTCAGCCGCGGCCTGCTGCGCGACGGCAGCGCCGCCGCCGCCAACGATGGCGCGCAGCCGTCGCCGGAGGAACTGGCCTTCTGGCAGGCGGCCGGGCGGCGCCTGCTTGCCTGCCTCGACGAACTGCCGGACGACCAGCGCGCCGCCTTCCTGCTGCACCAGGAGGAGGGCTTCACGCTGGAGGCGATGGCGGCCACCCTCGACATCGGCGCCGAGACCGTTCGCGGCCACCAGGGCCGGGCCTTGAAGAAATTGCGCGGCTGCATGGAGCGCTATCTCTCTGTATTGGTGCCCCACGCATGAGTGCCGCCAAAGACGCGCCCGACGACCTGCGCGACGACCGCCTGCGCAAGGCGCTGCTTCACGCGCCCGACCAGAGTGCGGCGCCCGACTGGCGGCTGCGCAAGGCGATCCTGCGCGACGCCCACGATGCCGTCGGCGCGACCGACCCGGCCACCGACGCCGCCGAACTGGAGCGTGCCGCCCGCCCGTGGTGGCAATCGGAAGGTCGCGGTCGACGCGGCAAACGATGGGGCGCGGTCTTCGCCATCGCCCTCGCGGCGCTCGTCGCGGGCGTGCTCTGGCAGCGCCAGCCGACCGGTCCAAAGCTCGATGCCGAGATCGCGAAAGATGCGCTTCGGCCAGCGCCACCGAAGCCGCCTGCGCCGGCGTCTGCAGCTGCAGACGGGCCGGTCGCCTCGCTGTTGCCGTCGCTGGAGCCGATCCCCATGCCGCCACCGCCAGCGCCAGCGCCACCACCACCGCCACCGCCAGCAACTGCGCCGCTGCGAACGCCGCCGCCGGTCCGGGTCGCGCCCCCGGTCGCCATGCCGCCACCCCCGCGCGGCCCCGCAACCCTTCCTTCGATCGACGAACGTGCGCCGGCGCAGGTCGCACCGGGCGTGGCCGCCGCGCTGCCGCCCGATCCGGCCCGCAAGCCGCCGCCCACCGTCCGCACCGACGAGACCGCCCCCCCGACCTTCGACGCGCTGGCGACCTGGAGCCGCATCACGATCAGCCGGCGCGGCGGCGAGAGCCGCAGCCTCTCGCGGCCCGAGGCGCGCGAACTCAATGCGCTGTTGGGATCGGCCGCGCTGTCGGCCGTCGGGCCCCGTCCCTTGGCCGGCACGCCCGAGTGGCGGGTCACGCTGGAACGCGGTCCGGACTCGCTCGCCGTGTTCGAGATTTCCGGCGGCCAGGTGCGCTGGCGCGAAGGCCGGGCGCCGCCGGCCACGGGGGCGCCATCGCCGCAAGCGCTGGCGGCGCTGCGCCAGGCGCTGCAGGAGGCCGTGACGGCACCCGAAGCGGCCGCCGCACCGGAGCCGCCGCGCAATCCCTGACGGCTATTCGTTCTTGAAGTCGGGCGTGCGCTTGGTCAGGAAGGCGTCCATGCCTTCCTTCTGGTCGGCGGTCGCGAACAGCGCGTGGAACAGCCGGCGTTCGAACATCACGCCGTCGGACAGCCCGCCCTCGAAGGCCCGGTTGACCGATTCCTTGGCCGCCATCACCGCGATCTGCGAGAAGCTCGCGATCGTCAGGGCCGCGCCGAGGGCCTCCTCGGCCAGCTTCTCGTACGGCACGATGCGGCTCACCAGTCCGGCACGCTCGGCCTCGGTGGCGTCCATCATGCGGGCCGTCAGCGCCATGTCCATGGCCTTGGACTTGCCGACCGCGCGCGGCAGCCGCTGGGTGCCGCCGGCCCCGGGAATGACGCCGATCTTGATCTCGGGCTGGCCGAACTTCGCGTTGTCGGCCGCGATGATGAAGTCGCACATCATCGCCAACTCGCAGCCGCCGCCGAGCGCGAAGCCGCTCACCGCGGCGATCACCGGCTTGCGGATCTGGCGGATGGTCTCCCAGTTGCGCGTGATGTACTCGCCCTTGTAGACATCCTGGAAGCTGTACTTGGCCATCGCCGCGATGTCGGCACCGGCCGCGAAGGCGCGCTCGCTGCCGGTCAGGATGATGCAGCCGATCGCCGGGTCGGCGTCGAAGGCCTTCAGCGCCTGGCCCAGCTCGGTCATCAGCGCATCGTTGAGCGCGTTCAGCGCCTTCGGGCGGTTCAGCGTGACGATGCCGACCTTCTCGGCTTCGATGCGCACCTCGATGTTCTCGTAGCTCATGGGTGTCTCCTTGAAACGAACAATCTGGGGGGCCGGTGGCTACTGCGGATGCAGCCAGGCGGCCATCCGGGCCGGGTCCTGCGCGAACAGGCGCCAGGTCGTGACGCCGGCGGGCAGCGCGAGCGGCAGGCGCAGCAGGCGGCGATCGCGGGCGACCAGGGCCGTCGCCTTGCGCAGCGGCCCGAGGTAGAGCGCGAGGTCGTCGAGCCGCGTCAGGCGCCAGCCCTGGGCCGGCCGGCCCTTGGCCGCCGGCAGCTCGATGCCGATCCATTCGTCGTTGGCCGAGAAGCCGGCCTGTTCGGCGGCGCCGCCGCGCAGCACCACCTTGACCTGGATGCTGCCGCCGGTCTCGGTGACCCGCAGGCCGAGCTCCTGCGCCCGCTGCGCCGGGTCGTCGAGCGCGGCCACGCCATGGGCGCGCAGCAGGTCGGCCAGGGGCAGCTCGTCGGTGGTGTGGACCCAGCGCGCGAGTTCGGCCGCGTACGACCGGCCGCCGACCGTTTCCAGCGCGGCGGCGACGTCGGACTCGGCAATCGGACCGCCGTCGGTCTGCTTCCACAGCAGCCGCATCACGTCGTCGAGCGTGCCCTTGCCTTCGGCGCGCAGCGTGAGGTCGAAGCACATGGCGACCAGGGCGCCCTTGGTGTAGTAGCTCACCGTGGTGTTGGGCGTCTGCTCGTCCTGGCGGTAGTACTTGATCCAGGCGTCGAAGCTGGCCTGGGCCACCGACTGCACCAGCCGGCCCGGCGTCTGCAGGACCTGGTTGACCGTCTTGTTGACGAGGCGCAGATAGGTGGCGTCGTCGATGCGCCCGGCGCGGCGCAGCAGCAGGTCGTCGTAGTAGCTGGTGAAACCCTCGAACAGCCACAGCAGCTCGGTGTAGTTCTCGCGGCCGTAGTCGTAGCGCGCGAACTCCACCGGCCGCAGGCGCTTCACGTTCCAGGTGTGGAAGTACTCGTGGCTGACCAGGCCGAGCAAGGTGGTATAGCCCTCGGGCTGCTTGCGGGCGCCGAGCTGCGGCAGGTCGCGCCGGGTGCAGATCAGCACCGTCGAATGGCGGTGCTCCAGACCGCCGTAGCCGTCGTCGACGGCGTTGAGCATGAACACGTAGCGGTCGTGCGGCGGCTTCGGGCCGCCGCGCTTGCCGACCTTGTCGCCATGCCAGAAGCGCATCTGCGTCTCGCAGATCGCCTGGGTGTCGGCAATCAGCCGCTCGCCATCGAAGGAGGCCGGCGCGCCGGCGACCACGAAGCGGTGCGGCACGCCGCAGGCCTCGAATTCGGCGCTCCAGAACGGGCCCATCTCGACCGGGCTGTCGGCCAGTTCGTCGAAGTTCGCGGCCAGGTAGCTGCCGAAGCCCTGGCGGTCGATGCGGGTCGGCTGCAAGGCGGTGGCGCAGGACCAGCGCGCGCCGTCGGCGGCGGCGGGCGGCGCCACCACCTCGAGCGCATGCGGCGCGTCGACCTGGCCTTCGACCTGCAGGCACACGCTGGTGGCGTTGAAGAAGGCGCGGTCGGCGTCCAGCCAGGCGGTGCGCACCGAGTTGTCGTAGGCGCAGACCTCGTAGCGCAGCACCAGCGGCCTGCCCGGCGCGCAGTCGACTTCCCAGCCGGCCTTGTCGAGTTGGCGCACGACCAGCTTGCGGCGCCCCTGCTGGGCGCGCAGCTGCTGCAGGTTCTTCGAGAACTCGCGCACCAGGTAGCTGCCGGGAATCCAGGCCGCGAGCGCCAGGCGCTGCAGTGCGGCCGGCTCGGCGACGGTGAGCGTGACGGCGAACAGATGCGCCTTGCGATCCGCGCACTCGACGCGGCAGTGGACGGCCGGCGTGGCCATCAATTGAGCGCGGCGAGTTGCTTCTCGACCTGCGCGGCGGGGATCGCGCCAGGTGCGCGCGTGCCGTCGCTGAAGATCAGGGTCGGCGTGCCGGTGATGTTGTATTTCTGGCCGAACTCGCGGTTGCGCGTGAGGGCCGTGGTGTCGCATTCGGCGGCCGCCGGCGCGACGCCGCGCTGCATCCAGTCGTCCCACGACTTGGCCTTGTCCTTGGCGCACCAGATGTTGCGCGACTTGACCACCGAGTCGGGTCCGAGCACCGGGTAGAGGAAGAGCTGGATCGTGACGTTGTCGACCTTGGTCAGGTCGCGCTCGAACTGCTTGCAGTAGCCGCAGTTCGGGTCGGCGAACACCGCCAGCCGGCGCTTGCCGTTGCCGCGCACGATCTTGATGGCGTCCTTGCCGGGCAGCTTGTCGAAGGCCACCTGGCTGAGCTTCTCGACGCGTTCCTCTGTGAGGTTCTTGCGTTCCTTGACGTCGATCAGGTTGCCCTGCAGCAGGTAGTTGCCCTGTTCGTCGGTGTAGAAGATCTCGAAGCCGTTGACCCGCACCTCGTAGAGGCCGGGGATCGGCGCCTTCGTGACCTCGTCGATCTTGGCGAACTGCGGGATCCGCGCGGCGAGGTTCTTGCGGATCTCGGCCTCGCCGGCGGTGGCGCTCAGCGCCATGCCGAACATCAGGGCCGCCAGGGCGGCGAACAGGGGGCGGACAGGGTGCTTCATGGTGATGTTCCGGGGATCACTGCAGGCCCATGGCCTGGCGGGCGATCCAGTTCTTGACGAGCCGTGTGCGGTCGAAACCGCGCATGCCCCAGTTGCGCAGCGCCGGCAGGGGGTCGGCGCTGTGGGCGAAGAGTTGCTGCAGGCCGTCGGTGGCGAGGCTCATCGACAGCACGTCGGTGCGGCGTGCGCGCTCGTAGCGGCGCAGCAGCCGGGCATCGCCCACGCTGCGCCAGTAGTCGCGAGTGCGGATCACCTCGGCCAGCGCGGCGGCATCGCCCAGGCCCAGGTTCAGGCCCTGGCCGGCCAGCGGATGCACCGTGTGGGCGGCGTCGCCGGCCAGTGCCCAGGCGCCGCCGTCGCCGAAGGCGCCGGTCCAGCGATCGGCGATGGCCCGCTGCAGCGGCCAGGCGCTGCGCTCGCTGGTGAGCCGGAGCGCGCCGAGCGCGTCGTGGCTGGCTTCGCGCAGGGCGGCGGTGAAGGCATCGGCCGGCTGCGCCAGCAAGGTCGGGGCGTGGAACTGGTCGACCGACCAGACCAGCGCCAGCGAACGGTCGGTGTCGCCGAGCGGCAACAGCGCCAGCACCTCGCCCTTGTCGTTGAACCACTGGCGCGCGATGCCGTCGTGCGCCTGCTCGGCTTCGAGCCGGGCGGCGATCGCATGCTGGGGATAGCGCGTGACCTCGTAGCCCACGCCGAGCGCTTCGCGGGTGGCGCTGATGCGGCCTTCGCAGACCACGGTCAGGGGGGCGGCCACCGGCGCGGCGACGACCTCGACGCGGGGCTGGAAGCGCACCGCGTCGCTCAGTTGCTGCTCGAGCGCGGGCACGTCGACGATCCAGGCCAGCGCATCGACCTTCTGGCGGGCGGCGGAGAACTGGACCCGTCCGCCTTCGTCGCCATGCACCTGCATTTCGCGCACCGGGGTGGCATGGGCCGCGGCGGGCCAGGCGCGCAGCGATTCGAGCAGGGTCTTCGAGGCGCTGTTGAGCGCATAGGCGCGCACATCCTGGCCGGTCGGCGGCACGGCGGGCACGACCAGCGCCACGCGGACGCGTTCGCGGGCCAGCAGCAGCGCCAGCGTCCGGCCGACGATGCCGGCGCCGCGAATGCAAACTTCGGGGGGAAGAGCCATTCGGAGATTGTAGATGTGGCCCCCACGCTCCCCACTGCGTGTGGTTCGCTGCCCCCCCGAGGGGGCCGCAGGCCGCCTTGGGGCGGCCCGGCGCCGGCCTGACTCCCGCACAATCTAGTCCTTCCGAGAAGGGACCCAACCCGTGAATGCTGCCGATTTCGATCTCCAAGCCACCATCGCCCGCCTGTTCGTCTACCCGGTCAAGTCTTGCGCCGGGGTCGAGCTGGACGAAGCCCTGCTGATCGAGACCGGACTGGAATTCGACCGCGCCTGGATGGTGGTGGACGCACAGGGCGAATTCGTCAGCCAGCGCGAACTGCCCCGCATGGCGCTGGTCCGCCCGCAGCTCAAGCACTCCGAGATGGTGCTGCGCGCCCCCGGCATGTTGGCGCTGCACATTGCCTTCGACCGGGTCGAGCAGCCGGTCCGGGTCAAGGTCTGGAAGGACGAGGTGGCGGCCTACGACATGGGCGACATCGCGGCCCAGTGGTTCACTGACTTCCTGTCGGAGCCCGGGCGGCCGCAGAAGCTGCGCATGGTGCGCTTCGACCCCGAGCAGCGGCGCCTGTCGAGCCTGAAATGGACCGAGGGCGTCGAGGCCCTGAACCAGTTCGCGGACGGCTTCCCGTTGCTCGTCGCAAGCGAGGGCTCACTGGCGGAGTTGAACGCGAAGCTGGCGGCCGCCGGCCATCCGGCGGTCGGCATCGAGCGGTTCCGGCCCAACATCGTGCTGGCGGGCGTCGAAGCGCACGACGAGGACCGCGTCGAGATCCTGCACATCGCGACCGCCGAGGGCGAGGTGCTGATGCGGCCGGTCAAGCCCTGCGCGCGCTGCCCGATCCCCGACATCGATCCCCGGACCGCCGTCAGCAGCCCCGAAGTGGGCGACACGCTGCGCACCTACCGCTCGGACCCGCGGGTCGATGGCGCGATCACTTTCGGCATGAATGCGATCGTGCTGCAGGGGCTCGAGCATGCGCTGCGTGTCGGCCAGCCGGTCGGCGGCAACCTGCGCTTCGAATAGCGCCCGGCGCCGGCCTGATGCCGGGCGCCTAAAATACCCGGTTACCCCCAGAATTCTGAAAGCACCCGCCATGAGCCTCCAGTGCGGCATCGTCGGCCTGCCCAACGTCGGCAAGTCCACCCTCTTCAATGCCTTGACCAAGGCAGGCATCGCGGCCGAGAACTACCCCTTCTGCACCATCGAGCCCAATGTGGGCGTGGTCGAAGTGCCCGATCCGCGGCTGGCGCAACTGGCCGACATCGTCCAGCCCGAGCGCGTGGTGCCGGCGATCGTCGAGTTCGTCGACATCGCGGGCCTGGTCGCCGGTGCCAGCCAGGGCGAAGGCCTGGGCAACCAGTTCCTGGCCCACATCCGCGAGACCGACGCCATCGTCAACGTGGTGCGCTGCTTCGAGGACGACAACGTGATCCACGTGGCCGGCAAGGTCGACCCGATCTCCGACATCGAGGTGATCCAGACCGAGCTCTGCCTGGCCGACCTGTCGACGGTCGAGAAGGCGCTGCACCGCCACACCAAGACCGCCCGCTCGGGCGACAAGGAAGCCATCAAGCTGGTGGCGCTGCTCGAGAAGTGCCAGGCGGCGCTGAACGAGAACAAGCCGGTGCGCTCGATCGAGTTCAGCAAGGAAGACAAGCCGCTGGTCAAGCAGTTCTCGCTGATCACCGCCAAGCCCGCGATGTTCGTCGGCAACGTGTCCGAGGACGGCTTCGAGAACAACCCCTTCCTCGACCGACTGCGCGAGTACGCCGCGGCGCAGAACGCGCCGGTGGTGGCCATCTGCGCCAAGATCGAAGCCGAACTCGCCGACATGGACGACGAGGACCGCAAGATGTTCCTGGCCGAGATCGGCCAGGAGGAGCCGGGCCTGAACCGCCTGATCCGTGCCGCCTACACGCTGCTGGGCCTGCAGACCTACTTCACGGCCGGCGTCAAGGAAGTGCGCGCCTGGACCATCCACATCGGCGACACCGGCCCGCAGGCGGCCGGCGTGATCCACACCGATTTCGAGAAGGGCTACATCCGCGCCCAGACCATCGCCTTCAACGACTTCATCGCCTTCAAGGGCGAACAGGGCGCCAAGGACGCGGGCAAGATGCGCGCCGAAGGCAAGGACTACGTCGTCAAGGATGGCGACGTGATGAACTTCCTGTTCAGCTCCTGAGCGCCTGCATGATCACGGTCCACCACCTCAACAATTCGCGCTCGCAACGCGTGCTCTGGCTGCTCGAGGAACTCGAGCTTCCGTACGAGGTGGTGCGCTACCAGCGCGACGCCAAGACCATGCTCGCGCCGCCCGAACTCAAGCAGGTTCATCCGCTGGGAAAGTCGCCGGTGGTCACCACCGACGAGGGCATGACGCTGGCCGAGTCGGGCGCCATCATCGAGACCCTGGTCGAGCACTATGGCGATGGCCGGCTGTCGCCCGTGGCCGGCACGCCGGAGGCCCTGCGCTACCGCTACTGGCTGCACTACGCCGAAGGCTCGGCCATGCCGCCGCTGCTGCTCAAGCTGATGTTCGACAGGGTCGAGAAGGCGAAGATGCCTTTCTTCGCCAGGCCGATCGCCAAGGGCATCGCCGACAAGGCCCGCGCGGCCTTCATCCTGCCGAGCCTCAAGACCCACCTCGACTTCATGGAGGGCGAACTCGGCAAGAGCGAGTGGTTCGCCGGCGACGCCTTCACCGGCGCCGACATCCAGATGAGCTTTCCGGTCGAGGCCGCGCGGGCCCGCGGCGGCCTCGACGCCTCGCGGCCGAAGCTGATGGCCTGGCTCGAACGCATCCATGCGCGCCCGGCCTACCAGCGGGCGCTGGAGCGCGGCGGCCCCTACGGGCTGTTGAGCTGACGCCGCCTCAGTTGTTCGGCCAGATGTAGAGCAGCGCCACGGTCATCGTGAGGTAGCGTGCGAACTTGCCGACCGCCATATAGAACACGCAGGGCCAGAACGACAGCTTGAGCCAGCCGGCGACCGCGCACAGCGGATCGCCGACGATCGGCAGCCAGGCCAGCAGGCAGGCCTTGGGGCCGAGCCGCTCCAGCCAGCCCAGCACCCGCAGGTGGTGCTTCGAATGCGAATACTTGTCCGCCACCTTGTGGGCGCCGTAGCCCATCCACCAGTCGACGACGCCGCCCAAGGTGTTGCCGATTGTGGCGACCGCGATGGCCTCCCAGAACATGTCCGGGTTGAGCTTGAGCAGGCCGAACAGCACCGGCTCCGATCCCACCGGCAGCAAGGTCGCCGACACGAAGGCGGCGATGAACACCGTACTGAGCCCGTACTGAGGAAGCGCCAGGAGCGCCAGGAGGGAGTCGAGCCATGCTTGCATAGGTGTGCGCGCAGTATAGAAAGGCGCGGGCCGGCCCCGGCGTAGGCGAGAACCCTCATCTTGGGGGCCCCGCCTGCGCGGCGAGGGTGCAAATCGTTTCAGCCGAAGCAGCGCCGCGCCGCTACAATCGTGCCTCATTTTTCAGCAGCCCAGCGCGCGCCAACCTCCTCCATGACCCTGCAGATCGGCCATATCGCGCTGGAAAACAGCCTGTTCGTCGCCCCCATGGCGGGCGTCACGGACCGGCCGTTCCGCATGCTGTGCCGCGAGCTCGGCGCTGGCTACGCGGTCAGCGAGATGGTCACCTCGCGCAAGGAACTCTGGGGCACGCTGAAGACCTCGCGCCGCGCCAACCACGACGGCGAACCCGGCCCCATCTCGGTGCAGATCGCCGGCACCGATGCCGACATGATGTTCGAGGCCGCGCAATACAACATCGACCGCGGCGCGCAGATCATCGACATCAACATGGGATGCCCGGCCAAGAAGGTCTGCAACAAGTGGGCCGGCTCGGCCTTGATGCGCGACGAGCCGCTGGCGCTCGAGATCGCCGAGGCGGTGGTCCGTGCCGCACTGCCGCACGGGGTGCCGGTCACGCTCAAGATGCGCACCGGCTGGAGCGACGACAGTCGCAACGCCGTGACACTGGCGCGCCGCTTCGAGCAGGCCGGCGTCCAGATGCTGACCGTGCACGGCCGCACGCGCGAGCAGGGCTACAAGGGTCGGGCCGAATACGACACCATCGCGGCGGTCAAGGCCGCGGTGCGCATTCCGGTTGTCGCCAACGGCGACATCACTTCACCAGAGAAAGCGCGCGACGTTCTGGCGCTGACCGGCGCGGACGCCATCATGATCGGCCGTGCTGCGCAGGGCCGGCCGTGGATCTTCCGCGAGATCGCCCACTTCCTCGATACAGGTACGCATCGGGCCCCGCCGCTGGTGGCCGAAGTGCGTCGACTGATGCTGGACCACCTGAAGGAGCACTACGCCCTCTACGGCGACTACAGCGGCGTGCGAACGGCGCGCAAGCACATCGGCTGGTATGTGCGCGCGCTTCCCGGCGGCGAGGCGTTCCGCACTGCGATGAACGCGATCGAGGATTGCGATGCGCAATGGCGCGCCGTGGCCGGGTTCTTCGACACGCTCGCGGGGCAGATGGACCGCATTCCTGCCGCAGCCGAGGGCGAACTCGATCAGCTGGACGAACAGGCAGCCGACGCATTGGCGTAAGAAAAGCAGAACAAGAGGAGAAGAAGAGAAGGCCATGAGCAAGAAACACATCGAAGACTGCGTACGCAGCAGCCTGGACAGCTATTTCCGCGATCTCCGCGGCACCGAACCCGACGGCATGTACGAGATGCTGGTGCGGGTGGTCGAGAAGCCTTTGCTCGACGTCGTGATGACGCGCGCCGAGGGCAACCAATCCAAGGCCGCGCAATGGCTCGGCCTCAACCGAAACACGCTGCGCAAGAAGCTGGTCGAACACAAACTCTTGAAGTAATTCCCGATGAACGCACTGATCTCCGTATCCGACAAGACCGGCATCCTCGAATTCGCCCAGGCGCTGCATGCGCTGGGCATCCATCTGCTGTCCACCGGCGGCACCGCCAAGCTGCTGGCCGACGCCGGCCTGCCGGTCACCGAAGTGGCCGACCACACCGGCTTTCCCGAGATGCTCGACGGCCGGGTCAAGACGCTGCACCCGAAGGTGCACGGCGGCCTGCTGGCGCGGCGCGATGTGCCGGCGCACATGGCTGCCTTGAAGGAACACGGCATCGCCACCATCGACCTGCTGGTGGTCAACCTCTACCCCTTCGAGGCCACGGTCGCCAAGCCCGGCTGCACGCTCGAGGACGCGATCGAGAACATCGACATCGGCGGTCCGGCGATGGTGCGCAGCGCGGCCAAGAACTGGAAGGACGTCGGCGTGCTGACCGATGCCTCCCAGTACCCGCTGGCGCTGGCCGAACTCAAGGCCGACGGCAAGCTCAGCGACAAGACCAAGTTCGCCTTCTCGGTGGCTGCCTTCAACCGCATCAGCCAGTACGACGGCGCGATCAGCGACTACCTCTCCCGCATCCAGGAAGACGGCGCCCACGCGCTGTTCCCGGCCCAGAGCAACGGCCGCTTCGTCAAGCTGCAGGACCTGCGCTATGGCGAGAACCCGCACCAGCAGGCCGCTTTCTATCGCGACCTGTACCCGGCGCCCGGTTCGCTGGTGACGGCGAAGCAGCTGCAGGGCAAGGAACTCAGCTACAACAACATCGCCGATGCCGACGCGGCATGGGAATGCGTGAAGAGCTTCGACACGCCGGCCTGCGTGATCGTCAAGCACGCCAACCCCTGCGGCGTCGCCACCGGCAAGGATGCCCTCGAGTCCTACAGCAAGGCCTTCAAGACCGATCCGACCTCGGCCTTCGGCGGCATCATCGCCTTCAACCGGCCGCTGGACCGGGCCGCGGCCGAAGCGGTCAGCAAGCAGTTCGTCGAAGTGCTGATGGCGCCGGGCTACTCGGCCGAGGCGCTGGAAGTCTTCAAGAGCAAGGTCAACGTGCGCATCCTCGAGATCGCGCTGCCGCCGGGCGGCAAGAGCGACTGGGACAACGGCCGCAACGCGGTCGACGTCAAGCGCATCGGTTCTGGCCTGCTGATGCAGACCGCCGACAATCGCGAGCTGTCGATCGGCGAGCTCAAGGTCGTGAGCAAGAAGCAGCCGACCCCGCAGCAGCTGCAGGACCTGCTGTTCGCCTGGAAAGTCGCCAAGTTCGTCAAGAGCAACGCGATCGTGTTCTGTGCCGACGGCATGACCATGGGCGTCGGCGCCGGCCAGATGAGCCGTCTCGATTCGGCGCGCATCGCCAGCATCAAGGCCCAGCACGCGAACCTGTCGCTGGCCGGCACCGCGGTCGCGAGCGATGCCTTCTTCCCGTTCCGCGACGGGCTCGACGTGGTGGTGGACGCCGGTGCGACCTCGGTGATCCAGCCCGGCGGCTCGATGCGCGACCAGGAAGTGATAGCCGCCGCCGATGAGCGCGGCGTGGTCATGGTGCTATCGGGCGTGCGCCACTTCCGGCATTAATCGCTGCCGTCGGAGAAGCGGTACTTCAGCTGGAAGCTGATGGCGCCGTAGAGCTTGTCCTTGATGCTGGGGATGATCGCGATGTTCAATCCCCAGTGCTTGCCCTCGATCGCCGCGGTCGGGATGAGCGCCGGGAACCAGCCGCCGTTGTTGGTCATCTGGTAGCCGTCGAAGCCGCCCACCACGGCGCCCAGCTTCACGCCGTGGAACTCGAAGGGCATCACGTACAAGCCGATGTAGTTCGAGTAGTCGCGGTCGCTGTTGCGGAACCGGCCAGCGGTGGCCGAGAAGGTCTTGTCGATCGGCCACTCGATGCCGATCCCCGGGTTGGCGTCTTCCAGCCCCTTGTTGCGATCGAAATGCAGCGAATAGAAGCCCGGGTTGATCCAGACCTGGCTGATGTCGGCCTGGGCCAGCGCAAGGCCGGGCAGCAGCAGGCACGCGCCTGCCAGGAGCGATGGCAGCTTCACTGCGCCTACAGCGTCTTGAAGATCTGGCGCGCCGCCTCGACGCTGGCGGCGATGTCGTCGTCGCTGTGCGCGGCGCTCACGAAGCCGGCCTCGTAGAGCGCCGGCGCGATGTAGACGCCGCGCTCCAGCAGGCCGTGGAACAGCGTGTTGAATTTCGTGCCGTCGCTCTTCATCACCGCCGTGTAGTTCTGCGGCAGCGCGTCGAGCAGGAAGAAGCCGAACATGCCGCCTTCGCTGTCGGCGCTGAAGGGCACGCCCTCGGCGGCCGCGGCGGCCTTCAGGCCGTCGACCAGCGACCGTGTCTTGGTCGACAGCGCTTCGTAGAAGCCCGGCTTGGCGATCTCCTTGAGGGTGGCGAGTCCGCAGGCGGTCGCCACCGGGTTGCCCGACAGGGTGCCGGCCTGGTAGACCGGCCCCATCGGCGCCAGCTGTTCCATGATCGCGCGCGGTCCGCCGAAGGCCGCCAGCGGCATGCCGCCGCCGATCACCTTGCCCAGCACCGTGAGGTCGGGCGTGACGCCGAGCACGCCCTGGGCGCCGCGCAGGCCGACGCGGAAGCCGGTCATCACTTCGTCGAACACCAACAGTGCACCGTACTGCGTGCACAGTTCGCGGCAGCGCTTGGCGAAGGCCGCGCTGGCGCGGACGAAATTCATGTTGCCGGCGATCGCCTCGATCATCAGGCAGGCGATCTCGTGGCCGTGCAGCGCGAAGGCTTCCTCGAGCTGGGCCAGGTTGTTGTACTCGAGCACCAGCGTGTGCTGCACCACCTCGGGCGGCACGCCGGCCGAGGTCGGGTTGCCGAAGGTCGCGAGGCCGGAGCCGGCCTTGACCAGCAGGGCGTCGGCATGGCCGTGGTAGCAGCCTTCGAACTTGATGATGTATTTGCGGCCGGTGGCGCCACGGGCCAGGCGCAGCGCGCTCATCGCGGCCTCGGTGCCCGAGCTCACGAGGCGCACCATCTCCATCGACGGCACCAGCGCCAGGATGGCTTCGGCCAGCTCGATCTCGCGCTCGGTCGGGGCGCCGAACGAGAAACCTTCGGTGACGGCGCGCTGCACTGCCTCGACCACGGCCGGATGTCCATGGCCGAGGATCATCGGGCCCCACGAGCCGATGTAGTCGATGTAGCGCTTGTCATCGGCGTCCCAGAAGTAGGCGCCCTGCGCGCGCTTCACGAAGCGCGGCGTGCCGCCCACGGCCTTGAAGGCCCGCACCGGCGAATTGACGCCTCCGGGAATGACGGCGCGGGCGCGCTCGAAGAGGATCTCGTTCTGGTCCATGTTTGGCATTGGCAGAGTATCTTTCATGTCGCTTGCCGCGGCCGGCGAAGCCAGGCCCGTTGGTGAAACACCGCGGAACCGGCTTTGCCGGGCCGCTGGTGTTGCCCCCGGCAGGGGTGGGAGGGCTACACGCAGTGAGCCCGACCTGGGGGCGAGCTAATGCCGGGTGTCGTGCGGGGGGAGGGCGAAGTCCGTGGGGGACGCGAGGTCGTCATTGTCCTCGTCCTCCTCGGGCTGGGCCCAGAACAGGCGGTCGGGCAGCACGTGGCCCATGCCGGGGCGGAAGCCGGCGTCGAGGCAGCGGTCCATGTAGCTGAGCGCCTCGGCGGTGGCCGCGACCAGGTCGGTGCCGCTGGCGAGCAGCGCCGCCAGCGCGGCCGACAAGGTGTCGCCGGCGCCGGCGAACACGGCGTCCAGCCGCTCGTACTTCTCGCTCGCGAGCACCGCCTGAGGCGAGGCCAGCACGTTGTCGATGAACTGGTCCGGCAGCATCAGCCCCGTGACCAGTGTGTAGGGCACGCCAAATTCCCCGGCCGCCATCGCGATGTCGCGCGCCGTCGGCGGCCGCTCGCCGCTCCAGTCGGGCAGCAGCCAGCGCCACAGCGTGCTGTGGTTGCCGACCAGCACCGTGGTCTGCGGCAGCACCAGGTCGCGAAAGGCATCGAGGTAGGCCTCGATCTGGGCGTCTTCCCACCACGAGAGGTTCGGCATGTAGGCGACCACCGGCACTTCGGGGTAGTCGGTCGCGGTCTCGGCCACGGTGCTGAGGTTTTCGGGCGATCCGACGAAGCCGACCTTGATCAACTGCACCTCGACATCCTCGAGGATCGAGCGCGCCTGCTCGGCCACCGCCTCTTCCTCGAAGGCGAAGTGGTCGAAGATCTCGGCCGTGTCGCGCGCGTAGGCGCCCGTCACCACCGCCAGCATGTGGGCGCCGACCGAGGCCATGGCCAGGGCGTCGCCGCCCAGGCCGCCGGCCCCGCTCGGGTCGCTGGCATTGAACACCAGCACGCAGGGTGGATTCAAATCGGCGTCGTCTGCGTCGGTGTCGTCCGAGGGGTCGGTAAGATCGCTCACTTTGCGGTCGTGCTCTGGTGGTAGTAGATAAGTTTTCATACTCAAATCAGGGCTCAACAGATGGTGGCATAACTGAGACGCTTGTCACGCGAATTGTTGATACGTTTGGATACGATCGTTGCATTTGATGAACAGGGACCTTAAGCTGCGATGAATACGAAAACCTGGATGTGCCTGATTTGTGGGTGGATCTATGACGAGGCGGTCGGCGTGCCAGAGGATGGTATTGCGGCCGGCACGGCATGGGCGGATGTTCCGATGAACTGGACCTGCCCGGAATGCGGGGCACGCAAGGAAGATTTCGAGATGGTTGAGATCTGAAGCATGGCATAGGGCCGCGCTTCCTGCGATCCTGAGAGGGGGCGCAGCGGTCTGCAAGGTGTCATACAGGAGCGGTGCGAATGAGCGCGAATGGATCCGGCTACAAGGTGCTCGTCATCGACGACAGCAACACCATTCGGCGAAGCGCCGAGATCTTCCTGAAGCAGGGCGGCCATGAAGTGCTGCTCGCCGAGGACGGCTTCGACGCCCTGTCGAAGGTCAACGACCACAAGCCCCACCTGATTTTCTGCGACATCCTGATGCCGCGCCTCGACGGCTATCAGACCTGCGCCATCATCAAGCGCAACGCGACCTTCTCCAACGTCCCGGTCGTCATGCTGTCCTCCAAGGACGGCGTCTTCGACAAGGCGCGCGGCCGCATGGTCGGCTCGCAGGACTACCTCACCAAACCATTCACCAAGGACCAGCTGCTCCATGCCGTGCAGCAGTTCGGCCTCGTTCAGGAAACCTCGTAATGGCGATTCGCAAAGTGCTCGTGGTCGACGACTCGAAGACGGAACTGTTGTTCCTCACCGACCTGCTCCAGAAGAACGGCTTTTCGGTCAAGACGGCCGAGAACGCGGACGACGCGATGCGCCGGCTCGAGGAAGAACAGCCCGACCTGATCCTGATGGACGTCGTGATGCCGGGCCAGAACGGCTTCCAGCTCACCCGTGCCATCGCCCGCAATCCGCAGTACGCTGCGGTGCCGATCATTCTCTGCACCAGCAAGAACCAGGAAACGGACCGCGTCTGGGGCATGCGCCAGGGCGCCCGCGACTACATCGTCAAGCCGGTGAATGCCACCGAGCTGATGGCCAAGATCAGCGCCCTGGCCTGATCGATCGAAACCCTCGTCCATCCAACCCGCCCATGGCCAACCGCGACGCTCTCCGTGCTTTCCAGTCCCGGCTCGCCAGCCGCCTGCAGGCCGCGCGCACCTCGGACGCTTCCGCCTCGTGGCTGGCCGTCGAGGCCGGCGAAGCGAAGTACCTGTTCCCGCTCGGGCATGCGGGCGAGATCTTTCCCTGGGTGGCGCCGCAGTCCGTGCCCTACACCGAGCCCTGGTTTCTTGGCGTGGCCAACCTGCGCGGCGGCCTGTTCGGCGTCGTGCAGCTGTCGACCTTCGCCACCGGCGGCGCCGCGCCGCCGGTGCTGAACGAGGCGACCCGCGCGCAGTCCCGGCTGGTGGCGCTCAACGAGCTGCTCGAAGTCAACTGCGCCCTGCTGATCGACCGCCTGGTCGGGCTGCGCGGCGTCGATGCCTTCGTGGCTTCCGAAGCGCCACAGGCAGAGTCCCCGCCCTGGCTCGGACATTCGTACACAGACGCCGCCGGAGGCCGCTGGCAGGAGATCAACCTGCAGGCGCTGTCCCAGCAACCCCAGTTCCTGAGCATTGGCGCCTGAGCGGCCAGCCGTGCACGTTTACAACCTGAAGGACCGACCGTGAGCTCGATCGCCGACAAGTTCAAGAAATTCATGCCGCAGGGCGGCAACCCGGTGGCGGTGGGCGGCGACAGCGCCGCCACCCTGTCGCTGGACAGCATCGAAACCGTGCAGACGGCCGAGGACAGGGTCGAGCACGTGCGACGCGACGCGGCGCCCGAGCCCGAGCCGATGCAGCTGGAGGACACGGTGGTGCAAAGCGAAGAGGCGGCGGCACCGGTCGAGAGCACCGGTGCCGAGCGACCGCCGGCCGCGCGCTCCAGGCGCTCGCAGCGCGCCAGCCCGGCGCGCCAGCAGCGGATCCTGGCGCTGGCCCTGGCCGGCGTGGTGCTGCTGCTGCTGCTGGTGGCCGGCTCCGCCATCCTGCGGGCCGAACGGCTGGCCCAGCAGGTGGCCGCCACCGGCCAGTCGCTGATGCAGTCGCAGCGGCTCGCCAAGTCGGTGTCGCAGGCGCTGGTCGGCAACGTCGGCGCCTTCACCGAAGTGCGCGACAGTGCCGACGACCTGACGCGTCGCGTGCAGGGCCTGACGAACGGCGACGACGCGCTCAAGCTGGAGCGCGTGGGCAGCCAGTACGACACCGAGCTCGGCAAGATCAACCCGCTGGTCGAGCGCGCCGACAAGAGCGCCAAGGCCGTGCTGGCGCAGCAGAAGATCCTGACGCAGGTCGGCACCGCGCTGCGCGACATCAACCGCCAGTCGTCGGACCTGCTCGAGATGGCCGAGACCGTGGCGTCGCTCAAGATGCAGCAGAACGCGACCATCCCCGAGATCTCGGCCGCCGGCCAGCTCGTGATGCTGACCCAGCGCATCGGCAAGTCGGCCAACGAGTTCCTGACGGTCGAAGGCGTGAGCCCCGACGCCGTGTTCCTGCTCGGCAAGGACCTGAACAGCTTCCAGGAAATCACCCGCGGCCTGCTCGACGGCAGCCCGCAGCAGCGCCTGCCGGGCACCCGCGACGCGCAGACCCGCCAGCAGCTCGAAGCGATCCTGAAGACCTACGAAACGACCCGCACGCAGGCCGGCGCCATCCTGGGCAACCTGCAGGGCCTGGTCGCCGCGCGCGAAGCGCAGGCCGCGATCCTGACCGACAGCGAACCGCTGCGCACCTCGCTCGGCGACCTGCAGGACAAGCTCTCGGCCCGCACCGGCCTGGGCGCCGGCACGGTCGTGATGCTGTTCGTGCTGTCGCTGGCCGCCCTGGCACTGGCCGGCGCGATCGGTTTCGTGCAGGTGCGCGAAGGCCGCGAACGTGCCGCGGCGGCGGAACGCGACCGGGTCGAAGCCGAGCGCGTGAGCGAGGACGCCAGCCGCGTCAACGCCGCCAACCAGGCCGCCATTCTTCGCCTGATGAACGAACTGCAGACGGTGGCCGAAGGCGACCTGACGCAGGAAGCCACCGTGACCGAGGACATCACCGGCGCGATCGCCGACTCGGTGAACTACACGGTGGAAGAACTGCGCCTGCTGGTGGGCAACGTGCAGAACACGGCGACCCGCGTGGCGCAGACCACCTCGCAGGTGGAAAGCACCTCGACCGAGCTGCTGGCGGCCTCGACCGAACAGCTGCGCGAGATCCGCGAAACCGGCCAGTCGGTGCTGACCATGGCCGAGCGCATCAACGGCGTGTCCTCGCAGGCACAGGAATCGGCCACGGTGGCGCGGCAATCGCTGCAAGCCGCTTCGTCGGGCCTGCAGGCGGTGCAGAACGCGATCGGCGGCATGAACTCGATCCGCGACCAGATCCAGGAAACCTCCAAGCGGATCAAGCGCCTCGGCGAATCGTCCCAGGAGATCGGCGAAATCACCGAGCTGATCTCGGACATTACCGAACAGACCAACGTGCTGGCGCTCAACGCCGCCATCCAGGCCGCGTCGGCCGGTGAAGCCGGTCGCGGGTTCTCGGTGGTGGCGGAAGAAGTGCAGCGGCTGGCCGAACGCTCCGCCGACGCCACGCGCCAGATCTCGGCGCTGGTGAAGGCGATTCAGACCGACACCCAGGACGCGGTCGGCGCCATGGAGCGCTCGACCCAGGGCGTGGTCGAAGGCGCGAAGCTGTCCGACAACGCCGGCACTGCGCTGTCCGAGATCGACCGCGTGTCGCGCCGCCTGGCCGACCTGATCGAGCAGATTTCGCAGTCGGCCTCCCGCGAAGCCGATTCGGCCAACGTGGTGGCGGCCAACATCCAGCACATCTTCGCCGTGACGGAACAGACCGGCGAAGGCACGCGGACCACCGCGCAGCAGGTGCGCGAGCTCTCGCACATGGCCGAAGAGTTGCGCCAGTCCGTGTCTCGTTTCAAGATTGCCTGAACGCCGAGCGCCCAACGTGTCGATCCAAAGCCCCGCCACCGCCCAACCAGCCGGCCACGCGCCGGCCACCGAGGATCTTGGGCCGCTGGCCTGGGTATTGGGAGAAATCCAGAAGACGCTCGACGGGGTAGGCAAGACGCTGCGCCGCTTCGCCCGCGAGGCGGCCACGGCGTTGCCGGGTTCCGAGCTCGACACCGCGCCGCTGCGCCAGGCCCGCCTGCAACTGCACCAGGCAGTCGGCGCGCTCCAGATGGTGGGCCACACGGCGCCGGCCCTGGTGCTGGGGGCGATGGAGTTCGCGGTCCAGAGCTTTGCCAGCGAGCCTTTGCGCTGCAACGAGGCCGCGGTCCAGAAGATCGACCGCGCCGGCTTCGCGGTCGCCGATTTCCTCAACGCGATGATCGCCGGCAAGGTGGTCTCGTCGGTGGCGCTGTTCCCGCAGTACCGCGAGGTGCTCGAACTGGTCGGCAACGAGCGGGTCCACCCGGCCGACCTCTGGAGCATGACCTGGCGCTGGGTCGAGATCAAGCCGGCGCCCACGCAAACCGCGCTGGTCTATGACCCGGCGGTGCGTTCCAAGCTCGACCGCGAAGTGCTCAAGGTCGTCAAGAGCGGCGACGATCACGCAGCCCGCCGGCTGCAGGCGCTGTGCCTCGGTCTCGGGCGCGGCGCCTCGGTGCCGCGGGTCGCGAGCTTCTGGACCCTGGCGGCCGGTTTCTTCGAGGCCCTGGCGCTGGCGCTGATTCCGGCCGATGCCCACGTGAAGCGGGCGGCCTCGCGCGTGCTGCTGCAGTACGCCACGCTGGCGCGCGGCGACAACACGGTCTCCGACCGGCTGGGCCAGGACCTGCTGTTCTTCTGCGCCCAGGCCGTGCCCGGTCCGCGCGACGAAGCCGCCACCTTGCGCGCAGTGCGCATCGCCTGGGGCGTGGCCAACGAGCAGACCGTCGACTACACGATCGAACAGTTCGGCCGCTTCGACCCGCTGGTGCTGGCGCAGGCGCGCAAGCGCATCGAGTCGGCCAAGGAAATGTGGTCGGCGCTCTCGGGCGGAGACGTGAGCCGCACGCGGCAGGTGGCCGACACCTTCGTGCAGCTGGGTGAATCGCTGCAGAAGCTGCATCCGCCGAGCGCGCCGATGGTGCAGGCGCTCAACAATGCGGTCGAGGCTTCGCTGCGTTCGGGCCAGCCGCCGGCGACCGAGCTGGCGATGGAAGTCGCGACCTCGGTGCTCTACCTCGAGGCCGCTTTCGAAGACCTGGATCCGCACGATCGCCAGCTCACGGCGCGCACCGTCCAGCTCGCGGGCCGCATCGAGCGGGCGCGCGACGGCGGCCGTTCGGAGCCGCTCGAGCCCTGGATGGAGGAGCTCTACCGCCGCGTCAGCGACCGCCAGACCATGGGCACCGTGGTCGGGGAACTGCGCAGCCACCTGAGCGAGCTCGAGAAGTCGCTCGACCAGTTCTTCCGCCGGCCGACCGAAAAAGGCCTGCTGCGCACCGTGCCGAACCAGCTGCTGCAGATGCGCGGCGTGTTTTCGGTGCTCGGCCTCGACCAGGCCGCGCAGACCGTGCAGCGAATGCGCGAGAACGTCGACCAGCTGATGGCCGAGGAGTCGCCCGCCGACGAGATCCGCGCTTTCGATTCGCTCGGCAACAACCTGGGCGCGCTGGGCTTCCTGATCGACATGCTGAGCTACCAGCCGGCATTGGCCAAGCGCCTGTTCGTGTTCGATGCCGAACTCGGCGAACTCAAGCCTCTGATGGGCCGGCAAGCCGCCGAAGCCGGCGCGCCGGAGGCCGCGGCCGCGGCGCCGGCGCCGTCCTTCGCCTCGGCCACCGGGCCGGTCGCCGTGACCGACACCGTGCTGAGCGTCGAGGAAGTGGACGCGCAGATCGCGGCCAAGCTGGCGGCGCTCGCCGCCCCGGGCGGGCGCAGCAAGCCGGCGCCGTCGCCGATCGAGGAGTTCAGCCGCGCGACCGCCAGCTGGACCGCGAAGATCACCGGACCGGCGCCGCTTGACGGGCTGATGCCCGACACCGAAGTCACGGAGCTCGAGGAAGACGACCTCCAGAACATCTTCCTCGACGAGGCGCGCGAAGTGCTGCACAACGGCCTGGCCGCGGTGTCCGCGCTGACGTCGCGCCCGGACGACGATGGCGAGCTGACCGTGCTGCGCCGGGCCTTCCACACCCTCAAGGGCAGCTCCCGCATGGTCGGGCTGATGGACTTCGGCGAGGCCGCCTGGTCGTTCGAGCAGGTGCTGAACACCTGGCTGGCCGACCAGCGCCCGGCGACGCCGGAACTGATTGCCGGCACGCGCAGCGCGCTGACCGATTTCGCCAAGTGGGTCGAGGCCATCGCCGCCAACCAGCCGCACGGCTGGCAATCGGCGCCGTTCCGCAGCATGGCCGAGGCCCTGCGCTCCGGCGAGCCGCTGGCGCCGACGGCGCGCGTGGCCGATGCCGACGCGCTGGTGGCCGCCGCGCGCCACATCGCGGCCGATTCGCTGGCCGAGGCCGCGCCGCCCGCTGTCGAGCCCGAGGCACCGCTGCCGGCACTCGAGCTTCCGGAGCTTCCCGATCTCGAACTCGGGCCGATCGAGCTCGACCTGCCCGTGGACGAGCAGCCGGTCGCGGAGGCGCCCGCCGAGCCTGCGGACGCCGAAGTGCCCACCGTCTGGTCGGGCCTGCAGGAGGCCTCTCAGGAGGAGGATGCGCCGCGGGTCCCGGACGATTTCGCCTCGACCGACTTTCTGGATTTCGACGGTACGCCTGCGCCCGAGGCGCCGCCCGACCTGGGCACGCTGGAGGACGTCGATTTCCTGGAGACCGTCCATACGTCGCTCGAGCCCGTGGCACGCCAGGTTCCGGCCGAGCCCGAAGCAGAACCGGCGCTGTCCTTCGAATTGAGGCTGGAGCCCGAAGCGCCGGCCGAGCCGCCGCAGGCCGTCGAAACGGCGCCGGAGCCGATGCCGGAGCCGGAACCCGAGCCGGTGCTCGAGGTCGAGCCCGTGATCGAACCGCTGTCACTGGCACCGGTGGTGCAAGCCGCCGAGACGGAGGTCGAGCCCGAACCGGAACCGGAACCGGAACCGGAACCGGAGCCCGAGCCCGAGCCCGAGCCCGAGCCCGTCGTCCAATCCGTGGCGGCCGAGGTCGAAGCGCCAGTGGCCGCGCCGCCGATCGAGATCGAACCCGAGCGCCCGGCCCTTCCGAGCGCCGAGGAACAGGTCAAGGTCATCGGGCCGCTGCGCATCGGCATCGCGCTCTACAACGTCTATCTCAACGAAGCCGACGAATGGTCGCGGCAACTGGCCACCGAAGTCGGCGAATGGGCGCTCGAGTCGCACCAGCGGGTCGCTGACTCGACGATCGGCCTCGCGCATTCGCTGGCCGGCAGTTCGGCGACGGTCGGCTTCCAGAGCCTGTCGGGCATGGCGCGCCTGCTCGAGGCGGCCTTGCAGCATCTGCAGATGCAGGGCCGCGGCACCCCCCAGCAGGGCGCGGTGCTGGTCGGTGCGGCCGAAGAGCTGCGCCGCCTGCTGCATCAGTTCGCCGCCGGCGTCCTCAAGGATCCGGTCGAAGGCACGCTGCGCGCGCTGCGCGAGGTGGCGGCCTCGGTGCTGCCGGCCGAACCGCTCGCCACCCGTCCGGTCTATCCGCACCTGGTGCGCGACGCCATGGCCGACGTGGCGCTCGACGATTCCGAGGACGCCATCGACGTGGCCGACGCGGTCGACGTCGACCTGTTCCCGATCTTCGAGGAAGAAGCTGCCGAACTGCTGCCGCAGCTCGGCGCCGCCTTGCGCGACTGGGCGCAGCGCCCCGAGGATACGGCGCCGCGTTCGTCGACGCTGCGCACCCTTCACACGCTCAAGGGCAGTGCCCGGCTGGCGGGCGCGATGCGGCTGGGCGAGCGTGCGCACCGCATGGAATCCGAGATCGAAATGCTCGGCTCCGTGGGCGTCGAGCGGGACTCGATCGAGAAACTGCTGGTGCGCTTCGACGCCTTGCAGGCCACCTTCGACGGGCTGCGCGCCGCCGACGATGCGATCCAGACCGAACTGGTGCAGCGCGCGGTGGCCGCGCCGGCCTCGCCCCAGCCGGTCGAGCCGCCGCCGCTCGCGGCCGTGGCCGAAGCGCCGGCCGCCGTGGCCGCACCCGCGGCCGACCGCGCCGCGGTGGCGCTGCCGTCGCCGTCGGCCCTGACGCCGCTGCGCGCCGTGTCGAGCCAGGCGGTGCGCATCCGCACCCACCTGCTCGACCGTCTGGTGGCGCAGGCCGGCGAAGTCATCATCACCCGCTCGCGGCTCGAAGCCGAGATCGGCCAGCTGCGCAGTTCGCTCAGCGACCTGACCGGCAACCTCGACCGCTTGCGCCAGCAGTTGCGCGACATCGAGGTCCAGGCCGAAAGCCAGATGCAGTCGAGACTGGCGCAAGCCAAGGATTCGCAGCAGGGCTTCGATCCGCTCGAGTTCGACCGCTTCACCCGCGTGCAGGAACTGACCCGGATGATGGCCGAGTCGGTCAACGACGTGGCGACCGTTCAGCGCACGCTGCAGAAGACCGTTCAGGCGACCGAAGACGACCTCAGCGCCCAGGCGCGCCAGACGCGCGAACTGCAGCGCGGCCTGCTGCGCACGCGCATGGTGGAGTTCGAAGGCATCTCCGAGCGGCTCTACCGCGTGGTGCGCCAGGCGTCCAAGGACACCGGCAAGCAGGTGCGCCTGGACATCACCGGCGGCTCGATCGAGATGGACCGCGGCGTGCTCGACCGCATGACGCCAGCTTTCGAGCATCTGCTGCGCAACTGCGTGGCGCATGGCATCGAGGACGCCGCCACGCGCGAGCGGGCCGGCAAGGAGGCCAGCGGCCTGATCGTGATCGAGCTGCACCACGAAGGCAACGACGTCTCGGTGAGCTTCCGCGACGACGGCGCCGGCCTGAACCATGCGCGCATCGTCGAACGCGCACAGGCGCTCGGCCTGGTGGCCCAAGGCCAGCCGCTCAGCCCCGCCGAAGCGGCCGAACTGATCTTCCAGCCGGGCTTCTCGACCGCGGAACAGGTGTCCGAGCTGGCGGGCCGCGGGATCGGCATGGACGTCGTGCGGGCCGAAGTCGCCGCCCTCGGCGGCCGCATCGAGACCCACAGCCAACCGGGCCAGGGCACCGTCTTCAAGCTGGTGCTGCCGCTGACCACTGCCGTGACGCACGTGGTCATGCTGCGCGCCGGCGGCACCTCGATCGGCGTGCCTTCCAACTTGGTCGAACTGGTGCTGCGCGCCAGCGCCTCGGACCTCGAATCCGCCTACCTCGAGCAGCGCTACCCCTTCGGCGGCGAGCAGGTGCCGTTCTACTGGGCCGGTGCGCTGCTGCAGTCGTCGGCGCGCAGCGAGCGTGCGCCGGGCAAGGCCAACACGATCGTGGTCGTGCGCAGCGCGGCGCAGCGTGTCGCGCTGCACGTGGACGAAGTGCTGGGCAACCAGGAAGTGGTGGTCAAGAACCTCGGGCCTCAGCTGTCGCGGCTGCCCGGCATGGCGGCGATCTCGGTCCTGGCCTCGGGCGCGGTCGCGCTGATCTACAACCCGGTGGCACTGGCCGCGGTGCATGGCGAGCAGGCGCGCGAATTCCAGTCCGCCGCCCGCCGCCAGCCGGCGCTGCGCGGTGCCGAGCCGGTGGCCGTGCAGGCGGCGGTGGTGCCGCAGGTGCCGCTGGTGCTGGTGGTGGACGACTCGATCACGGTGCGCCGCGTCACCCAGCGCCTGCTGCAGCGCGAAGGCTACCGCGTGGCGCTGGCGGCCGACGGCCTGCAGGCGCTCGAGCGGCTGCAGCAGGAGCGCCCGGCGGTCGTGCTGTCCGACATCGAGATGCCGCGCATGGACGGCTTCGACCTGGCGCGCAACATCCGCGCCGACCAGTCGCTGGCCGACCTGCCGATCATCATGATCACCTCGCGCATCGCCGAGAAGCACCACGACCATGCACGGGCGCTGGGGGTCAACCACTACCTGGGCAAGCCGTACTCGGAAGACGAGCTGCTGCGGCTGGTGCGGAGCTATACGGGGGTCGAGCTGCCGGCGGTGCTGGCGGCCTGATCTTGTCGGCCGAGGAGGGCGTCAGCGCTTGTCGCGCGGCGCCTGCGCCTTCACCACCGCATAGCGCTGCAGCGTCCTCTCCCGTGCCTCGGCATGGTCGACCACCGGCTTCGGGTAGTTCCGCCCGAGCTCGACGCCGGCCGCCAGCAGCTCCACCGGGCTGGCGGTCCACGGGGCGTGGATCGCCGCATTCGACAGCTTCGCCAGTTGCGGCAGGTAGCGCCGGATGAACTTGCCTTCGGGGTCGAAGCGCTCGCTCTGCGTGGTCGGGTTGAAGATCCGGAAGTAGGGCTGCGCGTCGCAGCCGCTGGAGCTCGCCCACTGCCAGCCGCCGTTGTTCGAGGCCAGCTCGAAGTCGTTGAGGTGCAGGGCGAAGTAACGCTCGCCGCGGCGCCAGTCCAGCCCCAGGTCCTTGCAGAGAAAGCTCGCCACCACCATCCGCAGGCGGTTGTGCATGTAGCCGGTCTGGTTGATCTGCGCCATGGCGGCGTCGACCAGCGGGTATCCGGTCTTGCCCTGGCACCAGGCGTCGAACAGCTGGTCGGCATGCTTGCCGTGGTGCCACTGGATCCGGTCGTATTCGGGCTTGAAGCTGCGTGACTCGCCGCCTTCGGCCACCTGCGGGTGGTGGGCCAGGATCTGGAAATAGAAATCGCGCCAGATCAGTTCGCTGAGCCAGGTCGCCGCGCCGGCGTCCCCTTGCAGCGACAGCTGATGCGCCACGCCAGCCAGCTGGCGGATCGACACGGTGCCGAAGCGCAGGTGGACCCCCAGGTAGCTCGGGCCGCGCACCGACGGATAGTTGCGGGCGGCGTCGTAGCGGTCGATGCGCTGGAAGAAGTCGTCGAACAGGGCGGCGCCGCCCTGGCTGCCGGTCGGGATGTCGAGCTCGGACAGATTGCTCTTCTCGAAGCCGATCTCGGCCAGCGCCGGCACCGGCGCCCGTAGCGGGTCGGGTGGCGGCGCCAGCGCATCGGCGTGGCGGCGCACCGGGTATGGCTTCAGGTAGAAGGCGTCGACCTTGGCCAGCCAGGCGCGCTTGTACGGCGTGAACACGCTGTAGGGTTGGCCGGTCTGGGTCAGCACCTCGTCGCGCTCGAAGATGGTCTGGTCCTTGTAGCTGTGGAAGGCCACTCCGGCATTGGCCAGCGCCCCGAGCACCCGGGCGTCGCGGGCCAGGGCCGCGGGCTCGTCGTCGCGGTTCGCGAACACCGCCTGGACGTCGAGTTGGCGCGCAAGCAAGGCGATTTCATCTTCGGCGACGGCATGCCGCACCACCAGCCCGCCGCCGAGGGCGCGCAGCTCGGCGTCGAGCTCCACCAGCGACTCCCGGATGAATTCCACCCGCCGGTCGACGCGCGGCAAAGGGTCGAGAATGGCGCGGTCGAACACGAACACGCACACCACCTGGCGGCAGGCCCGCAGCGCCTGGTAGAGGGCCGCGTTGTCGTCCACCCGCAGGTCGCGGCGAAACCACATGAGGCCCTTGGGATAGATCTTGTCGACGGCCAGTAAAATGGGCGGCATGGCCCTTGATTCTGCACCGATGAACCTCACGCATCATTTTCTGATCGCGATGCCGGGTCTGGAAGACAAGGCCTTCAATCGCAGCGTGGTCTACCTGTGCGAGCACAGCGAGCGCGGCGCGCTCGGGCTGGTGATCAACAAGCCCAGCGAAATCAACCTGGGCGTGCTGTTCGAGAAGATCGAGCTCCACCTGTCGCGTCCCGAACTCGGCAACGCGCCGGTGTTCCAGGGCGGGCCGGTGCAGACCGAGCGCGGTTTCGTGCTGCACGAGCCGGTCTTCTCCGATGCCGACAAACCCAACGAATCGGTCTACGCCTCGACCATGACGATCCCCGGCGGCCTCGAGATGACCACCTCCAAGGACGTGCTGGAGGCCCTGGCCACCGGCGCCGGCCCGCGCAAGGTGCTGGTCTCGCTCGGCTACGCGGCCTGGGGCGAGGGCCAGCTCGAATCCGAACTGGCCGAGAACAGCTGGCTCACGGTCGGGGCCGACCCTGCCGTGATCTTCGACACCCCGGTCGAGCAGCGCTACGACAAGGCGCTGTCGCTGCTGGGCCTGGAGGCCTGGACCTTGTCGCCCGATGCGGGGCATGCATGAGCGATCCGGCGATGCCCGACCGCAACCTGCCTTCCCCGCCCGTTCCCGCCCATTTTCAAAGTTTCCTGGCCTTCGACTACGGTCAGAAGCGCACCGGCGTCGCCAGCGGCAACCGGCTGCTGCGCAGCGCCACGCCGCAGGCCACCATCAAGGCCGAGGGCGACGCCCGCTTCGCCCAGGTCGAGGCCCGGATCCGCGAGTGGCAGCCCGACGCGCTGGTGGTCGGCGTGCCCTTTCACCCCGACGGCGCGCCGCACGACAACACCCGGGCCGCGCAGCGCTTCGCCCGCCAACTGCACGGCCGCTTCCGCCTGCCGGTGTACGAGGTCGACGAGCGCTACAGCACCACCGAGGCGCTCGCCGGCGGCGCCCGCGACGCCGATGCCGCCTCGGCCTGCATCATCCTTGAACAGTTCCTGAGGAGTCTCCCGTGAACGCAATCCCCGACGCCGAAGCGCTCTATATCGAGCTGCTGCGCGGCGTGAAATCCCTGCTGCGACCCGACACCCGCCTGGTCGGCATCACCTCGGGCGGCGCCTGGCTGGTCGAGCGGCTGCAAAAGGACCTGGGCCTGGCCGGCGCGCCCGGCATCATCTCCTCGGCCATGCACCGCGACGATTTCGCCCGCCGCGGCCTGGCGGCCAGCGCCCAGACCACGCTGCCCTTCGACGTCAACGGTGCCGACGTGCTGCTGCTCGACGACGTGCTCTACACCGGCCGCACCATCCGCGCCGTGCTCAACGAGCTGTTCGATTTCGGCCGTCCGGCCTGCGTGCGGCTGGCGGTGATGATCGACCGCGGCGGCCGCCAGCTGCCGGTGGCGGCCGACTTCGCGGCGCAGAAGCTCGAACTGCCCGCCACCCAGCTGCTGGCCCTGGCCCGCAGCGACAGCGGCGCCTTCAGCTTCAAGGTAGAGGAAAACACCTGATGCTCTACAAGCGAAACCCCCAGCTCAACAAGAACGGCGAACTGATCCACCTGCTGTCGATCGAGGGCCTGCCGAAGGACATCGTCACCCACATCCTCGACACCGCGGCCAACTTCACGAGCGTCAGCGACCGCGAGGTCAAGAAGGTGCCGCTGCTGCGCGGCAAGAGCGTTTTCAACCTGTTCTTCGAGAACTCGACCCGCACCCGCACCACCTTCGAGATCGCGGCCAAGCGGCTGTCGGCCGACGTCATCAACCTCGACATCGCGCGCTCGTCGGCCACCAAGGGCGAGTCGCTGCTCGACACCATCGCCAACCTGAGCGCGATGGCGGCCGACCTGTTCGTGGTGCGCCACAGCGAGTCGGGCGCGCCCTACCTGATCGCGCAGCACGTGGCGCCCCACGTGCACGTGGTGAACGCGGGCGACGGCCGGCATGCGCACCCGACGCAGGGCCTGCTCGACATGTACACGATCCGGCACTACAAGAAGGACTTTTCGAACCTCACGGTGGCGATCGTCGGCGACGTGCTGCATTCGCGCGTGGCGCGTTCCGACATCCACGGGCTCACCACGCTGGGCTGCGCCGAAGTGCGCGTGGTCGGCCCCAAGACGCTGGTGCCGAGCGACATGGCGCAGATGGGCGTGCGCGTGTGCCACACGCTCGAAGAGGGCATCAAGGACTGCGACGTGATCATCATGCTGCGCCTGCAGAACGAGCGCATGAGCGGCGCACTGCTGCCGTCGTCGCAGGAGTTCTTCAAGACCTTCGGCCTCACGCCCGAGAAGCTGCAGCTCGCCAAGCCGGATGCGATCGTGATGCATCCGGGGCCGATCAACCGCGGCGTCGAGATCGACTCGGCGGTGGTCGACGGCCGGCAGAGCGTGATCCTGCCGCAGGTCACTTTCGGTATCGCGGTCCGCATGGCCGTCATGAGCATCGTCGCAGGTAACGAAGCATGAGCAACATCCTGATCATCAACGGCCGGGTGCTGGACCCGGCCTCCGGCCTCGACCGCCAGGCCGACATCGCGATCACCGACGGCCGGGTGCAGTCCATCGGCGAGGTCTCGCCCGAGTTCCGGGCCGAGCGCACGCTCGATGCGCAAGGCTGCCTCGTCGTGCCCGGGCTGGTCGACCTCGCCGCAAGGCTGCGCGAGCCCGGCTACGAGCACGAGGGCATGCTCGAGAGCGAGATGGGCGCGGCCGTGGCCGGCGGCGTCACCAGCCTGGTCTGCCCGCCCGACACCGACCCGGTGCTCGACGAGCCCGGCCTGGTCGAGATGCTCAAGTTCCGGGCCGAGAAGATGCAGCGTGCGCGCCTGTTCCCGCTCGGCGCGCTGACGCGCGGGCTGGCCGGCGAGGTGCTGACCGAGATGGCCGAGCTGACCGAGGCCGGCTGCATCGGCTTCGGCCAGGCCGAGGTGCCGCTCGGAAACACGCAGGTGCTGCAGCGCGCGCTGCTGTACGCCAGCACCTTCGGCTACACCGTCTGGCTGCGCCCGCAAGAGCGCGACCTCGGCCGCGGCGTCGCCGCCAGCGGGCCGCTGGCGACCCGGCTCGGCCTGGCGGGCGTGCCGGTGGCGGCCGAGACCATCGCGATCTTCACCATCGTCGAGCTGATGCGAAGCACCGGCGCGCGGGTCCACCTGTGCCGGCTGTCGAGCGCGGCCGGGGTGGCGCAGGTGCGAGCAGCCAAGGCCGAGGGCCTGCCGCTCACTTGCGACGTCAGCATCAATTCGCTGCACCTGGCCGACACCGACATCGGCTTCTTCGACAGCCGCGCCCGCCTCAACCCGCCGCTGCGCCAGCAACGCGACCGCGATGCGCTGTCGGCCGGGCTGGCCGACGGCACCATCGACGCGCTGGTGTCCGACCACACGCCGGTCGAGGCCGATGCCAAGACGCTGCCGTTCGCCGAGAGCGAGGCCGGGGCCACCGGCCTCGAGCTGCTGCTGCCGCTGGCGCTCAAGTGGGGCGAGCAGAGCGGCGCCGGATTGCAGCGCGCGATCGAGGTCGTCACGGCGGCACCGGCGCGGCTGCTGGCTGCTCCGGGCGTCGGCAGCCTGGCTGCAGGCGGTGCCGCCGACCTCTGCGTGGTCGACCCGGCACACGAGTGGCAGGTCACCCCCGAAGCGCTGAAGAGCCAGGGCAAGCACACGCCCTTCGGCGACTACGCCATGCGCGGACGGGCCCGCTTCACGCTCGTCGGCGGCCGGGTGGTGCACGGCTGATGCAGTCGCTCTCCGCCAGCTGGAGGCTGCTGCGTGCGATCGCGCACATGCTTTCAGGGTGGTGGACGATCCGCTTCCGATTCGAGCGGCTGTCGCCGGCCGAGCGTGCGCAGTGCGTCGAGCAATGGGCCGAGCGCCTGCTCAACATCATGGGCGTCCGGCTCACGGTGCACGGCACGCCGCCCGCGCACGGGCCGGTGCTGGTGGTGTGCAACCACCTGTCGTGGCTCGACATCGTGGCGATCCACGCCGCGCGCCACGTTCGCTTCGTCTCCAAGGCCAGCGTCCGGCATTGGCCGGTGATCGGCACCCTTTCGACCGGCGCCGGCACGCTCTACATCGAGCGCGAGCGCCGGCGCGACGCGGTGCGGGTGGTGCACCACATGACCGAGGCGCTGCGCGCGGGCGACATCATTGCGGTCTTCCCCGAGGGCACGACCAGCGACGGCCACGGCCTGCTGCCCTTCCATGCCAACCTGCTGCAGGCGGCGATCTCGTCGGGGGCGCCGGTGCAGCCGGTGGCCCTGCGCTTCGCCGATGCGGCCAGCGGCCAGAACAGCGATGCGCCGCGCTATGTGGACGACGACAACCTGCTCGCTTCGCTGTGGAACACGCTGAAGGCGCCGCCGCTGCTGGCGATCGTGCATTTCGGCGAGCCCCAGCCATCGATGGGGCGCGATCGCCGGGGGTGGGCGAAGTCCCTGCATGCCGACGTCCAGTCGCTGCGCCGCGAACTCAGATAGCCCTGGGCGAACGGCCCAAAAAAAGGCAGCACCCCGAGGGGTGCTGCGCAACGGCGCCGAGGGCGCCGGGAGGAGGAATCGTCGTTCAGAGAACCCCGAAAACCTTCAATCCGATGATCACGACAAGCGGCACGCCGCAGAGCCAGAGGACGATGCTTTTCATGAGGGGTCTCCAGTTGGTGTCAGTGCTTGCACCTTAGGACGGCGCCTGCGGATCGGGTGCCGGAAAAAGCAATGGGAGCGCGTGGGCGCTTGCCTACAGGGCCGACGGGGCCGGCAACAGGTCCAGATAGTGGTCGAGCATCTGGAAGTGGTCGTCCAGGAACTGGTCTTCCAGCGCGGCCAATCCGCCGATCGGCGTCCAGTGCGCGGCGGCGGCGTCGTCGTCGGCCCGCAGCCCCGGCAGCTCGCGATCTCCCAGGTCGAAGAAGTGACCATGGGTGATGGTGCGGCCGCGTGCGCTGCGGTCCGGGCGGTCGAACACGTCGGTGGCCCTCAGGCAGGCGCGCAGGGTCGCCGGGGGCAGCGCCAGATGGGTCTCTTCCTCGAGCTCCCGCAGGGCCGCTTGCCGCGTGGTCTCGCGCTGTTCGAGGAAGCCGCCCGGCACCGCGAGCAGGCCCTTGCCGGGCGCCTGCCCGCGGCGGATCAGGAGCACGTGGCCGGCGCACCGGACGACGCAGTCGACCGTCACGAGGACCGGAGGGTAGGGCGCCGAGGCCCAGGACGCCTCGTACGCTCTCAACAGCGCCGCTTCCTGGGCCAGGGCCTCGAAATGCGGCCCGTGGGTCCACGCACGCAGGAAGTCGATGGTGCCCGGAGGCAGTTCGCCTGCGAGCGTGGACAAGGCCTCGTCCGGCGAGGCGAACAAAGCGTCGCGCATGCGGCTGGCGCGGCGCACCGGCACTTCGTCCGCGCGCAGCAGCGTCCACGCCGGGAACGCGTCGAGGTAGTCGCGGGTGGCATCGCGGGCGTGGCCGACCAGCGTCAGTCCGGGCGCCGGGGCCGCTTCGATGCGCCCCAGCGCATCCGCGACCGCATGGTGCACGTCCGCCAGCCAGCGGGTGTCGTCGAAACGATCGCGCACCGGCACGCAGAGCAGCCGCGGGCGCTGCGCTTCGGGGAGCGCGAGGCGGATCATCTCGGCGCGTTCCTGCCAGGTGAAGGGAAGCTTGGGCGAGCGGGCCTGGAACGCCGAGCCGATCACCACGACCACGCGCGGCGCGGCTTCGAGTGCCCGCTCGACCAGCGACAGATGGCCGTCGTGGAAGGGCTGGAAGCGGCCAATGACGACCGCGGCGTCCGCGTCCGATGGATTGCGAGTGTGCACAGATGGCCTTGAAATCGGGAACGGCGCAGCCCGGCCGGCGGCGCGTCAACAGAACATGAATGCCAGGATGGCGGCATCGTCCGCCAGGTTCAGCAGCGCATAGCCGGCGAACCTGTAGGCCAGCACGGTCGCTTGGTTGATCAGGTCCTGCATGCTGGAACGGTGGCTGAGAAGCGGTGACTTGGCTGGTGCCCTCGACAGGAATCGAACCTGTATCTGAGTCTTAGGAGGACCCCGTTCTATCCATTGAACTACGAGGACGAGCGCGCCCGAACTTTAACAGTTCGGCTAGTCGAACTGCACCGTGAAGATCAGGTCGACGGCGCTTTGCTGCCCCGCCTGTGCCCGCAAGGTCAGCCGCCGGGTCAGGTCGTAGAAGATGAACAGCGTGCCCAGCGTGCCGCCCAGGCCGCGCTCGTAGGTGACGTAGAAGTCCCGCGCGATGCGCTTGCCGACGGTGACTGTCGAGTCGCGGACGTCGCCGCCGCTGCCCGGACCCTTGAAGCCGATCTCGTCGAGCCCGAAGCGGCTTGCCAGCCCACCGCCGCCACTGCCGCCAAGGCCTCCCAGCAGAGCCAGCGCGGCCTGCTGCAGCAGCACCGATTCGCCGCCGCTGGTGGCCGACGCCCGGCCCAGCACCAGCCAGCTGAGGGTTTCCTGGTCCGACAACTGCGGCTCCGAATACAGCCGCACGCGCGGCGACAGCGCGGTGCCGGTGATGGCGACGCCGGCGCGCTGCGAGATGTTGGGACGGATCGCCAGGATGTCGAGCTGCGGGTTGTCGAACGGGCCGTTGAAGCGCGCGATCCCGGTCTCGATGTTGAGCGCCTGCCCGTAGGCGCGGTACTGGCCGGCGACGGTCCGGACCTCGCCGGTGATGCGCGGCGGTGCGTTCAGGGCGGTGCTGCGGATGTCCAGCTTGCCGGCCAGCCGGGTCGTGATGCCGCGGCCCTGGACCGCGAAGTCGGCGCCGAGGTCGAAGCTCACCGCGATGTCCGGTGGCTTGGCGGTCTCCGCCCGGGCGACTTCGCTCTGGTTTTCGGCGGCCCGGCGCTTCGCCTCCTCGGCGGCTTCGCGATCGATCGCCGCCGAGCGGACCACGACGTCGCTGCCCAGGCTGGGCGCGGTCTCGTCGGGCAGGATGATGACCGCGCGGTCGGTCTTGATGTCGCCCCGCACCGTGAACTGGCCGCTTTCGAGCCGGGCCTGCAGGTTGCCCGACAGCGTGAGCTGTCGATCGGCGCGCACCAGCACCCGCAGCGCCCGCAGATCGGCCTGGATCGACATCCGGATGCCGCTGCCGGCGCCGGCCACCGGTGCCGCGCCCCAGCCCAGTTCGCCGCGCGCCGACAGGGTGCCGCCGTCGCGCGCCGCCTCGCTGGCCGCGGTGCTGAGGTTGCCGCTCTGGCCCGGGATGCGCGTCTGCGCGCCGGCCCCGCCCTTGAGCGTGAATTCGGTGATCTCGACCCGATTGCCCGCCAAGGTGGCGCGCAGCCGGCCGTCGCGCAGGTCCAGCCCTTCGACCAGCGCCCGCAGTGCCAGCTTGTCGGCGGCCAAGGTGCCGTTCCAGCGCGGCTCGCTGCGGTTGCCGGCCAGCGTGGCATCGGCGTCGAGCGTGCCGGCCATCCGCCAGCCCGGCGGCGCCAGCATCGACCAGACGCCCAGGTTCGGCATCCGCGCCGTGACGCGGCCGGCCAGCGGGGCGTCGTCGGCCCAGTGCCAGCCGCCCTGGCGCTGCTGCACCCGGGTGCTGGCCTCGACCCGGATCTCGCCCGCCCGCTCGCTGTCCCAGGCCAGGTTGGCGCGCACCGTGTCGCCTTCGGCGTCGAGGACGAACTCGGCGCGCTTCAGTCCGGCCGGCGTGCTGGCGCCGGGGCCTGCGGCATCCATGGTGCGTTCGCTGGCGGTGCCCGTGCCATGGCTGCGGATGCGCGTGACCAGCGCGGCCTCCCCGGCCTGCACCCGCAGGTCGCCGCTTTCGCGCGTCAGGCGGGCCTTGGCGCGCAGCGTGTCGCCGGCGTCGATGTCCCAGTCGCCGTTGAACAGCAGGTCGCCGCTGAAGCCGACCTGGGCCAGCGTCTCGCCGTTGCCGAGCAGCTCGGCCCAGGCCATCGGCAGGCCCTGCAGCCGGCCCTTGGACTGCAGCCGGAAGGCCCGCCTCGCCTCGGTGCCGGTGCGGCTGAAGCGCAGCGGCTGCCAGTCGATCCTGACCGTGCCCGGCGCCGGGCCCTTGAGGGTCGCGGCCGCGGCGGAGGCTTCGAGGTCGAGCCGCGGGTTGGCACCGGAGGCCGTGCGCACCTTCAGGCTGACGGGGCTGCCGAGTTCCAGCACCCAGGGGGCGACATCCGGCCGCGCGCTGTCGAGCGCCTGCACGCGCAGGCTGGCGAGCGCCGCGCTCCACTGGTCCCGGCGCTCGATGCCGGCACTGGCCCGGGTGTCGAGCGTGATCTTGCGGCTGCCCGTCACGGCTTCGCCCTTCAGGGCCAGCGTGGCCTGGGCGAGGCTGCCGGCCAGTTCGGCACGCACGCCGTTGAGCACGATCGGGCTCGGCGCCGCCGCCTCGGAGGGCGGCAGCTTCACCTCGAGCTTGGGAATGGCCAGCGTGGCCTGCAGCGTGGGTTCGACGGTGCCGCGAGGCGCCGGTTCGTTGACGGCCTGCAGCCGGCGCTGGACCGCTTGCCAGCCGCCCTTCCAGCTGGCGTCCAGCCGGGCGCTGCCCTGCAGCGCAGTGCCGCCGAAGAGGGGGCCGAGTTCGGGCAGGCCTTCGATCCAGCCCTGCAGCGCCGCCGCGTCGTCGATCCGGGCCTGCACATCGCCGCCGCCCGTGTTCGGCGCGATCCGGCCGTCGACCAGCGCCGCGGCGCCGGGAACGGCCAGGTTCAGCCGGCCGCTCGCCGCTTGATCGTCGACCCGCAGCTGCAGCCGGCCTTCGATGCTGGCGCCCCGGGCCTCGACGCGCAGGCTGCGCAGGTCGAGCACCTGGTCCTGCCACTGGCCCTTGGCGAGCGCCCGTTCGAGCCGCAGGCCCTGCAGCTCGCCCGTCCCGCCGGCGCCGCCCTCGGCCTGCAGCGCGACGTCGAACTGCAGGGCATCGCCGGTCTGGCCGGCCTGGAGGCGGCCGTTGACCGGCGCACCATCGAGCCGGGTATGGAGTGCGCCGGGACTGACGCCGCGCACGGTGGCGTCGACTTGCCAGGGCGCCGGCGCGGGGCCCCAGCTGCCCTCGGCGTCGATGCGGCCGCCGCCGGCGCGCACGCTGAGCTGCGGCAGCGTCCAGGTGCTGCCGTCGAAACGGGCCCGGGCGTCCAGCTGCTCGACCGGCAGCTTGGCCTCGTCCCAGGGGCCCGGCAGCGCATTGCGGACCTGGGCGCTGGCCTGCCAAAGTGACTCGCCGGGCGCGGCCGTCGCGTCGGGACCGGCCTCGATCTCGCCGCTCAGCAGGGTGGCCGGCGCTTCGGGCCAGAGGGTGGCCAGGTCGATGTTCTGCAGCGCGGCCTTGGCGTCGATCACGGGCTGCGGCTGCCAGGGTGCCAGGGTGGCCTGCAGCTGCGCCTGCATGGGCTGGTCGGCGCTGGCGTCGACCGGATGGAGATCGGCCGTCACCGCGAGGCGTGCATCGGGGCCGGCGAGCTGGCCCTGGATGGTCGCCTCGGCCCGCACGTCGAGGCTGCGGTCCTGCGCCAGCAGCGCGCGCACCCGGCCGTTCAGCGTGGCGTCGAGCGCCATCGGCGCCGGCCCCTGCAGGCGCAGCTGGGCGCCGTAGTGGCCGTCGGCGATGTCGACCGCGGTGATCTCGAGCTGGTGGTGGTCGTCACGATAGCGGTAGCTGCCTGCCAGCCCGGTCGCCTGCAGCGCCGGCGGCCCGGCCCAGCGCAGGTCGTCGATGGTGAAGGGCAGCTCGATCTCCACCGGCAGCACCAGCTGCTCGAGCGGCTCGACCGGCTTGCTTTCGGCCGGCGCGCGGCGCTCGATCAGCAGCTGCGCAGCGTGGACTTCGCCGAGCTGCACCCGGCGCCGCAGCAGGGGTGCCAGCTGCCAGCCGATGCGGGCATCCCGGACCTCGACCGCCAGGCTCTCGCTCTCCCAGCGCAGCCAGCCGATGCGGCCACCGGCGCGCAGCGACCCGCTCACGTCGCGGCTCTCCAGGGTCTGACCGGCCGGGAGGTAGCGCGCCGTGCGCGCCAGCGCGAAGGCCAGAGAGTGGTCGGACCCCAGCCACCACCAGGCGCCCGCGCCCAGCAGCAGCACCAGCGCCACCAGGCCGGTCAGGCCCCACGCGAATGCGCGCAGCGCACGTCGCCCGCGCGAGCGCGGCGGCGGCGGCGGCGCAGCGGTTGCGGCGGCGGTGGCGTGGTCGGCGCTCATCTAGAAAGTGAATCCGAGTCGGAGGTGAAAGCGGAACGCATGGACGGCGATGCCGTAGGCCAGGTCCATCTGGACCGGGCCGATCGGGCTGGCCCAGCGCGCGCCGACGCCGACCCCGACCTTGGCGCTCATGTCGGCCGGCCGGTCGGCCACCGCGCCGACATCGATGAAGACCGTGCTGTCCCAGGCGGTCAGCTGGCCCTGGTAGACAAAGGGGCGCTGCCATTCGATGCTCGCCACGCCGAGGTAGCGCCCGGCGATGACCTGGCCGTCGGGCTTGATCGCGCCGATCGAGCGGTAGCCGTAGCCGCGCACCGTGGTGTCGCCGCCGGTGAGGAAGTTCAAGGTCGACGGGATCTGGGCCCGGTCCGCGGCGCTCACCACGCCGGCCTCGGCGCGCAGCTGGATGCGGGCGTTGCGCCGCTGCGTGTCGTCGTCGTTGCTCACGGTGCCGGCCGGGACGAAGCCGATCCAGCGCACGTAGGTCCGGGTGAAGGGCAGCTGTTCGCCCGACAGCGTGTAGCCGCCGGCCAGTTCGAGCGCGACCCCCTGGCCGCGGGTCGGCGCCGCCGCGTTGTCGAAGTAGCGGCCGGTCCAGCCCCAGTTGAGGGACAGGGCCGAGGCCGATGGCGGCGGGTTGAAGCCTCGATTCACCGCATAGTCGTACTGCAGGAAGATGCTTCGGTCGATGTGGTCGCCGCCCTGGCTGCGGCCGCCGCGCAGGCGACCGCTGTCGACAGTGAAGCTGCCCGAGACTTCGCTCTTCAACTGGCCCGATGCAAAGGAGCGCCAGCCGCTGTCGTCGGGGATCGCGGTCCATTCGGTGCCCAGCGATTGCAGGTCGCGGTCGATGGTGAGCTTGGACACCGCGCGCCAGCCGAGCAGCGGCATGTCGTTGTGCGAATGGTCGATCGACAGCCGGGCGCCGCTGTCGGTGGTGAAGCCGACGCCGAGCACCACGCGCTGCAGCGGCGCCTCGGTCAGCTGGGCGACCACCGGGGCGGCCTGCGGATCGGTCGTGGTGTCCAGCGTCAGGAACACCGAGTTGAAGTAGCCGCTGCTGGCCAGCCGCTGCTGGGCGTCGAGCAGCAGCTGCTGGTCGTATTCGGCGCCGGTCGGCACCCGCGCCAGCCGGCGCACGCTGTCGACCGGATAGCGCTGGCTGCCGTTCACCACCAGCGGCCCGAAGCGGTACGCCGGGCCGGATTCATAGGTCGCGCCGAGCCTGGCTTCGCTGCGGTCGGCGTCGATCTCGGCCTTGCTGGCGAGGATGCTGCCGGTCGGATAGCGCCGGGCCGTGAGGGTGCGCAGCGCCGCGGTCTTGGCGGCGTCCCAGGCCTGCTGGTTGAAGGGCTGGCCGGCGCGCAGCGCCCAGCCGGTGCGGATGGCGTCGCGCTGCGCCTCGGCGGCGGGGTTCTCGGCGATCGGCCCGCTGAAGTCGATCTGCACGCTGCTCACCCGCGTCAGCGGGCCGGGCTCGACCGTGATCCTGACCTCCCGCGGCGCCTTGCCGCCGGGCGTCTCGCGCAGCTCCAGCGTCAGGGTGGGCGTGAAGTAGCCCAGGGTGTTGAGCAGTTCGCGCGCATTGGCCTCGGCCGCCACCATCAGCCGCGAGATCTCGACCGCGCCGAGGTCGTCGAGCTCGCGAAAGCGCTGGATCTCGAGGTGGCGTTCGAGGAACTCGCGCACCGCGGCCGGCTCGGCCTGGACATCGACCGTGAATGCCGTGCCGGCAGTGCCGCCCGCGCTCGCCACGGCCCCCGGGGTCGCGTCCGATTCTGCTGCGTCCTTCTGGGGCAACAGGCTGCAACCCGACAGTAGAAGAGCGGCTGCAAATAAAAACGCCGGCCACCACGCCGGCGCATGAAGACGGACCACCCTAAGCATGCGGGGATTTTGACAGCATGCGCAGAGGCCCCCCGGAGGCCGGGTGCACCGGCGGGCGAGCTACTTCGAGAGCATCCGCATCGCGTCTTCGAGGCCGCGCAAAGTCAGCGGGTACATCCGGTGCGACACCAGCTGCTGGATCACCGCGATGCTCTGGCGGTACTGCCAGACGCCCTGCGGCTCGGGGTTGATCCAGGCGAACTTCGGGAACGCGTGCGTGAGGCGCTGCATCCACTCGGCGCCGGCCTCCTCGTTGTTGTATTCGACGCTGCCGCCCGGCTGCAGGATCTCGTACGGGCTCATCGTGGCGTCGCCGACGAAGATCAGCTTGTAGTCCTTGTTGTACTTGCGGATGATGTCCCAGGTCGCGAACTTCTCGGAGAAGCGGCGCCGGTTGTTCTTCCACATGAAGTCGTAGACGCAGTTGTGGAAGTAATAGAACTCGAGGTGCTTGAACTCGGTCTTGACGGCCGAGAACAGCTCCTCGACGCGCTGGATGTGCTCGTCCATCGTGCCGCCCACGTCCATCAGCAGCAGCACCTTGACGTTGTTGTGGCGCTCGGGCCGCATCTTGATGTCGAGGTAGCCGGCATTGGCCGCGGTCGAGTGGATGGTGTCGTCGAGATCCAGCTCTTCCTCGTGGCCCTCGCGCGCGAACTTGCGCAACCGGCGCAGCGCGATCTTGATGTTGCGGGTGCCCAGTTCCTGGCTGTCGTCGTAGTCCTTGTAGGCGCGCTGGTCCCAGACCTTGACCGCGCTCTTGTTCTTGCCGGCGCCGCCGATCCGCACGCCCTGCGGGTTGTAGCCGCCGTGGCCGAAAGGCGAGGTGCCGCCAGTGCCGATCCACTTGTTGCCGCCTTCGTGGCGGTCCTTCTGCTCTTCGAAGCGCTTCTTCAGCGTCTCCATGAGCTCGTCCCAGCCCATCTTCTCGATCTTGGCCTTTTCCTCGGCCGTGAACTCGCGCTCGAGCGTCTTGCGCAGCCAGTCGAGCGGCACTTCCTTGGTGAAGTCGGCCAGCATCTCGACGCCCTTGAAGTAGGCGGCGAAGGCGCGGTCGAACTTGTCGTAGTGCTTCTCGTCCTTGACCAGCGCGGTGCGCGACAGGTAGTAGAAGTCGTCGAGGCCGTAGGCGCCGTCGGAGTTGGGGCCGACCACGTCGGCCTGCAGCGCCTCGAGCAGGGTCAGGTATTCCTTGACCGACACCGGCAGCTTGGCCGAGCGCAAGGTGTAGAAGAAGTCGATCAGCATCGCGAATCACTCCTTGGAGGAAGAGGGTGCGGGGGGGCGCGGCTTGTCCAGCAGGTAGAGCAGCTGGGCCTTGACCTCGGGCCATTCGCCCGAGCGCAGGCTGTACATCACGGTGTCGCGGATGGTGCCGTCGCGGCGCAGCGCATGGCCGCGGATCACGCCGTCCTTGCGGGCGCCCAGCCGCTCGATCGCCTGCTGCGACGCGTGGTTGAAGTTGTCGGTGCGCCAGCCCACCACGTGGCAGCCCAGGGCATCGAAGGCGTGCGACATCATCAGCAGTTTGCAGGTGGTGTTCACGTGGGTGCGCTGGCAGCGCCGGGCATACCAGGTGTAGCCGATCTCGACCCGTTTCACGGCGGGCAGGATGTCGTGGAAGCTGGTCGTGCCGAGCACGGTGCCGCTGGCTTCGTCGGTGACGGCGAAGGCGAAGCGGTTGCCGTCCTCGCGCATCTTCAGGGCCGCCTCGATATAGCTGCGGGTGTTCTCGGGCTCGGGCACCGAGGTGACGCGGATGTTCCAGAGCTCGCCGTCGGCGGCGGCGGCGCGCAGGCCGTTCTCATGGTGCAGCGACAGCGGCACCAGCGCGATGCCGCGCGACTTCAGCGTGACAGGCTCGACGAATGCCATCCTCAACTCCTGGGATTGCCGTATTTGCGGATGTACCAGGCCCGAGCGAGCTGGGCGCCCCCGCCGCCGCCGAGGCCGATCAGCAAGATGCCGAAGATCGCGTTGTTGGTGTAGCCGCCGGGGCCGAAAGCGTCCAGCCCGAGCAGGAGCCCGACCCAGCGGCCCAGCAGTGCGCCGGCGACGAACAGCACCGCCTGCGCCACGCCGAGCAGCATCAACTGCCTTGTCGGGTGCTTGCCGGGTCCACCGGGCGCTGCGCTCATCGGTTGTTGCGCTGCATGAACACGAGCTTCTCGAACAAGGTGACGTCCTGCTCGTTCTTGAGCAGCGCGCCGACCAGCGGCGGCACCGCGACCTTGTCGTCCTTGCTCTGCAGCGCCTCCAGCGGGATGTCTTCGGCCACCAGCAGCTTGAGCCAGTCGAGCAGCTCGGAGGTCGACGGCTTCTTCTTGAGGCCGGGCAGGTTGCGCACGTCGTAGAAGGTCTTCATCGCGGCCGTGAGCAGTTCCTGCTTGAGGCCCGGGAAGTGCACCGCGACGATGCTCTTCATGGTCTCGGCGTCGGGGAACTTGATGTAGTGGAAGAAGCAGCGGCGCAGGAAGGCGTCGGGCAGTTCCTTCTCGTTGTTGGAGGTGATGAACACCACCGGCCGGTGCTTGGCACGGACCAGCTCGCGCGTTTCGTAGCAGTAGAACTCCATGCGGTCGATTTCGCGCAGCAGGTCGTTCGGGAATTCGATGTCGGCCTTGTCGATCTCGTCGATCAGGAGCGCAACCGGCTGTTCGGCCGTGAAGGCCTGCCAGAGCACACCCTTGACGATGTAGTTGTGGATGTCCTTGACGCGTTCGTCGCCCAGCTGCGAATCGCGCAGCCGGCTCACGGCGTCGTATTCGTAGAGGCCCTGCTGCGCCTTGGTGGTCGACTTGATGTGCCACTGGAGCAGCGGCAGGTCGAGCGCCTGGGCCACTTCCTCGGCCAGCATGGTCTTGCCGGTGCCGGGCTCGCCCTTGACCAGCAGTGGGCGCTTGAGCGTGATGGCCGCGTTGACCGCGAGCATCAGATCCTGAGTGGCAACGTAGTTGTCTGAACCCTTGAATTTCATGGATGGGCTTGAAGCGGAGGGTGGTTGAAAGAACACAACATCGATTCTTCGTCCGCAGGGCTCGCGTAGAGCCCCCATATAATCAAATGTTGATTTGAAACAAGTTTCTCCACGAGATTGTGCGCGCAAAATGAACAAGCTGTTGACCACGATGTTTGCCCTTGCTGTCGCCTGCGTGACGGTCTCGGCCCAGGCCCAAAAGATCACGGGGAACGCCGAGGCCGGTGCCAAGAAGACCGCCATGTGCGTGGGCTGCCACGGCATCATCGGCTACCAGGCCAGCTTCCCCGAGATCCACAAGGTGCCGATGATCGCGGGCCAGAGCGCCACCTACATCGTCTCGGCGCTCACGCAGTACAAGGGCGGCGAGCGCAAGCACCCCACCATGCGCGCCATCGCCGACTCGCTGAGCGAGCAGGACATCGCCGACCTGGCGGCCTACTACAGCCAGCTCGGCCTGAAGGAAGGCGATGCGCCCCCGGCCACCGCCAAGGCCCCCAGCGACACCGTCCACGCGCTGATCTCGCGCGACAAGGACAACGCCTGCACCAAGTGCCACGGCGCCAATTTCAACACCCCCAACGACGGCACCGTGCCCAAGCTGGCGGGCCAGTACGCCGACTACCTCTACGTCGCCCTGAAGTCGTACAAGGTGCAGAACGCCCACCTGGGCCGCGCCAACGGCGTGATGGGCGGGCAGGCCAAGAAGTATTCCAACACCGAAATCAAGGAACTGGCCGCCTACATCAGCTCGCTGCCGGGCGAACTGAAGACGGTGCCGGAGTCGCGTTTCCACCACGCTGATTGAAGGCCCCCACGCTCCCCCACTTCGTGTGGGTCGCTGCCCCCCGAGGGGGCCGCAGGCCGCCTTGGGGCGGCCCGGCGCCGGCCTGAGAGCCCCACGCTCACGAAAAAGCCCGCTTCGCGCGGGCTTTTTGCATGATGGCGGCCGCTTTCAGTCCCGGGTGGCGCGGCGCTGGACGCAGGCCACGTAGGCCTCGCCGTCAGGCGGGCGGCCGGCGCGCTGGCTCTCCCACATCATCTGGCCCAGGCATTCCATCGCCTCGTGGTGCGCGTCCAGCAGCGAGTCGCGCCGCGCCGCCAGCAGCTCGACCGCCTGGCGGATGCCGCGCGGCTGGTCGATCGAGCACTGCTCGCTGACGGACAGGTGCATCGACAGGTGGAGGAAGGGGTTCTCGCGCCCGTCCTGGCCGTCGTAGACGCGGGCCACCGCGGCATCGGCATCGGCCAGGTCGGCATGGTATTCGGGGTGCTCGTCGATCCAGCGGCTGGCGATGATCTCGAGGGCTTCCATCGGCTCGCCGCGGCGGCTCTTGGCGAAGACGCCGCAAAAGAAGCGGCGCACTTCCTCTTGGGAGGGATTGAACATCCGCCAAGATTAGCACCGCCTCGCCGGCACGGCCCCGGACCGCTACATTGCGAAGCCATGGACCGCCTGGAAAACATCGAGACCTTCGTGCGCGTCGCCCAGACCCAGAGCTTCGCCGAGGCCGCGCGCCAGATGCGGGTGGCGAAGTCGGTCGTGACCAGCCGCGTGAAGCAGCTGGAAGACCACGTCGGCGCGCCGCTGTTCCACCGCAGCACGCGGGTGGTGCGGCTGAGCGACGTCGGCCAGGCCTTCCTGCGCGACTGCACCGAGCTCGTCGGGCGGGCCAACGACATCATGGACCAGATGCGCGACGCCCGGGCCGGGCCGACCGGGACCCTGCGCATCCATGCGCTGACCGGCTTCGTGCTGGGCCATTTCGCGACCCTGCTGCGAGCTTTCCAGGTCAGCTTCCCTGACATCCATCTGGAGCTGATCGTCAGCGACGCGGTGGTCGACCCGGTCAAGGCCGGCGTCGATTGCGCGCTGCAGATCTTCCCGGCGGCATCCACCGAGCTGGTGTCGCGCCCGCTGTTCCCGGTTCGCCGCGTTTTCTGCGCCACGCCCGAGTACCTGCGCAGCCACGGCACGCCGGAAGACCCGCGCGACCTGCACAAGCACACGCTGGGCCTCTATTCGGGCTACCCGACGCGCGACCGCTGGACCTTCCACCACGCGGGGGAGCAGGTCACGCTCTACATGAGCGCCGCGCTCCTGACCAACAGCGTCCACCTGCTGCGCGAGTACGCGATGGAGCACGCCGGCATCGTCTGCCTGCCGACGCTGGTGGCCGGCGATGCGATCCTGCGCGGCGACCTGCAGGTGGTGCTGGCCGAGCACCAGCTGTCGTCGTTCTCGCTCAACGCGGTCTACGCCGGCACCTCGCGCAATGCGTTCAAGCTCAGGCTCTTCATCGAGCACCTCACCGCCGCCTTCACGCGGGTGCCGCCGTGGGACGCGGCCATGGTCGACCGCGGCCTGCTGCCGGCCACGCTGATCGCGGACCCCTGAAAGGTCCAGCCCATGAACGACACCCCGACACCGCCCGAACCCTTCGCCACGCCCCGGCCCGAACCGCGTGCCCGCACGCCGCTGCCGGCGGGCTACCGCGAAGGCATCATCACCGCGATCACGGTGATCATCGGCTTCTCGCTTTCCTTCGTGCGCTACTGGGCCTTCGAGGCGCCGGGCGACTGGACGGCGCGCTCCGTGGTGGCGCTGGTGGCGCTGCTGATCCCGATCGCGGCCGAGATCTACACGCTCTACCGTGCGCTGCTGGTCGAGGATGACGACGAAGCGACCTACAGGACCACCGTGAAGTGGTTCATCGGCTCGGTTTGCGGCATGCTGGTCTCGGTGTCGCTGGCGGCGATCGTCCTGTCGGGCAGGCCCTGACGCCGGGGCCGCTGGGCCCGGGTAAACCCTGCGGATTGACCGGATTCGCCGAACAATGCGGACCGGATTTGAGGCCTACCGGAGTCGCCCCCCGTTTCCTAAAGTGCAGACACCGCAGTCCACCGCTGCACCTTCCGGCACCTGAGGAGACAACCCATGACCGCTGCCTACCAGACCCGCTTCGGGTCGCTGAAGAACTACCAGAAGGGCCACGTCGAGCCGATCGCCGACGACGTCCGCCACTACGCGTTCTCGAACTGCTTCGACATCGCGAGCAAGAGCAAGCCTTATGAAAAGGTGGTGTTCGGCCAGAACCAGATCTACGTGCTGGAGACGCTGCGCGCCGAAGGCAGCTCGCCCTGGTACACCAGCGCCCACGACGAGTTCGCGCTGGTGATGGACGGCGAGGTCGAGATCCACCTGGTCAAGCTCGATCCGAGCCAGGCCGTGGCCGACGCGGAGAAGAACGGCGCCGTGCTCGTCAAGGGCGAACCGAAGGGCCCGAAGATGGGCTGGATGAAGCTCTCGCGCGGCCACCAGGGTCTGCTGCCGAAGAACACCGCCTACCAGTTCCGCAGCGTCGGCGAGCCCGGCGTGATCGTGCTGCAGACCTGCAAGGGCGATCTCTCGGTCGAAAAATGGGCCGACATCTGCCAGACGCACTGAGACATCGAGGAGCACCGCCATGAACGCACCCGCAGAACTCGCCAAGGTCATCGCGTCGCAACCCGACGCCACGCTCGGCTACAAGGATTTCTCGCTCGGCAGCTTCGGCTTCCGCCGCGACGAGTACTTCGCCCACATCACCTGGAAGACCCGCGACGGCCGGCCGATGAGCCACACGATGGACATCGGCAACTACCTGCGCGCCCTGATGCGCGACGTCGCCTGGGGCTTCTTCTACGGCTGGGTCAACTTCGACGACGTGGTCGGCACGGTCAACCACTACCAGTCGGTCGACCTCTACGCCGGCAGCTTCAACGGCACCATGAAGGACGCCGGCATCGACCTGCTGGAGAACTTCCCGACCGCCCAGATCCGCGCCACCTTCGAGGCCATGCTCGATGACTGGACCAACGAGAGCTTCGACCCGTTCTCCGCGCCGCAGGAAACCGGCTCGCCCTATGGCCGCAAGAACGGCAACAACACGGCCAAGATCACCCGGGCGCGCGAGCTGGCCACGCGCTGCGTCGGCCTCAAGGGCGACCTCGACCTGCGCAGCGACGAGCGCGGCGCGCCGGTCAACCGCGCCTTCGCCGACGTGCCGCAGGGTCAGCCCGAACTGCATCCGGAGCCAGGCTTCGAGAACGAAGTCCACGCCTTCAATCTCTTCGGCTTCCTGAGCCGCTCGCAGGTCACCTGGAACCCGAGCTTCACTTCGGTCGTCAAGCACAGCTACATGTGCCCGACCACCGAGGAGCACATCCTGCCGATCATCCACGGCAATGACCGGGTCGAATGGTTCTTCCAGATGACCGACGAGATCCACTGGGACTGCGGCGACAAGAACACCGGCCGGCCGATGGCCCGCGTGATCATGAAGGCCGGCGACATGGCCGCCATGCCTGCCTACTGCCGCCACCAGGGCTTCAGCCCGAAGCGCTCGATGCTGCTGGTCTGGGAGAACGGCTCGCCGAGCCTGGTCTACGAGATCCAGAAGGGCGAGAGCCCGGAAATCCCGGTCCAGTTCTAGGACGGATACCGAGGCCGCGCGGAGACCGGGCGGCGCTCGGAGCGAAGCGACCTGATTCCGGCAGCCCCGACCGGCTGCGCCGGTGCGCCCTCACGTCAGCAGCGAAGAAGGAGACTCACCATGGCACTCACCCGTCAAACCATGACCGACGAGCAACGCAAGTCGGTGGCCCTCGAATACCTCAAGGCCTACGACAACGGCGGCGTCACCTCCAGCGGCGGTTCGATCCTCGACCTGTTCGCCGACGACGCCCAGGTGTACTTCCCCAAGTGGGGACTGGCGACCGGCAAGGCGCAGATCGGCCAGCTGTTCGGCGACGTCGGCAGCCGCGGCAAGTCGATCCGCCACGACTACGCGGGCTTCAACTGGATCTTCTCGGGCAGCGACCTGTTCGCCTGCGAAGGCACCAGCTTCGGCGAGCACGCGGATGGCCCGTGGCGCGCCGGCGTGCCCGAATGGGGCGCGGGCCGTTGGTGCGACGTCTTCGAGATCCGCGACTGGCTGATCCAGCGCTGCTTCATCTACCTCGACCCCGACTACGCGGGCAAGGACACCGCCCGCTACCCCTGGCTCACCAAGTGAATCACTCCATGACCCTCGCAGACATCCAGCAGGCCGCCGGCCTGAAGACGCCGATCCGCCACCAGCTCTTCATCGACGGCCGCTTCGTCGATGCCGAGTCGGGCGAGACGCTGGCGACCTTGAATCCGCACGACAACTCGACCATCGCCGAGGTCTCGCTGGCCGGCAAGGCCGACGTCGACCGCGCCGTGGCCGCCGCGAAGCGCGCCTTCCCGGCCTGGAGCCGCATGGCGGCGGCCGACCGCGGGCGCATCCTGCTCCGGCTGGCCGACCTGATCGAGGCCCACGGCGAAGAGCTCGCGCGCCTGGAATCGCTCGACACCGGCCATCCGATCCGCGATTCGCGCAAGCTCGACGTGCCGCGCACCGCCGCCTGCTTCCGCTATTTCGGCGGCATGGCTGACAAGTTCCAGGGCGAGACGATCCCGGTCGAGGCCGGCTTCCTCAACTACACGCTGCGCGAGCCGGTCGGCGTCGTCGGCCAGATCGTGCCGTGGAATTTCCCGCTGATGTTCACCAGCTGGAAGATGGCACCGGCGCTGGCGGCCGGCAACTGCATCGTGATGAAGCCGGCCGAGATCACGCCGCTGAGCTCGCTCAAGATCGTCGAGCTGATGGCCGAGGCCGGTATGCCCGATGGCGTGGTCAACATGGTGCCGGGGCTGGGCCACGTGGTGGGGCAATACATCGCCGAGCATCCCGAGATCGCGAAGGTCGCCTTCACCGGCAGCACCGCGACCGGCAAGCGCGTGGTGGCGGCAAGCGCGGGCAACCTCAAGAAGGTGCAGCTCGAGCTCGGCGGCAAGGGACCGAACATCGTGTTCGAGGACGCCTTCCTGCCCGCCGCGGTCAACGGCAGCGCATGGGCCATCTTCCACAACCAGGGGCAGGCCTGCATCGCGGGCTCGCGGCTGATGCTGCACGAGAAGATCGCCGACGAATTTCTCGACAAGTTCCTGCCGCTCGCCAAGTCGATCCGCCTCGGCAATCCGCTGGACGATGCGACGGAGATGGGTCCGCTCACCAGCGCGCAACACCAGGAGCGCGTGTTGAACTACGTGGAAGTGGCAAAGGGCGAGGGCGGCAAAGTGCTCGCCGGCGGCAAGGCGCCGGGCGGCGAACTGCAACGCGGCTGCTATGTCGAGCCGACCATCGTGCGTGCGAGCTCGTACCGCGACCGCGTGGCGCAGGAAGAAGTCTTCGGCCCCTTCGTCACCGTGCTGACCTTCAAGAGCGACGAGGAGGCGATGGAGATCGCCAACGGCACCGACTACGGCCTCGGCAGCGGCCTGTGGACCCGCGACCTGCAGCGCGCCCATCGCGTGGCGCGCGACCTGCACGCCGGCATGGTCTGGGTCAACAGCTACAAGCGCGTGAATCCGGGCTCGCCCTTCGGCGGCGTCGGCCAGAGCGGCTACGGCCGTGAGATGGGCTTCGATGCGATGCGCGAGTACACGCAGGTCAAGAGCGTGTGGATCAACGTCGATGCCGAGATTCCGCCCCATTTCGTGCGCTGAAGACAACAACAGAAGGAGACTCCCATGACCCTCAATCGCAGACAGTTCACGCAGGCCGCGGCCGCCCTGGCCGCCGGCGGTGCGACGCCGCTGGTGTTCGCGGCCGACACGCTGAAGATCGGCTACGTCTCGCCGCAGACCGGCCCGCTGGCGCCCTTCGGCGAGGCCGACAAGTGGGTCATCGACCAGATGAAGACCGCCTTCAAGGACGGCATCGCCGTCGGCGGCAGGAAGTACGCGGTGCAGATCGTGCTGAAGGACAGCCAGTCGAATCCGAACCGCGCCGGCGAGGTCGCCAACGACCTGATCCTGAAAGAGAAGGTGGCGCTGGTGCTGACCGCCGGCACCCCCGAGACGGCCAACCCGGTCAGCGACGCCTGCGAGCTGAACGAGCTGCCCTGCATCTCGAGCGTGGTGCCGTGGCAGCCCTGGTTCTTCGGCCGCAAGGGCGATCCGGCCAAGGGCTTCAACTGGACCTACCACCTGTTCTGGGGCCTGGAAGACGTCATCGCCAACTTCACCAGCGGCTGGAAGTCCGTGCCGACCAACAAGAAGGTCGGCGGCCTGTTCCCCAACGACGGCGACGGCAATGCCTGGGGCGACAAGGAGCTCGGCTTTCCGAAGCCGCTCTCGCAGATGGGCTTCACGCTGGTCGATCCGGGCCGCTTCCAGAACGGCACGCAGGACTTCAGCGCCCAGATCGCGGCCTTCAAGAACGCTGGGGTGGAGATCGTCACCGGCGTGGTGATCCCCCCCGATGCCAAGACCTTCCTCACGCAGGCGCGCCAGCAGGGCTTGCGGCCGAAGATCATCACGCTGGGCAAGGCGCTGCTGTTCCCGGGCGCGATCGAGGCGCTGGGCGATCTGGGCGATGGCTTGTCGACCGAGGTGTGGTGGAGCCCCTCGCATCCTTTCACGTCGAGCCTGACGAAGCAGAGCGCCAAGGCGCTGTCCGAGGCCTACGAGGCCGGCACGAAGAAACAGTGGACGCAGCCCATCGGCTTCGCGCATGCGCTGTTCGAGGTGGCGTCCAATTCCCTCTCGCGTGCCAAGTCGACGAAGGCCGCGGATGTGCGCGACGCGGTGGCCGCGACCTCGCTCGACACCGTCGTCGGGCCGGTGAAGTGGGGCGGACAGGGTCCGTTCAAGAACGTCAGCAAGACGCCGCTGGTGCTGGGCCAATGGGGCAAGGGCCAGAAGTTCAAGTACGAACTCACCATCGTGAGCAACGAGGCTGCGCCCAACATCCCCGTGGGCGGCGCGCTGCGCGCCATGCCCACCTGAGCACCATGCCGCTGCTGTCCCTCCATGCCGTGAGCAAGTCCTACGGCGCGCTCAAGGTCACCGACGACATCTCGCTCGCGGTGACCGAAGGCGAGACGCTGGGCATCCTCGGGCCGAACGGCGCGGGCAAGACCACACTGTTCAACCTGATCTCGGGCGACGCGCGCGTGGATGCCGGCCGCGTGGAGTACGAAGGCCGCGACGTGACCGCGCTCAAGCCGCACCAGCGTTGCCACGCTGGCATCGGCCGCAGCTACCAGGTCCCGCAGCCCTTCGGCAACATGACAGTGTTCGAGAACCTCGTGACCGCCGCGTGCTTCGGCGCCGAAGAGCGTGAGCAGGACGCGTGGGGGACCGCGCACGAAGTGCTCGCGCAGACCGGCCTCATGCCGCACGCGAACAGGCCGGCTGGCGGGCTCACGCTGCTGAATCGCAAGCGCCTCGAACTCGCGCGCGCACTGGCGACGCGGCCGAAGCTGCTGCTGCTCGACGAGATCGCGGGCGGTCTCACCGAGCCCGAGGCGAAGCAGCTCGTGGAAGAGCTCAAGCAGATCAAGGCGCGCGGCGTGACCATGATCTGGATCGAGCATGTGGTGCATGCCTTGCTCTCGCTGGCCGACCGGCTCTTCGTCATCAACTTCGGACAGAAGCTCGCGGAAGGCGAGCCGCATGCGGTGATGAACGATCCCGAGGTGCGGCGCGTGTACATGGGGGTGGAAGCATGAGCCGCCGGGCCGCTCCCAAGGCGAATACCGCAGCGCGCAGCGCGGAGGTTTCTCTATGACGGCGCTTCTTGACACGCAGGGCCTCACGGCGTTCTACGGCGACGCGCAAGCGCTCTTCGGCGTCGACTTCTCGCTCTCGCAAGGCGAGGTGGTCGCGGTCATCGGCGCGAACGGCGCGGGCAAGTCGACCTTGCTCAAGTGCCTCACGGGGCTGGTGCGCGCGCCGCGCGAGGCGGTCCGCTTCAAGGGCGAGGCGATCGGCAGCCTGCCGCCCGGCGAGATCGTGCGGCGCGGGCTGGCGATGGTGCCGGAAGGCCGCCGCCTGTTCCCGAGCCTGAGCGTGGAGGAGAACCTGCAGATGGGCGGACTCACCGCGCGCAAGGGACCGTGGAACATGCAGCGCGTCTACGAGCTGTTTCCGATCCTGGCCGAGAAGCGCCACAACCCCGGCACCGCGCTCTCGGGCGGCCAGCAGCAGATGGTCGCGCTCGGCCGCGCGCTGATGAGCAACCCCGAGGTGCTGCTGTGCGACGAGCTTTCGCTCGGCCTCGCGCCGATCGTGATCCATGAGATCTACGCCGCGATGCCCACGCTGGTTCGCGAAGGCATGACCGTCGTGATCGTGGAGCAGGACGTGACCATGGCGCAGCGCGTGTCGAAGCGCATCTACTACCTGCAGGAAGGACGCGTATCGCTGCAGGGACGCTCGGATGCGCTCACGCGCGAGCAGATTTCGCAGGCCTATTTCGGGCTGTGAGCGGGAGTCATCGAAGTGCTTGAAACCATCGTCCAGGGCGTGCTGCTCGGCGGCCTCTACACGCTGTTCGCGCTCGGGCAGTCGCTGATGTTCGGCGTGATGCGGCTGACCAATACCGCGCAGGGGGACTTCATCATCCTCGGCGCCTTCGCGGTGATCGCGGGCACTGCGCTCTTCGGCGACGCGCCGCTTCTCATCACGCTCGCGGTGCTGCCGGTGGCCTTCGGCTTCGGCTACGTGCTGCAGCGCTACGTGCTCAACGGCACGCTGGGCAAGGACCCGCTGCCCTCGCTGGTCGTGACTTTCGGGCTGTCGATCGTGATCCAGAACCTGCTGCTGGAACTGTTCTCCGCCGACCCGCGCTCGATCGAGACGGGAGGGCTCAACACGCAGGGCCTGCACCTGGGCGAATCGCTGTCGGTCGGCGTGCTGCCGCTGATCGTGCTCGCGGTCGCGATCGTGGCGACCGGCGGCCTGCAATGGCTGTTCGCGAACACCGCACTCGGGCGTTCGTTCCGCGCGGTGTCGGACGACCGCGAGATCGCGGAGCTCATGGGTCTCAACGCGAAGAAGGTCTACGCACTCGCAACCGCCATCGCCTTCGTGCTCATCGCGATCGCCGGCGCGCTGCAAGGGATGCGTACGACGGTGTCGCCTTCCGACGGCCCACTGCTGCTGCTTTTCGCGTTCGAGGCCGTGATCATCGGCGGCATGGGCTCCTTCTGGGGCACGCTGGCGGGCGCGATGATCCTCGGCATCACGCAGCAGATCGGCTTCCGTCTCGATCCGGGCTGGGGCATCTGGGTCGGACATCTGGTGTTCCTGGGCGTGCTGGTGTTGCGGCCGCAGGGGCTTTTCCCGAAGACCGTGGGCTGAACGGACATGACCGGAAATTCCTCCTCTTCCTCCCGCCCGCTGCGCAACGTGCTGTTCATCATGTGCGACCAGCTCCGCGCGGACTACCTCTCGTGCTATGGCCACCCGCGCCTGCACACGCCGAACATCGACGCGCTCGCGGCGCGCGGGGTTCGATTCGATCGCGCCTATGTGCAGGGCTCGGTCTGCGGCGCGTCGCGCATGTCGACCTACACCGGGCGCTATGTCAGCACGCACGGCGCGATGTGGAACTTCGTGCCGCTCTCGGTCGGACAGAAGACGCTCGGCGAGCATCTTCGGCCGCATGGCGTGCGGTGCGCGCTGGTCGGCAAGACGCATGTGGAAGCCGATCTCGAAGGCGCGAAGCGGCTCGGCATCGATGTCTCGCAAGGCGAAGGACGCCTCGCGATGGAAGGCGGCTTCGAGCCCTATGCCCGCGACGACGGCATCTGGCCGCCGGGCTTCAAGGTCAGCGGCAACGCCTACTGCGACTGGCTGCGCGAGCGCGGCTATGAGTCCGACAACCCGTGGCACGACTTCGCGAACTCGGGCCGGGGGCCGAACGGCGAGATCCTCAGCGGCTGGCAGATGCGCTGGGCCGACAAGCCCGCGGCGATCGAGGAGCCGCACAGCGAGACGCCCTACACGACCGACCGCGCGATCGACTTCATGAAGGAGGCCGGCGATACGCCGTGGGTGCTGCACCTGTCGTACATCAAGCCGCACTGGCCCTACGTCGTTCCTGCCCCGTATCACGAGATGTTCGGACCCGACGACGTGCAGCCCGCCGTGCGCAGCGAAGCCGAGCGGCAGAACGCGCATCCGGTCCTCGAAGGCTTCCGTCGCGACACCGCGAGCGAGAGCTTCAGCCGCGACGAGGTGCGCCGCACCGTGATCCCGACCTACATGGGCCTGGTGAAACAGGTCGACGACCAGCTGGGCCGCCTGTTCGCCTTCATGCGCGCGCAGGGCCTGGACCGCGAGACGCTGGTCGTCTTCACCAGCGACCACGGCGACTACCTCGGCGACCACTGGCTCGGCGAGAAGGAGCTGTTCCACGAGCCGATCGTGCGCGTGCCGCTGATCGTGGCCGATCCGCGCGCGGAGGCCAATGCCACGCGCGGCACGGTCAGCGATGCGCTGGTGGAGTGCATCGACATCGTGCCGACGGTGCTCGAAGCGCTGGGCATCGATCGGCCCTCGCAGTGGCTCGAAGGCGAATCGCTGCTGCCGCTGGTGCACGCGCATGAAGATGCGAAAGGCAAGGACTTCGTCGTCTGCGAGAACAGCTACGCCTTCCGCGACGCGGTTCGCCTGCCCATCGGCCAACCGGTCGACCGCTGCCACATGACGATGCTGCGCGACCGGCGCTGGAAGTTCGTGCACTTCGAGGACCTGCCGCCGATGCTGTTCGACCTGGAGTCCGATCCGCAGGAACTGGTCGATCTCGGGCGCGACCCGGCGCATGCGGCGGTGCGCGAGCAGATGCTCGCGCGTCTCTTCGCCTGGCTGCGCGCGCGCCACCGTTTTCCCACCATCGCGCCGGCTGCGATCGAGGCCTGGAACAGGCGCGAGCGAGAGGCCGGCATCTTGATCGGCGCGTGGTGAGCGCTGCGACGACAACCCATAACGGAGACATCATGCGTTTCATTGCCAGACCCCTGACCGTCGCGCTTGCCGCCGCTGCGATGCTGCCGCTCGGCGCCGCGGCCGCCGATGCGGCGTGGCCCACCAAGCCGGTGCGCCTCGTGGTCGCATTTCCGGCCGGCGCGCCGGGCGACATCATTTCGCGCCTGATCCAGCCGAGCCTGCAGAAGGCGTTGGGCCAACCCGTGGTGGTCGACAACAAGCCCGGCGCCGGCGGCAACATCGGCATGCAGGAAGTGCTGCGCGCGAACGATATGCACACCGTGCTCGTGGGGCCGGACACGATGCTCACCATCAACCCCCATCTCTACAAGAAGCTGACGTTCAAGCCGAAGGAGGACTTCGCGCCGGTGACGCAGCTCGCGAGCTTCAGCCAGGAGCTGGTGTGTCATCCCTCCGTCGGCGTGAAGACGCTGCCCGAACTGCTCGCCGCCGCGAAGAAGACGCCGATGAGCTATGCCTCGGGTGGTCCCGGCGTGCCCGGCCACATGGCGATGGAGATGCTGCTTTCGACGACCGGCGCGAGCATGCAGCATGTCGCTTATCGCGGGCCGAGCCCCGCAATGCAGGATGTGCTTGGCGGCGCGGTGCCCTGCGGCTTTCTCGCGTCGCCGGTGGTCGGTCCGCTGATCAAGGACGGCAAGCTGGTGCCGATCGTCGTGTCGGGCTCGAAGCGGCTTGCGAGCCAGCCTTCGGTGCCCACCGCCGCCGAGGCCGGCGCCAAGGGTTATGAGGCGAGCTTTGCCGAAATGATGGCGATGCCGCGCTCGACGCCACCGGCGGTGGTCGACCGTCTGCAAGTCGAGGTGGCGAAGGCGCTGGCCGCGCCCGAGGTGCGAGAGCGCCTCGCGACGCTCGACCTGGAGCCGCTCGCGAACACCCCCAAGGAGGCGGCACAGCGCCTGCAGACCGAGAGCCAGCGCTGGGCCAAGGTGGCCGAACGCATCAACCTGCAACTGGATTGAACTCGCCATGACGCCTCCGCTTCCCTTCACGGTCGAGCGCGCCACGGCGATGAGCCGCACGGCGGGCGTCGTCGGCGTCGTGCTGGCGGTGCTCGCCGCGAGCCTGCCGTTCTGGGGCGAATCGAGCTGGATGCGCGAGTTCGTCGAGATCGCCTGCTACTTCATCTTCGCGATGATGTGGAACCTGCTGGCGGGCTACGGCGGCATGGTGAGCATCGGGCAGCAGGCCTTCTTCGGCTTCGGCGGCTACGTGATGCTGATGCTGGGCAACTTCGCGGGTCTCAATCCGTTCGTCGCGATTCCGCTCGGCGCGCTGGCGGCGGGACTGATCGCGGTGCCGGTGTCCTTCGTCGCGTTCCGTCTCTCGGGCGGCTACTTCGCGATCGGCACCTGGGTGATCGCCGAAGTGTTCCGGCTCAGCTTCGCCAACGTGTCGGCGGTGGGCGGCGGCTCGGGAACCTCGCTCACCGCGCTGCGCGGCATCGACAAGGCGACCCGCGAGAGCACCACCTACTGGATGGCGCTGGCCTGCGTGGTGGCGGCGATCGCGCTGGTCTACCTGTTCCTGCGCAGCAAGCGCGGGCTGGCGCTGCTGGCGATCCGCGACAACGAGGTCGCGGCCGAGTCGCAGGGCATCCCGGTGGCGCGCATGAAGCTCGCGGTGTACGTGGTCGCGGCCTTCGGCGCCGGCCTGGCGGGGGCGCTCTATTTCGTCGGCAACCTGCGCATCAGCCCCGATGCCGCCTTCAGCGTCAACTGGACCGCGTTCGCGATCTTCATGGTGGTGATCGGCGGCATCGGCCGGATCGAGGGGCCGCTGGTCGGCGCCCTCATCTTCTGGGCGCTGAACAAGTTCCTGAGCGACTACGGCACCTGGTACCTGCTCGGGCTGGGCCTGCTGGCGATCGTCGTCACCATCTTCTTCAAGCAGGGCCTGTGGGGCTATGCGCAGCAGCGCTGGGGCTGGTCGCTGTTCCCGACCCAGCGGCGGCTGGCAGTGCATGATGCGCCGGTCCCGAAACGTTCGATGCCCCTCAGACGTCCCACCGACCTGGAGCTCCATCCCCATGCGAAACATCAATGAACACACCATCACGGCCGCCGTGCTCGAGCGCATGGCGGACTGCGAGAACCCCCGGCTGAAGGAGATCATGTCGGCGCTGGTGCGCCACATGCACGACTTCGCCCGCGAGGTGAAGCTCACCGAGGCCGAGTGGGCCGCCGGCATCGAGTTCCTGACCGCGACCGGGCAGAAGTGCGATGACAAGCGGCAGGAGTTCATCCTGCTGTCCGACACGCTGGGCCTGTCGATGCTGACCGTGGCCATGAACCATGCCAAGAGCGCCCAGGCCACCGAGGCCACCGTGTTCGGCCCCTTCCACGTCCAGGGCGCGCCCCGGCTCCCGCTCGGCGGCGACATCTCGGGCGGCGCCGCCGGCGAGCCGCTGTTCGTGCGGGCCGTGGTGCGCGGGCGCGACGGCGAGCCGGTGGCCGATGCCGAGGTCGATGTCTGGGAGGCCGACGCCGAAGGCTTCTACGACGTCCAGCGGACGGGCCTCGACCGGCCGCAGGGCCGCGCCGTCTTCCGCACCGATGGCGAGGGCCGGCTGTGGTTCCGCGGCGTGATGCCCGTGGCCTATCCGATCCCCACCGATGGCCCGGTCGGCGTGATGCTGCGGGCCACCAAGCGCCATCCGTGGCGCCCCGCGCATGTCCACTTCATGATCCAGGCGCCGGGCTACGAGACGCTGATCACGCACGTGTTCCGCGACGGCGACCGCTACCTCGACAGCGATGCCGTGTTCGGCGTGCGCAGCTCCCTGATCGGCGACTTCGCCTCGCACCCGGCCGGCGCCGGGCCCGACGGCAGCGTGCTGTCGACGCCGTTCCACACGCTGAATTTCGATTTCGTGCTGGAGCCGGCGGCGGTGGCCGGGTGAATGGCCATAATGGACCGATGCAAAGTCCTGGCTCGCCGCACCCTTCGCCCGAGGCGCTCGCGCCGCACACGCCGCTGCCGGCCTACTACGCCGACGAGGCGGAGCACGAGCAGTTCCTGCGCCGGATCTTCGACGACACCGCGCCCGACTACGACCGCATCGAACGGGTGCTCGCCTTCGGCTCGGGCCCCTGGTACCGGCGCTCGGCGCTGCAGCGCGGCGGCCTCGCGGCGGGCGCGCAGGTGCTCGACGTCGGCATCGGCACCGGGCTGGTGGCGCGCGAGGCGCTGGCGCTGATCGGCGCGCAGGGGCAGCTGGTCGGTGTCGATCCGAGCCCCGGGATGATGGGCCAGGTGGCGCTGCCGGGCGTGACGCTGGTGCGCGGCCGGGCCGAGGCGCTGCCGCGGCCCGATGCCAGCAGCGACTTCATCAGCATGGGCTACGCGCTGCGCCACATCGCCGACGTCAATGCGGCCTTCGCCGAATTCTTCCGGGTGCTGCGCCCCGGCGGGCGGCTGCTGGTGCTCGAGATCACCAAGCCCTCGGGCCGGGTCGGAACGGCCGTGCTCAAGGGCTACATGCGCGGCGTGGTTCCGCTGATCGCCAAGGTGGTGGCGCGGGGGCAGGACACGGCCGAACTGTGGCGCTACTACTGGGACACGATCGAGGCCTGCATCGCGCCTGAATCGGTGCTGGCCGCGCTGCGCGCCGCCGGTTTCCAGGACGTCAAGCGACACGTCGAACTCGGCATTTTTTCCGAGTACAGCGCATTCAAGCCGGCTTGAGCCAGCGCCGTCGGGCGCAGGTGCCCGGACAATGATGTGCAGGATCGCGCAATCAGTTACAAACCCAGCCTGGCGGGCGGGACATGCGCGCCCTCGAACAGGAGCGGACATGGCAGTCGGAATCGGGATGGGCACGGTGCGCGGCACCGGAGGCGGGGTGACCGGGGTGGCGGATGCAGGCCACTGAGTCGGTCTATCGCTTCGACCATGCCGAACTGAATCCCGCCAGCCGCGAACTGCGGGTCGGCGGCGAGCCGGTCCAGCTCGGCGCCCGTGCTTTCGACGTGCTGCTGGCGCTGGTCACCCACCGCGAGCGCATGCTGACCAAGAACGAGTTGCTCGACCTCGTCTGGCCCAACCTGGTGGTCGAGGAAAACAATCTCCAGGTGCAGGTCAGCGCGCTGCGCAAGCTGCTCGGCGCCAAGGCCATCGTGACGGTGCCGGGCCGCGGCTATCGCTTCGCCGCTGCGCTGGACGACGCGCCCGCCGCCGACCGGACGGCGGCCCGGGCCGCGGTCGCGCCGCCGTCCGTGGCGCTGCCCTCCGAATTCGGCAACCTGCCGGTCGGCTTGCCGCCGTTGCTGGGGCGCGACCAGGACCTGGCGCAGCTGCGCGGCCTGGTGCGCGAGCATCGGCTGGTCAGCCTGCTGGGCGCGGGCGGCATCGGCAAGACCAGCCTGGCGCTGGCGCTGGCCCGCGACCTGGCGCACCGCTTCCGCGATGGTGCCTGGATGGTCGAGCTGGCCCATGTCTCGGACCCCGGCGCCGTACCGGGCGCGGTGGCGCGCGCGTTGCGCATCGGCCTGCCCGGCCACGCCGACCCGGCGCGCGAGCTGGCCGAACGCCTGCGCGGGCGCGAACTGCTGCTGCTGGACAACTGCGAACACCTGATCGAGCCGGTCGCGGCGCTGGTCGGCCAGCTGGGGGCGGCGCTGCCCGAGCTGCACATCCTGGTCACCAGCCAGGAGCCGCTGCGGCTGTCGGCCGAGCGCTCGATGCGCCTCGGCACGCTGGCCGTGCCGGCCGACGCCGAGGTGGCGGACGCCGCGGCGCACGGCGCGGTGGCGCTGTTCGCCGCCCGGGTCGCTGCGGTGCAGCCGGGCTTCCGGCTCGACGCCTCGAACCTCGAGGCGGTGGTGGCCATCTGCCGCGCGCTCGACGGCATGCCGCTGGCCCTGGAGCTCGCGGCCGCCCGGGTGCCGCTGCTGGGCGTGCCGGGGGTGCGGCAGCACCTGGGCCAGCGCCTGCGGATCCTCAACAACGGCGCCCGCGACGCACCGTCGCGCCATCGCACCCTGCGCGCCACGCTCGACTGGAGCCATGCGCTGCTGAGCCCGCTCGAGCGCACGGTGTTCCGCCGGCTCGGTGTCTTCGTCGGCGGCTTCGGGCTCGAGCTGGCGCAGCAGGTGGCGGCCGACGACGGCATCGATGCCTGGGCCGTGGTCGACCTGCTCGGCAACCTGATCGACAAGTCGATGGTGGTGCTGGAGGCCGGTGCCACGCCACGCTACCGCCTGCTGGAGAGCGCCCGCGCCTATGCCCGGGAGCAGCTCGAGGCGGCCGGCGAATGGGAGCGCCTGCGGGCCTGGCATGCGCGCTGCATGCGGGTGGCGATCGACCGTCCGGAGCGCGCCGGGTGCATGGGCTTCGAAACCATGGACCAGTGGGTGATGACCTGCATCCCCGAGGTCGACAACCTGCGCAGCGCGATCGAATGGGCTTGCGGCGAGCGCGGCGACCCGGCGCTGGCGCTCGAGCTGGTGAACACCGCCGCGGTGCTCATGTACCAGGCCGGTCGCTACGGCGAGGGCGTGCGCTGGATGCGCATGGCCGAACCGCTGGTCGATGCGCGCACCGCCCCTTTCGTGGTGGCGGATTTCTGCGGTGGGCTGGCCATGATCGGCCTGCACGGCGGGGTCAACGCCCAGGAGCGGGAGAAGCTGCTCGAGCGCTCCCGCGCCATCTTCGAGCAGGAGCAGGCCCACGGCCGGCTGGTGATCGCCCTGTGCATGAGCGCCTACGTGTCGGCCGTGACCGCCGACTTCGAGAGCGCCGAGCGCCACCTGGCGCAGGGACGCGCGCTGATCGAAGCGCCGGCGATGCACGGCTTCCGCGGCCTCTGGCTCTACAACTGCGGCATGGTCCGGCGCTACCAGGGCCGCACCGAGGAGGCGCTGGCCGCCTTCGCCCAGGCGCTGCCGCTGGTGCGCAGCGGCGGCGATGCCCGCACCCGGTTCTACGTGCTCAACAACCTGGCGGCGCTGCACCAGGAGATCGGCCACATCGATGAGGCGGTCGACCAGTTCCGCGCCGTGATCGAGCATCTGCGCCGCTCGCCGCTGACCGATGCCCAGATGCTGGCCTTCGCCCACAACTGGTACGCCCATGCCCTCACGGTGCAGGGCTCGCTGGCCGAGGCGCAGGCCCAGGTCATGCTGAGCCTGCCGCAGTGCCGGCGCACGCTGGGCATCCGGCACTTCTCCGGCATGCTGGCGCTGTTGGCGGCGCGCCAGGGACGGCTGCGCGATGCCGCGCTGCTGATCGGCTGCGACGACGCGGCGAGGGCCCGCCGCGGCGAGGTGCGCAGCCGGGCCGATACCCGCATGCTCGAGGCCACGCTGGCGCTGGTCGGCGCCGTCCACCCGCCGTCCGAGCTGGCGGCGTGGCGCCTCGAAGGCGCCGGCCTCGACGAGGACGCCGCGATCGGGCTGGCCTCGGCCGGCCTCAGCGCGCTGCCGGGCTGACACTTTCGAGCTGCGCGATCAGCGTCGGGAAGACGTCGCGCGCGGCGTTGCGGCCGACGAACAGGTCCATGTGGGCGTAGCCTTCGAACACATGGCGGGTGTAGAGCGACGGGTCGTTCAGCCGCGACAGCCAGGCCTGGGTCCGCAGGCTGCCCTCCGGGAAGAACAACTGGTTGTCGGCCCCGGCCACGAAGCAGATCGGCAGCGCCAGCCGCGGCGCGTTGGCCGGCGTGACATACACATCCCGGCCCGCGCTGTCGACCGCCTTGGCGCGCTGCATGATCAGGCTCAGGTGCTCGAAGGGATGCAGCGCCACGCTGCCGAACATCTCCGCCAGCGCGGTGTGGGTGGCGTGGTTGAGCTGCGCGTGCGCATAAGACGCGCCGAAGATCGAGAACACGCGATGGCACAGCGGGTTGTTGCACTGCTCGCCGTCCGGCACCGGCACCTTGAAGGCCAGGGTGTCGATCTCGCGGTCGAGCTCGGTGCTGCCGGGCACGCTGTCGAAGCGGCCGTCGAGCGGAGCGTAGCTTTCGAGCACGCGGGCCAGGCCGATGTCGGCCTTGGCATCGTTGAGCCAGCCCGTGACCGGGTGCAGCGTGAGCTGCGAGGACACCAGCGAGCGCACGCCGGTCATGCCGTCCAGCAGCGCCATCAGCAGGCTCATCGAGCCGACGCAGTGGGCGATCGCCTGCAGGTCGGCGGCGCCGGTGGCCTGCAGGACGAAGCGCACCGCGGCCGGCCAGTCGGTGCGCGCGATGTCGTCGATCGTGTAGGGCGCGATCGGGCTGCCGGAATCGGGGCTGGCCCGGTAGTCGAACAACCAGACGTCGTAGCCGCGCGCGCACAGCGCCTCGACCAGGTTCTGGTCCACCGTGTCGGTCGCGAACGACGAGGCCCGGACCGAGAAGCCCGGCGCCAGCACCACCGGCCCGAGCGTGCCGCCGGCGTAGCGCGTGAGCCTGATCCTGAAGCCGTCGCCGACCTCGACGCTGTGTGCCACCGGCGCCGGCGCGCGAAGGGCGCGGCGCGGCAGCTGCGCCAGGTCGAGCGCCGGGAAGTTGTGCAGGTCGGCCAGCAGCCCGCCGTAGGCCCGGAACAGCGTCATGCCGAAGAAGGCGCCGAAGCGGGCGAGGTAGGCGCTGGCAATGGCGCGCTCGGCCGCCGGTACATGCGCTTCGAGCACGCCGGGGAGGCTGGCCGGCGGCTTGACCTCGACCGTCGAGGCCTGCCACAGCAGGTCCTCGAGGTCGAGCGTGAGGATGCCCTGGGCCACCATCCGTCCGGCCATGCCGTCGCCGTCGTAGACCCGCACGAACAGGGTGGTGGTGTCGGTCCAGGGCGATGCGCCGGGCCGCTGGTGCAGCACCTTGTGGCCCTTGAAGCGCAGCCGCGAGTCGCCGCGCCGCAGCACCATCTCGTAGGTCATGGTCCAGGTCTCGACCCGTTGCGCATCGGCCGGCAGCAGGTGGAACACGCCGCTGGCCACCGGCATCGGCTCGCTCCACAGCGCCGGACAGGTCACGCTGCCTGAAATGGTGGCCGGGTGGGTCGGGTCCGACACCATCTGGTGGAGGTCGGCGGTGTGGATCGTGAGATCGAAGCGCATCGCCTGGCCCCGGGCCTTGCCCCAGGCGCAGGCGACCTCGTAGTCGCTCGCCAGCCGCTGCTGCGGGCCGGTGCGCGGCAGCACCGCGTCGGTACTGATCCAGCCGTGCATGGTCTCGGTGAACTGGAAGCTCGGGCTCAGCAGCGCCGGGTCCTTGCGGATGAGCGCGCCGATCGCCTCTTTGGCGAGTTCGACGGCGCCGGCCTCGACCTTGTCGATGGCTCGCCGCAGCAGGCCCGATGGCGGCGCCCCGGCGCCGGTCGACGCCGGCATCGGTCCGCGCGGCGCCATCCCGAGGTCCAGGGTCCAGCCGCGCCGGTCGCACAGCAGCTGGCAGGCGCGCTCGGCCAGCGCGCTGATCGTCAGCAGCGGATTGACGCCCGCCGCGCCCGGCAGCACCGCGCCGTCGCAGACCAGCAGCCCCTCATGCACCGCCTGCCCGTCGCGCCCCGCGAACACCCGGCCCTGGTGGTCGACCACGCCGTCGGCCGCGCTGTCGCCCATGCCGCAGCCGCCCAGCGGATGCACGGTGATCAGCTTGTGGCCGAGCGGCTCGCTCCACAGCGGGTTCGGAATGAACTGGCCCTGGACCGCCTCGTTGGCGGCCCGCAGCCACTGGTGGTCCTTGGCGATCACCGGGCGGGTGCCGGCGCCCGGCCAGTCGATGCGCAGCCGGTCGTCCTGCAGGTGCAGGCGGCCGCCGGCATCGTCCACGCTCATCACCAGGTAGGTCTGGGTGCGCGCCACTGCGCCGCCGTAGGCCGCCGCCGCCAGCTCGCCGGGGTGCTGCACCGCCTCGCCCATCGCCTGCGCATCCTGCAGGCGCGACTTGGCCTGGGCCGCGCCGTAGGCGAATTCGCCGCCGGTCATGGCGTCGGCGAAGAACAGGGCGGGCGTCAGCATCGACGCCAGGGCGCCGGGGATCACGCCTTCCTCGATCACCAGGCCGTCGCCGACCTCGGGCGCATCGCGCAGGTCGATCACGCCGGTGATGCAGGGCCCGGGCAGGTCGGCGGGGGCCAGCTTGTTGCGGCCGGTGCCGACGCCGTTGATCGGGCTGCGGACCGTGTTGCCGGCGGCGTCGGTGCTGGCCTGCCAGTCGTTGTCGTAGCCCAGCGCCAGCACGTCGCCGTTGCCCGAGAAGCGCGTGCCGAGGCGGTCCGACAGCGCCAGCCCGCGTTCCCTGGAGCGCAGCAGGATCTCGGTCGAGCCCAGCGCGCCGGCGCCGAGCATCACGATGTCGGCCGTCACGCTGCGCGGCGCGTCCGCCGCCGGCGCGCTCTCGCCGCGCAGCGCCACCGGGTCGAAGACCACGCGCCAGCGCTCGCCCTCGCGCTCGACGTGGCTGACCCGGGCGCCGGTGAAGATCTCGGCGCCGTGGTTCGCCGCATCCGGCAGGTAGTTCATCAAGGTCGTGTTCTTGGCGCCGACGTTGCAGCCGCTGGTGCAGTCGCCGCACAAGGTGCAGTGCGGCTGCGGGACGCCGAAGGGGTTCAGCTGGTCGGCGAAGTTGACCGCGATCGGCGGCCGCTCGAACGGGCGCTTCATCGCCCGGGCCGACTTCTCCAGCGCCTGCAGCTTGTTCAGCGGCGGGTAGTCGTCGGGGTAGGGTGAAGGGTCGAGCATCCGCCGCGCACGCGCGATGTAGGGGTCGAGCAGGGCCGGGTCGTTGCGGAACGGCGCCGGCCAGGGCGTGGCCTCGAACAGCCGGGGGTCGATCTCGAGCGCGACGTTGGCGTTGATCAGCGAAGTGCCGCCGAGGCCGCAGCCGACCATCGCGAGCATGTCGTCGTTGAGGTGCAGGTTGTAGAGGCCGTCGGCGGCGCCGAGCTTGCCGCGGGCGCCGTCGACCTGCATGTCGGCCCGGGCGCCGGCCATGTCGTCCGGGTAGTCGCCGGGCAGTATTTCGCGGCCGCGTTCGAGCACGCAGACCGACTGGCCCGCGCGCGCCAGTCGCGAGGCGGCGACGCCGGCGCCGTAGCCGGAGCCGACCACGACCACCGTGTAGTGAGAGGCCAGCTGGGACAGCGGTCGGGCGAGTCGCTTCATCATGGGGCGGTCGCCGGGTTGCGGCCGGGAACGTGGAAGAACTTGTCGAGCAGCCGGGCGGCGTGCGCCTCGGTGGCCGTCTGCGCCGAGCGCGAGAAGACCTGCCAGGCCGGCGCCGTTCGTTCGATCCCGGCGGCCAGTGCGGCCAGCATCGGGTTGTCGCGGTCGCCGAAGCCGCCCACGCCCTGCGCCTGCACCGGGGCCATGCGGCCGTTGACCGGATCGTTGAAGAGCCGCAGCGAGGCGAGGTTCAGGGCCTCGTCGATGAACACCGCCGCGGCCCCCTGGGTCGAGGTCATGGTCGGCTGGTCCATGACCCAGCCGCCGGTGTTGAAGACGCGCACCGGCTGGCCGAAGCCCGCCACCGGCAGCTCGTCCTGGAACGGCTTGTGGGTGTGTCCGAAGACGAAGGCGAGATCGAGGCCGGACGGCTCCAGGCCGGCGCGCTCGAGCTCCAGCTTGACCGGGCCCGACAGGAACCAGCGCAGGTCGGCGACGTCGCCGGCGGTCATCAGGGCGAGGTAGCTGTCGCGCTGCGACTCGGCGCCCCGGCCCAGCGTCGCGTCGAGCAGGCCGAGCAGCAGCTGGTCGAGCGTGATGCCCTGCAGCATCGGCATGCTGCCGCTGAGGCCGAAGCGCGTGCCGAGCCGGGCCACCAGCAGGGCCGACAGGCGTTGCGCGAAGCGCTGCGAGGCGCCGCCGTCGCGCATGACCTCGTACAGCGTCGTGGCCGCCGTGCCGGTCAGCCCGGCGCTGCCGAGGTCCGACCAGAGGAAATCGACCCAGGCGCCGTTGCGCGCTTCGAGCTGCGCCATCGTGGCCGGGCCGCGGCCGTGGAGACCCGGCGCCTGGGCATCGAGCGCGGAGACCAGTCGGTACATCGGGTCGACGTAGTGGCCGTGGTGCAGCACCACGCAGCGACGGCGCCCGGCGTCGATCAGGCCGAGGTTGGGATAGGCGATCTCGACCCGGGTCTCGCTCAGCGCCGGATGGCGGTGGATCAGGCCGGTCAGCATCGGCGACGGGATGCCGCTGGCATCGGGATCCTGGAACAGCGCCGTGTGGGCGATCAGGTCGCTCTCGATGCGGCCCTCGCGCAGGCTGTCCTGGAAGTGCTGGTCCTGGGCGATGCGCCACAGGTGGTGGTCGTGGTTGCCGGGCACGCACAGCACCCGCGGCGCGAACAGCGGCCGGTCGCCATCGAGCATCACGGCCTGGACGAAACAGTCGAAAGCGGCCGCGACGCTGCCCATCGGCGACAGGCCCATGTCGAGCACGTCTCCGAGCAGGACCAGGGTCGGCGGCGGCCCGTCGCCGAGCGCGGGCAGCAGTTGCCGCAGCGCCAGGCCCAGGGCCGTCAGCGTGGCGCTGGGCCGGGTCGGGTCGGGACGGCCTTCGGCGTCGGTCGAGGTGAGGGTGCTGTAGCCGGCGCCGAGATGCAGGTCGGAAAGGCAGACGTAGCGGGGGGTGCTCAAGGCGGGGCTCCTGGTGATGTGCGACTGTGCCTGCTGGCGCGCGCGGCGTCCTGAAGCCGTCCTGAAGCGTCCTGAATCTCCCGCGCGAGCGCAAGGGCAGGCGTGCGCATTCAGCACGCTTCAGGACGCCTTAAGGACGGGCGGGCTGGCCGGCGCGAAGCTCGGGACTCCCTTTCACCAGCCCCGCCGAAACGCCATGCGCCAAGTGCCCACCTCTCCCGCCGTCGCCATCGCCGCGTCGCTGCGCGCGGTCGGTCATCCGCGCAGCGCGACCTTGCGCAACGGCGCGCCGGCACGGATCCGGCCGCTGCGCACCGAAGATGCCCAGCGCTTCGGCGCCTTTGTCGGCCAGCTGTCGGAGGGGTCGCGCGGTTGCCGCTTCCATGCCGGCATCGGCGACTGCGAACCGGCCGCGCTGCAGCAACTGGTCAGCGTCGACGGCGTGCGCCAGGTGGCCCTGGTCGCCACCTTGCCGCTGGTCGACGGCGAGGCGCTCATCGGCGAGGCCCGCTATTGCGTCGGCGAGCCGCCGGGCAGCGCCGAACTGGCGATCGCCGTCGCCGATGCCTGGCAGCGCCAGGGCGTGGCCGACCACCTGATCGACTGCCTGCTCGAAGCGGCCCGCGACGCCGGCCTGCGCCGGCTGTACGGCGACGTGCCGGCGTCCCACACCGGGCTGATCGGCTTCCTGCACCGGATGGGCTTCCAGACCTGCGCCCAGGGACCCGGCGGCGGCCTGCTTCGCCTGGAGCGTGGTGTGGCGCCGCGGCCGCCGCAGCCGGAGCGGCGCCCGCTGGGCGCCCTGCGCCGCTGGCTGGCCGGCCAGTTCGTGCCGCGGCCCTAGCGCACCCGGGCTACAGCCCACCGGCTGCCTGCTTGCGCTGCACGATGCGGTTGCGGGTCGCGTCCTCCGCATGGGCGAAAGTGACCTGCCCGTTCTTCACCGTGCCGACGACCAGCATGTTGGCGCTCAGCGCTTCCTTGTCCTGGCTGCCGAAGGGCTTGTCGTAGGTGGTCACGACGCCGTAGTAGGGGCGCTTGGGCGCTTCGAGCGCCGCCTTGATGCCGGGCCCGTCCAGCCGGTCGCCGGGCAGGCTCAGCACCGCGTGGGCCAGCAGGTAAGTGGCGTCGTAGGCTTGCGCGGCGGCCATCGGCACCGGGATGCGCGGCCCTTCGAACTTGCGCGCATAGCGCGCGAGGAAGGTGGCGCGCCGCTCGTTGGTCGGCTCGGCGACGAAGCTCAGCGCCATCAGAGAGCCTTCGGCGGCCTCCTTGGCGCCGTCGATGAAGAGCGGGAACGACAAGGCCCAGGCGCCGACCTGGGGCACCTTCCAGCCCAGCGCGTGGCGGCCCTTGGCGATCACCGCGTTCTGCGGCGCGATCGTGTAGATGAAGATCACGTCGGCACCGGCCTTGCGCGCCTCCTTCAGCTGCTCGGTCACGTCGGTCACGCCGAGGTCGAAGCGCCCGACATAGGCCGGCTCCAGCCCCTTCTTCGCCAGCGCACGGCGCACGTCCTGCAGCCCGCCCTCGCCGTAGCCGGTGGTGTCGGCGAAGACCGCCACCCGGGTCCAGCCGCGGGCCACGATCTCGTCGACCATGAAGGGCGCCTGGATCGCGTCGGGCGGCGCGTTGCGGAAGATGTAGCTTTCGGCCGGCGGGAACCGGGTCGTCACCGGCGTGCCGGTGGTGCACGGAACGATCAGCGGCGTCCGGCTGGCCTGGAAGACGTCGATCGACTTCATCGCCACGCCGGTGTTGCAGAAGCCGATGGTGGCGATCACCTTCTCCCGGACCAGCTCCTGCGAAAGCTTGAGCCCGAGTTCCGGGTTGGCCTGGTCGTCCTTGATCACCAGTTCGAGCGGCCGCCCCAGGTAGCCCCCGAAGGAGTTGATCTCGTCGATCGCCAGCTTCACGCCGTTGAGCATCGGCAGGCCGAAATCGGCCGAGGGGCCGCTCAGCGGACCGATCACGCCGATGCGGATGGCACCGGTGGTGCCCGGCGTGGCCTGCGCGCCGGCGGGGGCGGCGAACGCCAGGGAGGCGAGTGCGAAGACGAGTGCGAAGACGGCGTTTTTCATGTCTCTGTCCTTTGTTCTGTGGTGGATTCGGCCGGGCGCATCGTGCGGGCCGGGTCGGCGCCGGAGGTCCGTGTTTGTCCGGGGTGCGATGCGTTGCCGGGCGCGATTCCGTGCGGTTTTGCACGGCCAGGCGGCAGAATCGGGCACCTTCACCCCCAGCGCCCCGGCATGAAGCCCCCCACCTTGCCCGTCCTGCCCACCGGCCGCCGCCTGCTGTACTGGCTCCTCGGCGTCGCCGTCCTGACCGCGCTGGGCTGGGCGATCGTGGGCGACATCAGCCCGGCACCGCCGCGTTCGCTGGCGATGACCACCGGCGTGCCCGACGGCGCCTACCACCGCTTCGGCGAGCGCTACCAGGAGATCCTGCGCGCCAACGGCATCCGGCTCGAGCTGCAGCCCTCGAGCGGCGGTGTCGAGAACCTGCAGCGGCTCAACGAAGGCAAGGTGTCGGTGGGCTTCGTGCAGGGCGGCACCGGCCTGCTGGCGCAGGACCCCGACGCACCGCCCGAGGCGACGCCGCTGAGATCGCTGGCCACCGTCGCCTTCGAGCCGGTCTGGATCTTCAGCACCGCCCTCGACCTGTCCAGCGGCCTCGGGCCGCTGGCCGGCAAGCGCATCGCGGTCGGCGTTCCCGGGAGCGGCAACTTCAAGGTCGCGACCGAGCTGCTGGCGGTCTATGGCGTGACCGACGGCGGCCCGCCCGCCACCCGCTTCGTCAGCGAAGGCGGCATGGCGGCGGCCGACCTGCTGGCCCGCGGCGAGGTCGACGCGGCCATCATGATCGCCGCGCCGGAGGCGCCCGCGGTGCAGCGGCTGCTCGCCGACAGCAGCGTCCGGCTGGCCTCGCTGGACCATGTGCAGGGGCTTGCACGGCGCTTTCCGTTCTTCCAGCCCGTGAGCCTGAAGCGCGGTTCGGTCGACCCGAAGCGCGACCTGCCGCCCCAGGACATCCAGCTGCTCGCCACCACCGCCAACCTGGTGGTGCGCGACGAACTGCACCCGGCGCTCGCCTACCTGCTGCTCGAGGCGGCGCGCCAGGTGCACCGGCAACCCAGCATCATCAGCCGGCCGGGCGAATTCCCGAGCCCGACCGGCACCGATTTCCCGCTCTCGACCCAGGCCGAGCGCTACTTCAAGAACGGCCGCCCGTTCCTGCAGAACTACCTCCCGTTCTGGGCCGCGAACTATGCGCAGCGGCTGCTGCTGCTGCTGGTTCCGCTGGCGGCGATCCTGGTGCCGCTGGTCCGCGTGCTGCCGGAGCTGATCGGCTGGCGCCGCCGCAGCCGCCTGTACCGCCGCTACGGCGAACTCAAGTTCCTCGAGCAGGACCTGGCCTCGCGAAAGCTCGACGACCAGGAGCGGCGCGAGGCAAGGGCGCAACTCGACCGGATCGAGGAGGAGGTCGTCCAGACCAAGTTCCCGCTTGATTTCACCGACCGGGTCTACACGCTGCGCCAGCACGTGGACTATGTGCGGGCGCAGCTGCGGCGGCAGAGCGAGCCGGACGCGAAGGACTGAATCGGACTTGCCCTGGAGAAAATCGGGACGCTTCTCGCAGACCTGCAGGGGCTGCCTTCATAGACTGCCGAGCGCCTCAGAGGCTGGCCCTCGGCCTGAGCCTTCCCTGCATTTCGTCTCCTCCAGTTCAATGATCCTCACCCGACTTCCGCCTGCCGCCGCCATGGCCGCCCTCTTCGCGCTGGCCGGCTGCCAGACCACCGACATGCAGATGGGCAGCCAGTCGGCCAAGACCGTGGCCACCGGTAGCGCCGCGGGCGGCAGCAGCAGCGGCGCGAGCAGCCAGCTCGAGCGATGCGACTCGCCGTTGGGCACGGTCTCGCTGGTCGAGAACCAGTCGGCCGGTTGGTACACCATCCTGCGCGACCAATACAAGCTGCCGCCCACGGCCAACCTGCTGCGCCTGCTGGTGCAGCAGTCGAACTGCTTCATCGTCGTCGAGCGCAGCGCCGCCGGCATGAACGCGATGGGCCGCGAGCGGGCGCTGATGGATGGCGGCGAGATGCGCGGCGGCAGCAATTTCGGCAAGGGCCAGATGGTCGCCTCCGACTACGGCATGACACCCGAGGTCATCTTCAACAACAACGATGCCGGTGGCGCCGGCGCCGCGATCGGCGGCCTGGTCGGCGGTCGCTACTCCGGCTTGATCGGCGCCATCGGCGGCAGCCTGAAGACCAAGGAAGCCTCCACCCTGCTGACCTTGATCGACAACCGCTCGGGCGTGCAGATCGCGGCCTCCGAAGGCAGCGCATCGAAGACCGATTTCGGCGGCTTCGGTGCCCTCGGCGGCATGAGCGGTGCCGGCGGCCTCGGCGGCTACACCCGGACCGCCGAAGGCAAGGTGATCGCGGCCGCCTTCATGGACGCCTTCAACCAGATGGTCGTCTCGCTGCGCGACTACAAGGCGCAGACCGTGCAGGGACAGGGCCTGGGCGGCGGCGGCCGGCTGGGCGTCGACGGCGCGGCTGCCCCGTCGCAGACCTCGGCACCCGGCGCCAGGCGCCGCCACAAGTAGGCGCAGCCCCGCGCGGCCTCGCTTCAGAGCAGGCGCGAGATTTCCCGCGCCGCGGCCAGCAGCGCGGGCAGCATGCTGTCCTGCATCACCTTGGCGCTGGTCCGGTTGGCCTGGCCGCTGATGTTGAGCGCCGCCACGGTGCGGCCGGCGCGATCGACGATCGGCGCCGCGATCGAGATCAGCCCTTCCTCCAGCTCCTGGTTCACCAGGCACCAGCCCTGCCGCCGTGCCTGCGCCACCTTGGCGAGCAGCGCGCCCACATCGGTTACCGTGTGCTTGGTGAAGGCTTCGCGCGGCGAGGCCTCGAGCCGCGCACGTCGTTCGTCTTCGTCGAGGTCGGCCAGCAGCAGCCGTCCCATCGAGGTGCAGAAGGCCGGCAGCCGCGAGCCGACGCCCAGGCTGATGCGCATGATCTTGTGGGTCGGCACCCGCAGCACGTAGACGATGTCGGTGGCATCGAGCACCGCCGCCGAACACGATTCCTGCACCTGCTGCACCAGCGCCTCCATCACCGGCTCGGCGCGGTTCCAGATCGGCATCGACGACAGGTAGGCAAATCCGAGATCGAGGATTCGCGGCGTCAGCGCGAAGAGCTTGCCGTCGCTCGTCACATAGCCGAGCGTCTGCAAGGTCAGCAGGATGCGGCGCGCGCCGGCCCGGGTCAGCCCGGTGGCGGCCGCCACCTCGCTCAGCGTCTGCCGCGGCGCGCCGGCGCTGAACGATCGGATCACCTGCAGGCCGCGGGCAAAGGACTGCACGTAGCTGTCCCCGGGGGCCGGGACGGAGGGGGATTGCTGCTGTGTTGCCATGCGGGGTGGATTTCTCTAGAATTCATTATACGAACAGATGTTCGGCATACGAACAAATTTGACGGCCATCGAAGTCATTCCGGTGGCCGGGTTCGTCCTTCTTCTTCCACTCCGGGGACAGATTCCATGATCGACAAGATCGCACGCTCGGTCGCCGACGCCATGGCCGGCATCCAGGACGGCGCCACGGTGCTGATCGGCGGCTTCGGCACCGCCGGCATTCCGAACGAACTGATCGACGGCCTGATCGAGCAGGGCGCCACCGACCTCACGGTGGTCAACAACAACGCGGGCAACGGCGAGACCGGCCTGGCGGCGCTGCTGAAGGCGGGCCGGGTGCGCAAGATCATCTGCAGCTTTCCGCGCCAGGCCGACAGCCAGGTGTTCGACGGCCTCTATCGCGCCGGCAAGATCGAGCTCGAATTGGTGCCGCAGGGCAACCTGGCCGAGCGCATCCGGGCCGCCGGCGCGGGCATCGGCGCCTTCTTCTGCCCGACCGGCTTCGGCACCCAGCTGGCCGGCGACCGCGAGACCCGCGTGATCGACGGCAAGAACCATGTGCTCGAATACCCGATCCGCGGCGACGTGGCGCTGATCAAGGCCGAGCAGGGCGACCGCTGGGGCAACCTGGTCTACCGCAAGGCGGCGCGCAACTTCGGCCCGGTGATGGCGATGGCCGCGGCGCGCACCATCGCGACGGTGCACGAGATCGTCGAACTCGGCGCGCTCGACCCGGAGCACATCGTCACCCCAGGCATCTTCGTCAGCAAGATCGTGAAGATCGACCGCGTGGCCACCGAGGCCGGCGGCTTCAGGAAGGCAGCATGACCATGAGCACCACCTACACCCGCCGCACCAAGGACCAGCTGGCGGCCCGCGTCGCCCAGGACATCTTCGACGGCGCCGTCGTCAACCTCGGCATCGGCCAGCCGACCCTGGTCGCCAACCACCTGCCGGCCGGCCGCGAGGTCATCCTGCACAGCGAGAACGGCATCCTCGGCATGGGCCCGGCGCCGGCCGCCGGCGCCGAGGACTACGACCTGATCAACGCCGGCAAGCAGCCGGTCACGCTGCTCGCCGGCGGCGCCTTCTTCCACCATGCCGACAGCTTCGCGATGATGCGCGGCGGCCACCTCGACATCTGCGTGCTCGGCGCCTTCCAGGTCTCGGCCACCGGCGACCTGGCCAACTGGAGCACCGGCGAGGAGGGCGCGATCCCGGCGGTCGGCGGTGCCATGGACCTGGCCATCGGCGCCCGCCAGACTTGGGTCATGATGGACCTGCTCACCAAGAAGGGCGAGAGCAAGGTCGTCGCCCAGTGCAGCTATCCGCTGACCGGCCTGGGCTGCGTGAAACGGGTCTATTCCGACCTTGCCACGCTCGAATGCACGCCTGCGGGCTTGAAGCTGATCGACAAGGTCGACGGCCTCGGCCACGCGGAACTCGAACAACTGGTCGGCCTGCCGATCGCCATCTGAACCCACTGCGGAGACATCACCATGAGCCAGCAAGCCTTCATCTGCGACGCCGTTCGCACCCCCTTCGGCCGCTACGGCGGCGCCCTCTCGAGCGTGCGCACCGACGACCTCGGCGCGGTGCCGCTCAAGGCCCTGATGGAACGCAACAAGAACGTCGACTGGCAAGCGGTCAGCGACGT
>NZ_JBFTHX010000015.1:0-172451 GCF_056394465.1 Variovorax sp. 10N432
CGCAACAACGCGGTCTACGACACCACCATCGGCTGGCGCTTCGTCAACAAGCTCATGAAGGCGCAGTACGGCGTCGACTCGATGCCCGAGACGGCCGAGAACGTCGCCACCGACTACAAGATCGAGCGCGAGGCGCAAGACCGCATGGCGCTGGCGTCGCAGCAGCGCGCCGTGGCGGCCCAGAAGTCGGGCTTCTTCGACAGCGAGATCGTGCCGGTCAGCGTGGCCCAGAAGAAGGGCGACCCGGTCATCGTCAACAAGGACGAGCATCCGCGCGAGACCAGCCTCGAGGCGCTGGCCAAGCTCAAGGGGGTGGTGCGCCCCGACGGCACCGTGACCGCCGGCAATGCCAGCGGCGTCAACGACGGTGCGGTGGCACTGCTGCTGGCGGATGAAGCCAGCGCCGCGAAGCACGGCCTGACGCCGCGCGCCCGCGTGGTCGGCATGGCGACCGCCGGCGTGGCGCCGCGCATCATGGGGATCGGCCCGGCGCCGGCGACCCAGAAGGTGCTGCAGCTCACCGGCCTGAAGCTCGACCAGATCGACGTCATCGAACTCAACGAGGCCTTCGCCGCCCAGGGCCTCGCCGTGCTGCGCCTGCTCGGGCTGAAGGACGACGACGCGCGCGTCAACATCAACGGCGGCGCGATCGCGCTGGGCCATCCGCTGGGCGCCAGCGGCGCGCGCTTGGCCACCACCGCGATCAACCAGCTGCACAAGGGCGGCGGCCGCTATGCGCTGTGCACGATGTGCATCGGCGTCGGCCAGGGCATCGCGCTGATCCTCGAACGCGTCTGAGCGCGTTCGCCCCCGGAGCCGCGCTCGCGCGGCCCGCATTGAAAGTTCTGGAAGCAAGATGAGTCAACAAGAAGCCGCCCTGGTCACGGGCGGCAGCTCCGGCATTGGCCGGGCCACCTGCGAGGCACTGCTCGCCCAAGGACGCACCGTCGTCAATCTCGACTACAAGAAGCCCGACTGGGGCCATGAGCGCCTGGTGTCCTTCCAGGCCGACCTGACGCAGGAAGCGCAGACGAAAGCGGTGGCGCACGAAATCACCTCGGCCTATGCCGTGACGGCGCTGGTCAACAACGCGGGCGCGACGCGGCCCGGCACGATCGACACGGCCTCGATGGCCGACCTCGACTACGTCGTCGGCCTGCACTTCAAGGCCAGCATGATCCTGATCCAGGCGGCGCTGCCCGCGCTGCGCGCCTCGGGCCGGGGCCGGATCGTGAACGTGTCGTCGCGCGCGGCGCTGGGCAAGCCCGAGCGCATCGTCTACTCGGCCACCAAGGCCGGCATGATCGGCCTCACGCGCACGCTGGCGATGGAACTCGGCGGCGACGGCATCACGGTCAATGCGGTGGCGCCCGGTCCGATCGCGACCGAGCTGTTCCGCCAGAGCAACCCCGAAGGCGCACCGCAGACCCGCCGCATCATCGACAGCATCGTCGTGAAGCGGCTCGGCACCGTGGACGACGTGGCCCGCGCCACGATGTTCTTCCTGTCGCCCGACAACGGATTCGTCACCGGCCAGGTGCTGTACGTGTGCGGCGGCACCACGCTGGGCGTCGCACCGGTCTGATCCGGACGCCGTCCCTCTCGATTCTTCCTTTTCCCAGTTCTCCAAGGTTTCCCATGTCCCGTTTCCCTTCCGACGCCGCGCTCAAGCGCCGCAGCTTCGCCATGGCCGCCGCGGCTGCCACCGCCGTCCTGGCGCTGGCGCCTCTCGCCGTCCACGCCCAGGCCGCGTTCCCCAGCAAGCCCATCACGATCATCGTGCCGTTCTCGGCCGGTGGCACCACCGACATCCTGGCCCGCGTGGTCGGCCTGTACATGAGCCGCGATCTCGGCCAGCCGGTCGTGGTGGACAACCGGGCCGGCGCCGGCGGCAACATCGGCGGTCAGGCGGCGGCACGCTCGCCGGCCGACGGCTACACGCTGTTCATGGGCACCGTGGGCACGCACGCGATCAACCAGAGCCTCTACAAGAAGATGCCCTTCGATCCGATCAAGGACTTCGCGCCGCTCACGCGCGTGGCCATGGTGCCGAACCTGCTGGTGGCCAATCCGTCGCAGCCCTTCAAGAGCGTGAAGGAAATGATCGCGTACGCCAAGGCCCACCCGGGCAAGATCAACTTCGGTTCGTCGGGCAACGGCAGCTCCATCCACCTGTCGGGCGAGCTCTTCAAGCAGATGGCCGGCGTCGACATGCAGCACGTGCCGTACCGCGGCAGCGCGCCCGCGGTGTCGGACCTGCTCGGCGGCCAGATCGCGATCATGTTCGACAACATGCCTTCGGCCATTCCGCACGTGAAGGGCGGCAAGCTGCGCGCCCTGGCCGTGACCACGGCCAAGCGCTCGCCGGCGCTGCCCGACGTGCCGACCATCGCCGAAGCCGGCGTGCCCGGCTACGAAGCCACCTCGTGGTTCGGCCTGCTGGCCCCGGCGGGCACGCCGGCGCCGGTGGTCGCCAAGCTCAACGCGTCCATCCTCAAGGCACTGGCCGATCCGGAAGTGAAGAAGAAGCTCGCCGAGCAGGGCGCCGAGCCCCATGGCGAGAAGCCGGAGCAGTTCGCGGCCTTCATCGAGAGCGAGACGCTCAAGTGGGGCAAGGTCGTGAAGGAATCGGGCGCCAGCCTCGACTAAGCCTGCCAGACGAGTGTCGCGGCGGCGAGGTCTTCCAGCGCGCTGCCGACGGCCTTGAAGACCGTGCGCTCGGCGGCCGAGCGGCGTCCCTGCCGCTCGCCCCGGCACAACTGCGCCAGCGTGCCCTGGATCGTCGCCAGCGACACCGCGCCGGCGGCGATGGCGTCGAGCAGGTCGCCGGCCTTGGTCGGGGCCTCGTCGGTGTCGATGTAGACGCGGGCGCCGGCGAAGCAGGCCGCATCGGCCTCTTTCATCGCCGGCGTGAAGCTGCCGATCAGGTCGAGGTGGCTGCCCGGCGCCAGCCATTCCCCGCGCACCAGCGGCGCGGTCGCGAGCGTCGCGCAACTGACGATGTCGGCGGCCGCCACTGCCGTCGCGAGATCGTCGACCGGCTGCGCGTCCCAGCCCGCTTGGCGCCATTCCGCGGCCAGGGCCTGCGCGCCTTCGGGGCGGTGGTTCCACAGCCGGACTTCGCGGATCGGCCGCACGCTCGCGTGGGCGGCCGGCAGCAGGCGCGCCACCCGGCCGGTGCCCAGCACCAGCAGCCTCGAAGCCTCCTCGCGGGCGAGAAAGGCCGCGCCCAGCGCCGAGGCGGCCGCGGTCCGGTGGGCGGTGATCTCGTTGCCGTCGAGCTGCGCCAGCGGCACCCCCGTGTGGGCGTCGTAGAGCACGTAGGTCGCGTGCAGCCCCGGCAGGCCGCGCGCGCCGTTGCCCGGAAAGATGTTGATCGTCTTGATGCCGAGGAAGCCGGCCTCGCTCCAGGCCGGCATGATCAGCACGGTGCCGCGGTCGTCGCCCGCGGCGACCGAATGCACGTGGCGCGGCGGCACCGTCGCTTCGCGCGCGAAGGCCTCGCGCAGCGCCGGCACCAGGCCTTCGAAGGCGAGGTGGCGACGGGTCTGGTCGGCGTCGATGATCTTCATGGCGGGCGTTGGAAGCGTGCGTGGACAATGTAGCGCCCAGGCACCCGACTCTTCCCCCTCGTTTTGAATTTCCCGATCATCACCGACCCGCAGTTCTATGCGGTCGCCGTTCCCGCCGTGCTGCTGCTCGGCGTCAGCAAGAGCGGCTTCGGAGCCGGCTTCGGCTCCCTCGCCGTCCCCTTCATGGCGCTGGTGGTCAGCGTGCCGCAGGCCGCCGCCATCCTCATGCCGGTCCTGCTGCTGATGGACCTGCTGGGCCTGGCGGCCTTCCGCCGCGACTTCGATCCGCGGCTGCTGCGCTTCCTCATTCCGTGCGGGCTGCTGGGAACCGTGATCGGGGCCTTGCTCTTCAAGGCGCTTCCGGCGCACACGGTGGCGGGCATCGTCGGCGTCTTCACGCTGCTGTTCCTGGCCCAGCGCCTGCTGTACCCGCCGCGCCCGAACGATCCCATGCCGTCGAAGCTGGGCGGCGCGCTGCTGAGCACCATCAGCGGCTTCACCAGCTTCATCGCCCATGCCGGCGGGCCGCCGGTCAACGCCTACGTGATTCCGCTGCGGCTCACGCCGGTGGTCTACACGGCGACGATGGCCTACTTCTTCTTCGTCGTGAACCTGAGCAAATGGGTGCCCTATGCCTGGCTGGGCCTGCTCGACTGGCGCAACATGGCGACCTCGGTGGTGCTGCTGCCGATCGCGCCCTTGGGCGTGTGGGTGGGCATTCGCATCGCGCGCCGCATCGATCCGGTCTGGTTCTACCGCTTCGTCTACCTCGGCATGCTGCTGACGGGCCTCAAGCTCAGCTGGGATGGCTTCCTGGCTTGATGTAAGGCAAACCTCTACGATTGCCGACGCCGCGCGCGATGGGCAGAATTTCGGCATGTCCGAACCGTCGACCGCACCCGGCACCCTGCAGGACGAGGAGCTCCAGAGCCTCGCGACCGAGTGGCGCATGCGCGCGATGCAGGGCGACCAGCTGGCGCATCGCATGGCCCGGGCCCTCGAAGCCGAGCAGCGCCGCCGGATCCGCGATTCGGGCCTGCAGATCCTGGTGCCCGAGGCGACGCGCGCCACGGCGCCCTGGTGGAAATTCTGGTGATCTGCCGCGCCGACGGCCAGCCGGTCGGGGATCTCCCGCAAAGTTCAGTGATAGATCTTCTGCAGCAGCCTGATGAGCGTCTCGCGCTCGCGCTGCGTGAGGCGGGCGCTGGTGTCGGCCTCGAGCTGCATCACGGTCTGTTCGGCCTCGCGCACCAGCTGTTCGCCGGCCGGTGTCAGGTGCAGGCCGATCGCACGGCCGTCATGCGGATGCGGCCGGCGCTCGATCAGGCCGCGGCTGTCCATCGAGGCGATCAGGCTCACCAGGTTGGGCGGCAGGATGTCGAGCGTCGAGCACAGCTGGCGGGAGGTCGCGCCCGGGTTGTGCGCCAGCAGCGACAGCACCGAGAAATCGGCCTGCTTGAGTCCGTAGGGCGCCATGCGTTCTGCGAACACCTCGGTCACGACCAGCCAGGCGCGGCGTGCGTTGTAGCCGACGAAGGTCTCCAGCACGCGGGTGTCGAGGCGGTCGGGGCGCGCCGCTGGGCCGTGCGTGGCGGAGGGGGTTTTCTTGCGCGAAACTGCCATGGTGCAAGCGTAACCGGCTTGGTCGCCCGCGTCCTGCCGATCAGGCCGGCGCGCGCTGCGCGGTGACGGCCTCGCAGGCCCGCTTGACGATGCCGAGCCGCATCTCGAACTCGGGCAGCACCCAGCGGCGGAAGGCCGCCTCGGGCGCCGCCCAGCGGGCGTCCTGCGGCGCGTCCCGGCCGATGCGGGCCCAGGCCCATGCCAGCAGCGCGATCATCACCACGCGCAGGTAGTCGTCCGCCACCTCGTAGGGCAGCGCCGGGTCGGCCGCCGCGGCCATCGCCAGCGTGGTCGTGAGGTAGCGCAGCTGTGCCAGGCGCCGCTGCGCGTCGGCGTCGATGTCGCGCGAGGCCTCGAGCTCGTCGCGCACCTCGACCAGCAGGGCCGACATGCCGGCGCCGCCGTCGGCCAGCACCTTGCGCACCAGCAGGTCGATCGCCTGGATCTCGTTGGTGCCCTCGTAGATCATGGTCACGCGCGAATCGCGCACCACCTGCTCGATGCCCCATTCGCGCACGTAGCCATGGCCGCCGAACACCTGCAGGCATTCGCTGGCGCCATGGAAGGCCTGCTGCGTGCAGGCCGCCTTGAGCACCGGCGTGACCAGCGCGCACCAGCGCTGCGCCCGCTCGCGGGCCTTGGGGTCGGCGTCGTGGCGTGCAATGTCGAGCTGGACCGCGGTCCGGTAGGCGATCAGCCGGGCACCGTCGATCCAGGCGCGCTGGGTGTCGAGGATGCGGCGGATCGCCGGATGCTCGGCCACCAGGTCGGCGGCCTCGCTGCCGCGGCTGGCGGGGGCCGGGCCGGGCGCGCGCATCTGGCGGCGTTCGTGGGCATAGGCGTCGGCCTTCTGCCAGGCGGCGTCGAGCAGGCCGAGGCCCTGCAGCGCGACGTGCAGCCGGGCCGCGTTCATCATCACGAACATCGCCGCCAGCCCGCGGTTCGGCTCGCCGATCAGCCAGCCGGTGGCATCGTCGAAGCGCATCACGCAGGTCGAGCTGCCGTGCAGGCCCATCTTCTCTTCGATGCGCTCGCAGTGCACCGCATTGCGCGCGCCGTCGGGCAGCCGCTTGGGCACCAGCACCAGCGACAGCCCCTTGGGGCCGGCCGGCGCGTCGGGCAGGCGGCACAGCACCAGGTGCACGATGTTGTCCGTCAGATCGTGCTCGCCGCCCGAAATGAAGATCTTGCCGCCGGCGACGCGGAAGCTGCCGTCGGACTGCGCCGTGGCGCGGGTGCGCACCTGGCCCAGGTCGCTGCCGGCATGGGCTTCGGTGAGGCACATGGTGGCCAGCCATTCGCCGGTGGCGATCTTCGACAGATAGCGTTGCTTGAGCTCGTCGCTGCCATGGTGCCGGATGCATTCGTAGGCGCCGTGCAGCAGACCCGGTGCCATCGTGAGCCCATGGTTGGCGGCGCTGAGCCATTCGTACAGCACCGCCTCGAGCACCGCGGGCAGGCCCTGGCCGCCATCCTCGGGCGCCGCCGACAGGGCGGGCCAGCCGCCGTCGACGAAGGCCCGGTAAGCGTCGCGGAAGCCCGGCGGCGTGAGCACCTCGCCATTCACGAAGCGGCAGCCGATCTCGTCGCCGTCGCGGTTCGGCGGCGCGATCACTTCGGCCACGAACTTGCCGGCCTCGTCGAGCACCTGGGCCTGCAGCGCCTCGTCGACCTCCGCGAACGGTGCCAGGGCGCCCAGGCGCGCGGGGGCGCCGAGCACGGTGTTCAGCAGGAAGCGGACGTCGTCGGGGCGGGGGCTGTAGGTCGTCATCGCGGGGATCTCAAGGCGCGCGGCAGGCGAAGCTGGCCGCGGATTCGGTGTCGCCGCCGGTGTAGACAGCGACTTGCGGGTAGGGGCACAGCGGACGCGTGCGCCGGGCCGACCAGCTGGCCGGCACTTCGGGGTTGACGCTCGCCGTGCCGGGGCCGCGAGCGCTCGCCACCACCGACTCGGGCGCCCGGCCTTGCTCGACCCAGTCGACCAGCGCGCTCAGCATGTCGAACTGGTCGGTGGCGGGGCCGCCCGCGCAGTGGTTCATGCCCGGGACCGGGAAGTAGCGCGCGAACGCCGCGGCGTCGCCGCCATGGGTGGCCTGCAGCCGCTCGTACCAGGCGGCGGTGTCGTCGGACGAGAACACGGGGTCGCTGGTGCCGTGGTAGACGATCAGCTTGCCGCCGCGGTCGCGCAGGGCCGTCAGCTTCGAGGCGTCGGGCGGCGACATGAAGGCCATCGCCGATTCGCGATAGACCGGGTCGGTGGCGTCGATCAGCGGCGCATCGCGGTCCATGTCGAAGCCGAGAGCGAAGGCGAGGCCGCCCGGCCGCGTGGCCAGCGGCGGAGATGTGAAGATGAAGCCCACCGCGCCCGGGTCACGGGTCTGGGAGCTCGAGAACTTCCATTCGCGCCAGTTGCTGCCGCCGATCCCGGCGTCGAAGGGGAAGCTGCTGTAGATCGGCTTGCCGGCGCTGTTGCGGGCGCCGGTGAACACGTTGGCGAGCGCGCTTTTCTGCGCCGCCGTCAGGCATTGGCCGTCGCGCGCGCCGCTGCAGCTCGGCACGTCGCGCTGCAGGTCGAAGTTCGCCTGGCAGGCCTTGACGTCGGAAACGATGCCGTCCGCCAGGCCGTCGAGCGCATCGCAGCGGGCCAGCACGCGGTCGGACACCAGCTGCAGCTCGGCCGGCGTGAACGCGCTTTGAAGGTCCGGCAGGCCTGCCGGCGTGGCCGCGGTCGCCACCTTGGCGTACTGCTGTGCGCCATAGAGCTGCGCCACCGCGGCGCGCGGCAGGTTGTAGCCGGGGTCGCCCGCGAGGATGCCGTCGTACTGGCTGGACGCGCGGGCGGCGGCCACCATCGCGTGCCTGCCGCCGTTGGAGCAGCCGCCGAAATAGGACCTGTCGGGGCCGCGGCCGTAGGCCTGGGCGATCAGGTTCCTGGCCATCGGCGTGAGCTGCGCGACCGCGTTGTAGCCGTAGTCGAGCCGGGCCTGCGGATCGAGGCCGAAGGTGGGGCCGAGCGAACCGGGATGGCCGGCGTCCGAACTGATCACCGCGAAGCCCATCTGCAGGGCGTTGGTCACCGGCGCACCGCCGCCGATGCCGCCGACTGCCGGCACGACCACGCCGTCGAGGCCGCCATTGGCCTGGTAGAAGAAGCGGCCGTTCCAGGCCACCGGCAGCCGCATCTCGAAACCGATCGCGTAGCGCTTGCCGTCGACCGGGCCGATGCGCTCGTTCATGCGGCCCTGGACCAGGCAGTGGGCCGGAACCGGCACGCTGGCGTTGCCCAGCGCGACCGTGCCGGCCGGCACCGCCACGGCCTGGGTGTACAAGGTGCCGGGCGGCGCCGCGCTGGCCGCGAGCGCGCTGCACGACAGCAGCGTGCCGGGCCGGGCCGCGGCCAGCGGCGCGGTCGGCGCAGTCCGGCCGACACCGGCACAGGCGGCGAGCAGGGAAGCGCCGGCCAGCGCCACGGCGCCGAGCTGGAGATGGCTGCGGGTGGGGGTCTTCATCGTGTCTCCTGCTGGCCGGTCGCTCAGGCCCGGGCCGCGCCCAGGTAGGTATCGATCACGCGCGAATCGCCGGCCAGCTGGCGGGCCTCGCCTTCGGCGCTGACGCTGCCCATCTCGAGCACGTAGCCGTGGTCGGCGACTTCGAGCGCGGCGCGCGCATTCTGCTCGACCAGCAGGATCGTCACGCCGGTGGCGCGCAGCGCGCTCACGGTGCGGAAGATCTCCTGCACCACCAGCGGCGCGAGGCCGAGGCTGGGCTCGTCGAGCATCAGCAGCGTGGGCCGCGACATCAGCGCCCGGCCGACCGCCAGCATCTGGCGCTCGCCGCCCGACAGCGTGCCGGCCAGTTGCATCCGGCGTTCCTTCAGGCGCGGGAACAGCGTGTAGACCTGCTCGATCTGGTCGCGCCAATCGCGGTTGCGCAGCCGCACCTGCCGGAACGCGCCGAGCACCAGGTTGTCCTCGACCGGCATGGTGGCGAACAGCTCGCGCTTTTCGGGCACCAGCGCGATGCCGAGCATCACGCGCTCCTCGAGCGACAGGCCGCCGATCGGCTGGCCGCGGAACTCGATGCCGCCCTTGGCGGGCAGCACGCCCATCAGCGCATTGAGCAGGGTCGACTTGCCGGCGCCGTTGGGGCCGATCACGGTCACGACGCTGCCTTCGCCCGCCTGCAGGTCGATGCCGTGCAGCACTTCGGCACGGCCGTAGCCGGCGCGCAGGTCGTGGATTCGGAGGAGGGGAGCGCTCATGTCAGTGTTCCGTGCCCAGGTAGGCGGCGCGCACCTTCGGGCTTTGCTGCACCTCGGCGGGCGTGCCCTCCATCAGGTGGGTGCCGAATTCCATCACCACGATGTGGTCGCAGATGTCCATCACCAGGTCCATGTCGTGTTCGACCAGCAGGATGCTCATGCCCGACGCGCGCAGGCTGCGCAGCACGTCGGCGAGCGCCTGCTTTTCCTTGTGGCGCAGGCCGGCGGCCGGCTCGTCGAGCAGCAGCAGGGCCGGGTCGGCGCACAGGGCGCGCGCGATCTCCAGCAGCCGCTGCTGGCCCATCGCCAGGTTGCCGGCCAGCTCGTGCATCCAGTCGCCCATGCCCACGCGCTGCAGCTGGCGCTCGGCCTCGCGCAGCAGCTCGCGCTCTTCGGCGCGGTCGGTGTGGAGCATGGCCGCGATCGCCCCCTTGCGGCCTCGCAGGTGGGCGCCGAGCGCGACGTTCTCGAGCACCGTCATGTCGGGCACCATCTTCACGTGCTGGAAGGTGCGCGAGACGCCGCGCTCGGCGATGGCGCGCGACGACAGCCCGCCGATCGCCTCGCCGCGAAAGCGCACGGCGCCGCCGCTCAGGCCCAGCACGCCGGTGACCAGGTTGAAGGTGGTCGACTTGCCGGCGCCGTTGGGCCCGATCAGGCCGACCACCTGGCCGGCCCGGGTCTGGAAGCTGATGTCGTTGACCGCCACCAGCCCGCCGAAGGTCTTGCGGATCGCCTGCACGTCGAGCACCACCTCGCCGGCGGCCGGCTTGGCGCGCGCCGGGAGGTCGGGCGCATCGCGCCAGTCGACCGGGCGCTGCGGGCGCGGCAGCCGGCGGTCGATGAAGTCCCACAGGCCGTCGGGCAGGTACTTGAGTACCAGCACGATCAGGATGCCGAAGACGATCAGCTCGTAGCTGCCGCTGGTGCCGATCAGCTTGGGCAGCAGCACCTGCAGCTGGTCTTCGAGCAGCTTGACCACGCCGGCGCCGGCGATCGCGCCCCACACGTGGGCCGCGCCCCCGAGCACCGCCATGAAGAGGTACTCGATGCCCATCTTGAGGCCGAAGGGCGAGGGGTTCACGGTGCGCTGGAAATGCGCGAACAGCCAGCCCGAGAGCGACGCCAGCAGCGCCGCCAGCACGAAGATCCCGACCTTGAAGCGCAGCGTGTTCACGCCCATCGCCTCGGCCATCTGCGAGCCGCCCGCCAGCGACCGGATGGCCCGGCCGCTGCGTGAATCGAGCAGCCGGATCACCGCGAAGCAGGCGAGCAGCGAGAAAGTCCAGACCACCGCATAGAACACCCGCTGCTGGCCGACCTCGAGGCCGAAGAGCGTGAGCCCCTTGACGCCCAGGATGCCGTCGTACTTGCCCAGCGCCTCGAGGTTGCCCATCAGGTAGTAGAGCGCCAGCGCCCAGGCGATGGTGGCGAGCGGCAGGTAGTGGCCCGACATGCGCAGCGTGATGCCGCCGATGATCGCGGCGCTGAGGCCGGTCAGCGCCAGGCCGACGAACAGGGTGAGCCACGGCGAGAGGCCGAAGTTCACGCTCAGGTAGGCGGTGGTGTAGGCGCCGATGCCCACGAACGCCGCCTGGCCGAAGGAGGTCAGTCCGCCGACGCCGGTGAGCAGCACCAGCCCCAGCACCGGCAGCGTGTAGATGCCGATGTAGTTGAGCTGGATGATCCAGAAGTTGGGCAGCGGCAGCAGCGGCAGGGCGACGAGCACCGCCACCAGCGCCAGCGGGCCCCAGGTGCGCAGGCGGCTCTTCGCGGGCGGCTTGGCCGCTGGAGGATTCAGAGTGGCTTCCATGTCAATGCTCCTCGTCCGAGTGGGCGCTGGTCAGCGAGCGCCACAACAGCACCGGCAGGATGATGGTGAACACGATCACCTCCTTGAACGAGCTGGCCCAGAACGAGCCGAAGGACTCGATCACGCCGACCGCCAGCGCGCCGAGCAGCGCGCCCGGATAGCTCGCCAGGCCGCCGATCACGCCGGCGACGAAGCCCTTGAGGCCGATCAGGAAGCCGGAGTCGTAGAAGATCGTGGTGGTGGGCCCGATCAGGAGGCCCGACAGCGCGCCGATCAGCGCCGCCATCGCGAAGGTGAGCTGGCCCGCCGCCTGCGTGGAGATGCCCATCAGCCGTGCACCGAGCCGGTTCACGGCCGTCGCCCGCAGGGCCTTGCCGTAGAGGGTGCGCTCGAAGTAGAGCCACAGCATCACGATCAGCGCCGCCGAGGCGAGGAAGATGATCACGGCCTGCCCGTTGACGTTCAGCGGGCCGACCGCAAAGCGGTCGTCCCAGAACGACGGGTTGCGAAAGCCCTCGGCGCCGAAGAACAGCAGGCCCAGCCCGGTCATCGCGAAATGCACGCCGACCGAGACGATCAGCAGCACCAGCGAGCTGGCGCCGGCGAGCGACTGGTAGGCGACGCGGTAGACCAGCGGCCCGAACGCCGTGACGATGCACAGCGTGAGGAAGGCCTGGACCGCCAGCGGCAGGTTGCGCGGCGCCGCCCACGCCGACACGGCGCAGACCGCCGCCGGCAGCACGAACATGCGCGCGGCGGCCAGCAGGGCCGGCGCGGCCCGGCCGCGGTGGCGCCAGGTGCTCACCAGTTCCATGAGCGCCGCGACGGCCGCGAGGATCAGCAGCAGCCAGACCGTGCCGGGCACCTTGCCGGTCTGGAAGATGGCGAGCGTGAGCGCGCCATAGGCGACGAACTCGCCCTGCGGAATGAAGATGACGCGGGTGACCGTGAACACGAGCACGATACCCATGCCCAGCAGCGCGTAGATCGCCCCGTTCGTGAGTCCGTCCAGCGTCAGGATGCTGGCGATTGAGATATCCATGAGGGCTTCGCGGCGCGCGTTCTCCGTGTTCTTTTCTCTTCGTGGAACACCGCGGAACTGGCTTCGCCAGGCCGCTGGTGTTGCCCCCGGTAGGGGGTGGGCGCCCGACACGAAGTGCGGGCAACCTGGGGGCGAGCTACGGTGCTTCGACCTTGAACTGGCCGCCCACGACCTTCAGCATGACGCCGGTCTCGTTGGTGTAGCCCCAGTGGTTGTCGGGCGTCCAGTTCAAGACGCCGTGCGCGAGCACCGTGCGGCCCATGGTCTCCATCGCGTCGCGCAGCGCCGCACGGAACTCCGGCGTGCCGGGCTTGCCCTTCTTCAGCGCGATCGGCACCGCCTTCTCGAGCACCGTCAGCGCATCGGCGCCGTGGCCGGCGAACTGGTTGCGCGAGCCCGGGCCGTAGGTCTTCTCGTACTGCGTGACAAAGTCGACCGCGGCCTTCTTCGAGGGATGGCTGTCGGGCAGCTGCTCCGCCACGGTGGCCGGGCCCGAGACGACGAAGGTGCCTTCGGCATCCTTGCCGGCAGTGCGCATCAGGTCCTGCGTGGCGGCGGCGTGCGTCTGGTAGACCTTGCCCTTGAAACCGCGCTCCATCACCGCCTTCTGCGGCATGCCGGCGCCGCTGCCCGAGGCGACGATCAGGATCGCGTCGGGATTGGCCGAGGTCAGCTTCAGCACCTGGGCGGTGACACTGGTGTCGGCCCGGCCGAAGCGCTCGGTGGCGACGACCTTCATGCCGTTCTTCTCGGCCTCGGCGGTCAGCGCCTTGAGCCAGAGTTCGCCGTAGGCGTCGGTGTAGCCGAGGAAGCCGATGGTCTTGACCTTCTGCGACTTCATGTGCTGGACCACGGCGTAGGCCATGACGTCGTTGGACTGCGGCAGCCGGAAGGTCCACTTGTCCTTGCCCGGCGGCAGCCCGGCCGGCGAGGCGGCGAGCTGCACGGTGCCCGATTCCGCGGCCACGTCGGCCATCGGGATCGCGACCGGCGTCGCGGCCGAGCCGATGATGACGTCGACCTTGTCCTCGGTCACCAGCCGCTGCGTGTCCTTGACGCCCGTGGTCGGGTCGGTGGCATCGTCGAGCACCACGACCTTGAGGTTCTCGCCGGCGATGGTCTTGGGCCACAGCGCGATCTGGTTCTTGACCGGGATGCCCAGGCCCGAGGCCGGGCCGGTCAGCGGCAGCACGACGCCGACCGTGAGGTCGGCATGGGCGGCGCCGAAGAGGCCGGCGGCCAGCGCGGCGGCGAGGATGCTTTTCTTGATGTTCATGATGTCTCCTGGAGGGGCGAACGAAAAAACGGGGTGGCGGCCGGCTCAGCGCGGCGCCATGCGCAGGGCGCCGTCGAGGCGGATCACCTCGCCGTTGAGGTGGCCGTTGGTGACGATGTGGCAGGCCAGCGCGGCGAACTCCGCCGGATCGCCCAGCCGCGGCGGGAACGGGATCGAGGCGGCAAGCGACTGCTGGATCGGCTCGGGCAGGGTCTTCAGCAGCGGTGTCGCGAACAGGCCCGGCGCGATCGTGCAGACGCGGATGCCGTGCTGCGCGAGGTCGCGCGCCATCGGCAGCGTCATGCCCACCAGCCCGCCCTTCGAGGCGCTGTAGGCCTGCTGGCCGACCTGGCCGTCGAAGGCCGCGACCGAGGCCGTGAACAGCATCACGCCGCGCTCGCCGCCTTCGTTCGGGTCCAGCTTGGCGCAGCGCGCCGCATAGAGGCGGCTGACGTTGTAGGCACCGATCAGGTTGATGTTGACCACCCGCACGAAGTCCTCGAGCGGCGCGGCGCTGCCGTCCTTGCCGACGATTCGCTTGGCGCTGCCGATGCCGGCCACGTTCATGAGGATGCGGGCCGCACCGTGCGCGGCCTCGGCCTTGTCGAGCGCGGCGTTGACGCTGTCGGTGTCGGTGATGTCGCAGACGCAGGCGACGCCGCCGATCTCGGCGGCGACCTTCTCCGCCAGGCCGGCATTGACGTCGAGCACTGCGACCTTGGCGCCGAGCCGCGCGAGCTCGCGCGCCGTGGCTTCGCCGAGGCCGGATGCGCCGCCGGTCACGAGTGCGGCTTGTCCTTGGATGTTCATGCGAGTCTCCTTGTGGTTTGTCAGTGAAAACGGCCTATCGGGGCTTGAGCGTGAAGCCCAACGTGCCGTCATGCAGGGCCTCGGCCAGCGCCGCACGGTGCTTGAGCACGGCGCGCTGGTTGATCGAGCCCTTGTCGGTCACTTCGCCCCTGTCGATCGAGGGCGGCTCGGAAACGATGTGGGCGCGTGCGATGCGGTTGGCGCTGCCGGTGCTGGCGGCGGCGAGCCCGTCGAGCAGCTGCTGCAGCCAGGCCTGCACCGGCGCGCTCTCGACCACCTGCTGCAGGCTCGCCTCGGGCGCCAGGCCGGCCAGCGTCCGGATGGCCGGGGTCGGGAAGATCAGCGCGCCGACTTCCTTCAGGTTGATGCCGGTCAGCACCGCGTCGTGCACGTAGGGCGCGCCGGCGGTGTTGATCTTCGCGCGCAGCGGTCCGACGCTCACGAAGGTGCCGGTGGCGAGCTTGAAGTCCTCGGCGATGCGGCCGTCGAAGCGCAGGCCGCGGTGGATGTCGGCGTCGTCGATCCAGCGCACGGCATCGCCGGTGCACAGGAAGCCTTCTTCGTCGAAGGCCTCTCGCGTGGCTTCCGGCGAGCGCCAGTAGCCCGGCGTGACGTTGGGGCCGCGGTAGCGCACCTCGACCTTGCCGTCGACATCGATCAGCTTGAGCGTCATGCCGGGCGTCGGCACGCCGACGTCGCCGGCGCGCACGTCCGGGCTGTTGATGAACATCGCCGAAGGGCCGGACTCGGTCATGCCGAGGCCGGTCGCCATCACGATGCGCTCGCCGATCTCGGCCTCCTGGATCCGGTGCAGCAGGTCCCAGATCGGCTGCGCCAGCGCGGCGCCGGAGTAGAAGAACATGCGCACCCGCGAGAGCAGCGTCCGGCGCAGCTGCGCATCGGTCTCCATGGCCTGCGCGATGGCCTCGAAGCCGGTCGGCACGTTGAAGTAGACGGTCGGCGCGATCTCGCGCAGGTTGCGCAGCGTCTCCGCCATGCCCGCCGGCGTCGGCTTGCCGTCGTCGATGTAGAGCGTGCCGCCGTGGTAGATCGTGATGCCGACGTTGTGGTTGCTGCCGAAGGTGTGGTTCCACGGCAGCCAGTCGACCAGCACCGGCGGCTCCTCCGCGAGGGCCGGCATCGACTGCGCGATCTGCACCTGGTTGGCGCACCACATGCGCTGGGTGTTGACCACCGCCTTGGGCATCTTGGTCGAGCCCGAGGTGAACAGGAACTTGGTGATCGTGTCCGGCCCGGTGGCCGCCATGGCGGCGTCGACCGCGTGCGTGGCGGGCGTGGCGAGCAGGCTGTCGAAGGCGGTGAGGGCGCGGCCGGCCAGCTCGGGGGCGGCCGTGCCCGGATCGCCGGCACCGCCGTGGCCGCGCTGCAGCACCACCTCGACATCGGCCGGGACCGCCGCCGCGATGGCGCGGCCGTAGCGCGCGCCGTCGCTCGCGAACACCAGCCCCGGGGTCAGCGTGTCGACGATGTGGCGCAGTTTCTCGTAGTCCTGGCTGACGGTCGAGTAGGCGGGCGAGGCTGGGCAGTACGGAACACCGGCGTAGATGCAGCCGAGCGCCAGCTGGGCATGCTCCAGGCTGTTCTCGCTCAGGATCATGACCGGCCGCTGGGCGTCCAGGCCGCGGTTCAGCAGCGCCTGGCCGATGCGGCGGGCGTCCTGCAGCGCCCGGGCGTAGCTCAGGTGCTGCCATTCGCCGGTGCTGCCGTCGGGCAGTTGCTCGCGGCGGGCCATGAAGCTGCGGTCGGGCTCGGTCTCGGCCCAGTGCATGAAGCGGTCGGTGATGCGCTCGGCGTAGGGGCCGAGCGGCTCGGCGGCCTCGAGGTAGCGCACGCCCGCCGCGCCCTCGCGCACGTTGACGCGGCGCACGCCGAAAGTCACAGGCCGATAGCGTGGCGTCTGGGTCGTCGGACGGGGGGCTTGCATGGGGAATCCTCGGTTTTGTCTCAGCTCTTCTGGACCTTGGCCGCCTTGCCGTCCAGGAAGGCGCGCACGCGCTCCTTGGCGTCGGGCGCGGCCTGCGCGATGCCGGCCATCAGCGCTTCGGTGAAGAAGCCGTGGTCGGCCGGCTGCTCGGCGATGCGCGGCAGCGCGTGCATCAGCGCGTAGTTGGTCAGCGGGGCGTTGGTCGCCACGCGCTTCGCGAGTTCCAGCGCCTTGTCGAAGGCCGTGCCTTCGGGCACCAGGTACTGGGCGAAGCCGGCGCGCTCGCCCTCCTCGGCGTTGTAGACCCGGCCGGTCATCATCATGTCGGTCATGCGGGCGGCGCCGATCAGCTTGGGAATGCGCACCGAGCCGCCGCCGCCGACGAAGATGCCGCGCGAGCCCTCCGGCAGCGCATAGAAGGTGGTGCTGTCGGCCACCCGGATGTGGCAGGCGCTCGCCAGTTCGAGCCCGCCGCCGACCACCGCGCCGTGCAGCGCCGCCACCACCGGCACCGGGCCATGCTGCACCAGCTCGAGCGCCGCGTGCCACATGCGCGAATGCCGCAGGCCCTGGCCGGCGTCGCGCTCCTTCAGCTCGGACAGGTCGAGGCCGGCGCAGAAATGCGGACCCTCGCCATCGATCACCGCGGCACGCACGGTGGAGGGCAGCTTTTCGAAAGCGTCGCGCAGTGCCAGGATCAGGCCGTCGGACAGCGCGTTGCGTTTGGCACCCCGCGTGAGGCGGATGATGGCGATGTCGTCCTGGATGTCGAGGTGGAGGTCGTTGGAGGTCATGATTGCATTCCGGAGTACGATCGATTATGGTTATGAAAAATAATCAATTCAAGCCGCATGACGCTGTGTGGCGTAAGGATTTACCCTAGGCTTCAAACCGTTCGGAGACAACCCCCATGGACCACCAGAACCTGATCGCGATCGACACTCACACGCACGCCGAGGTGAGTTGCTGGAACCCCTTCGACAACTATGGCGAAGAGTACGACCGCGCCGCCGACAAATACTTCAAGTCGGGCCGCCGCCCGACCATCCAGGAAAGCATCGACTACTACCGCGAGCGCAAGATCGGGCTGGTGATGTTCATGGTCGATGCCGAGTCGAACATGGGTCGCCGCCGGATCCCGAACGAGGAGATCGCCGAGGCCGCGCAGAAGAACTCCGACATCATGATCGCCTTCGCCAGCATCGACCCGCACAAGGGCAAGATGGGCGCGCGCGAGGCCCGCCGGCTGATCGAGGAATACGGCGTCAAGGGCTTCAAGTTCCACCCGACGGTGCAGGGCTACCACCCCTACGACAAGATGGCCTGGCCGATCTACGAGGTGATCGCCGAATACGCGCTGCCGGCCGTCTTTCACACCGGCCACAGCGGCATCGGCTCGGGCATGCGCTGCGGCGGCGGCCTGCGGCTCGAGTACAGCAACCCGATGCACCTGGACGACGTCGCGATCGACTTCCCCGACATGCAGATCGTGATGGCGCACCCGAGCTTCCCGTGGCAGGACGAGGCGCTCAGCGTCGCCACCCACAAGCCGAACGTCTGGATCGACCTGTCGGGCTGGAGCCCGAAGTATTTCCCGAAGCAGCTGGTGCAGTACGCCAACACGCTGCTCAAGGACCGGGTGCTGTTCGCCAGCGACTATCCGCTGATCACGCCCGACCGCTGGCTCAAGGACTTCGAGGACGCCGGCTTCAAGCCCGAGGTGATGCCGGGCATCCTCAAGGGCAACGCGGTGCGGCTGCTCAAGCTCGACCAGTAGGCACCGGGTTCAGGGCAGGCGCTCTTCCTCGACCTTGTCGCGGTCCCAGTGGGCGCCGCTGCGCTGGCGCCGTTCCTCGCGTTCCCGCGCCATCTGCTCCTGGAACTGCTGGCGGCCCTTCTTGGCCACCGCGATCAGCTGGGCGCGGTCGCCCTTGTAGTGCGGGTAGGTCTCGAGCATCAGCTCGATGTTGCGGCGCCGGAAGCGCATCGCGTCTTCGCGCGCCTCGTGGGCCGGCCAGCCGATGGCCTCGAGCACCGAGCGGGCGCTGCGCAGCGAGGACTCGAAGAGCTCGCGCTCGACGAACTCCACCTTGCGGTCGAGCAGCTGGTAGTAGTGCGTGACGTTGCGCGCCCGCACCACCAGCCTGGCCTGCGGGAAGTGCTTCTGCGCCAGGTCGACGATCTTGAGCGACTGCTCCATGTCGTCGACCGCGACCACCAGCACCCGGGCCGTGCCGGCGCCCGCGGTGCGCAGCAGGTCGAGCCGTGTGGCGTCGCCGTAGAACACGCTGATGCCGAATTCGCGCAGCGCCTCGATGGTGTCGGGGTCGTGGTCGAGCACCGTGATGCGCACGCCTTGCGCGGTCAGCAGCCGGCCGATGATCTGGCCATAGCGCCCGAAGCCGCAGATCACCACCTTGGCGTCCTGCTGCTCGGAAATCTCCTCCATCGTCGTCGGCTTGTGGGCGCCGAAGCGCGGCAGCACCCATTTGTCGATCGCCACCAGCAGCAGCGGCGAGACCAGCATCGAGAGCGCCACCGCGGCGATCAGGAACGAGGCGACGCCATGCGGCAGCACGTCGGGGCCGGCGGCCTGGAACACCACGAAGGCGAATTCGCCGCCCTGCGCCAGCAGCAGCGTGAACACCGGCCGCTGCTGGTAGGGCACCCCCATCGCCTTCGCCAGTGCGTAGATGACGACGAACTTGACCGCCAGGAAGGCGATCACCACCAGCGCCATCAGCGCGGGATGTTCCAGCAGCACGCCGAAATCGATGCTCATGCCGACCGCGATGAAGAACAGGCCGAGCAGCAGGCCCTTGAAGGGCTCGATGTCGGTCTCCAGCTCGCGCCGGTATTCGCTCTCCGCCAGCAGCACGCCGGCCAGGAAGGCGCCGAGCGCCATCGACAGGCCGACGAACTGCATCAGCGCGGCGATCGCCACCACCAGCAGCAGCGAGGTCGCGGTGAAGATCTCGGGCGTGTTGCTGCGCGCGATCCAGCGCAGCAGGGGGCGCAAGGCGAGCCGGCCGCCGACCACGATGGCGGCGATCACGCCGACGATCTTCAAGCCCTCGAAGGTGCGCTCCCAGCCGGTCATGGCCGGCCCGGCCGCCGAGCCGACCGCCAGCAGCGGCAGCAGCGCCAGGATCGGGATCGCCGCCACATCCTGGAACAGCAGGATCGAGAAGCCGGCCTGGCCGCTCGGCGCGAGCAGCAGGTTGCGCTCGGCGAACACCTGCAGCGCGATCGCGGTCGACGACAGCGCCAGCCCGAGCGCCGCGACCAGCGACACGCGCCAGTCGGCGCCCGCGGCGCAGCCGACCAGGAACAGCACCGCGGCGCAGGCCAGCACCTGGGCCGAGCCCCAGCCGAAGATCGGCCGCCGCAGGCTCCACAGCCGCTTGGGCTCGAGCTCGAGGCCGACCAGGAACAGCATCAGAACGACGCCGAACTCGGCGAAATGCAGGATGTCCTCGACGTTGGTGACCAGGCCCAGGCCCCACGGCCCGATCGCGATGCCGGCCACGAGGTAGCCGATGATGGCGCCGAGCCCCAGTGCCTTCGACAACGGCACCACGAGCACCGCGGCGCCCAGGTAGATCAGCGTATTGATGAGCCAGGCGGGTGCGTGCTCCATGCTCAGCTTTCCTCCTCGGCCGTCGGTCGGTCGATCTCGGGCACCGGGCAGCTGACGCAGACGTCGAGCCCCTCGAGTTCCGGCCAGTCCGGATAGCGGAGGAGCCGCTCCTTGAAGACCTCGACGTGGGCCGTGACCTCGGCCGCGGGCGCGCTGCGGGCGCCGTGGAACAGCAGCGGCGGCAAGAAGCGCATCCCGCACAGCGCCGCGGTCTGCTCGTAGGGCGGCAGGAAGGCGTCGAAGAAATAGCGGTTGTAGCTTTGCGGGTGGTAGCTGGCCTCGGGGCCGCCGGTGGTCGCGACCAGCCAGCAGTCCTTGCCCTCCAGGGCCCGGCCGCCGGTGCCGTAGGCCCAGCCGTAGTCGAGCACGTCGTCGATCCAGAGCTTCTGCAGCGCCGGCATCGAGTACCACTGGATCGGATGCAGCAGCACCAGCAGGTCGGCGCGCGCCAGACGGGCCTGCTCGACCTTGACGTCGATGGCGTAGTCGGGGTAGGTGTCGTAGAGATCGTTGACGTCGACTCCTGGCGTGGCCCGAGCGGCTTCCAGCAGACGGCGGTTGACGCGCGATTCGCGCCAATGCGGATGGGCGGCCACCACGTAGATGCGCGCCGGACTGTTGTTGTTGGTGTTTGTCGACATGGCGCGAACATTAGCGCACTCCGGGGTGCTTCGCGCGCGGCTACCATGACGCCTTTGTTCAGCCTGTCGGAGTCCAACATGCCGGTAGTCCTGGTCGCCAATCCCAAGGGCGGCGTCGGAAAATCCACCCTCGCCACCCACATCGCGGGCTACATGGCCAGCCGCGGCCATGCCGTGATGCTGGGCGACATCGACCGCCAGCAGTCGTCGCGGCTGTGGCTCGGGCTGCGGCCGCCGCAGGCGCGGCAGATCCTGAGCTGGGAGGCGTCCGAGGACGGCAGCGTGGTGCGGCCGCCGCGCGGCACCACCCACGCGGTCATCGACACCCCCGCCGGGCTGCACGGATCGCGTTTCAAGGAGGCGCTGGCGCTGGCCGACAAGGTGCTGGTGCCCTTGCAGCCGAGCATCTTCGACATCTACGCCACGCGCGATTTCCTCGACAAGCTGCTCGCCAACCGCCACGCGGGCAAGACCCAGATCGCCCTGGTGGGCATGCGGGTCGACGCCCGCACGCTGGCCGCGGACCGGCTGCGCGAGTTCGTGTCCGGGCTCGGCGTGCCGGTGCTCGGCGAGCTGCGCGACACCCAGAACTATGTCCAGCTGGCGGCCCGCGGGCTGACGCTGTTCGACATCGCGCCGGGGCGGGTGCAGCGCGACCTGGAGCAATGGCAGCCGATCATCGACTGGCTGGACGTCCGGGAGCCCGCCCGGCCGGCCTGAGCCCGTGTTTACCCCGAGCCCCGATGTCTCGGCGTGGACAGGGGCCGGGTCGGCGCGCCGCTACAGTGAAGCGATGAAAAAGACCTTCCAGACCCTCCAGGAACTTGCCGCGTGCGTCGGCCAGGAAGTCGCGGTGAGCGACTGGATCACCATCACCCAAGAGCAAGTCAATCAGTTCGCCGAGGCGACCGGCGACCACCAGTGGATCCATGTCGACGTCGAGCGCGCCAAGGCCGGCCCCTTCGGCGGCCCGATCGCGCACGGCTTCCTGACCCTGTCGCTGCTGCCGCGGCTCTATGAAGTGGCCTTCGAGGTGGTCGAGTCGCGCATGGGCGTGAACTACGGCCTGAACCGGGTGCGTTTCATGTCGCCGGTGCCGGTCGGAGGCCGGGTACGCGGCCGCATGAAGCTGCTGAGCTCGGAGCCGATCGCCAACGACGGGCTGCAGATGACCTGGGAAACGACCATCGAACTGGAAGGTTCGCCGAAGCCGGCCTGCGTCGCCGAGTCGGTCGTTCGGCGGTACAAATAGCTCAGCCGAAGCCGTTCTGGCGCCAGGCTTCGAACACCGTCACCGCCACCGCGTTCGACAGGTTGAGGCTGCGCTGACCCTCGCGCATCGGCAGCCGCAGCCGCTGCGGCGGGGCGAAGCTCTCGCGCAGCTCGGGCGCCAGGCCGCGGGTCTCCGACCCGAACACCAGCCAGTCGCCGGGCCTGAAAGCCACGTCGTGCACGCGCTGCGTGCCGCGCGTGGTGAGCGCGAACATCCGGTCCGGCGGCGGCTGCTGGGTGTCGAGCAAGGCCTGCCAATTGGCGTGGCGCAGCAGGGTCGCGTACTCGTGGTAGTCCAGTCCGGCGCGGCGCAGCAGGCGGTCATCCATCGAGAAGCCCAGCGGTTCGACCAGGTGCAGGGTGCAGCCGGTGTTGGCCGCCAGCCGGATCACGTTGCCGGTGTTGGGCGGAATCTCGGGTTCGACGAGAACGATATGGAACATGGCGCGATTGTCGGTCGCCGCCCGAATCAGTCCGGCGCGTCGGTCCGCGCCAGCACGATCGCGGTGATGCGGGCGGCGCCGGCGGCCCGCAGGACCTCGGCCGCCGCGTACAGCGAGGCGCCGCTGGTCATGACGTCGTCGACCAGCACCAGGCGCCGGCCGTGCACCGCCCCGGGGCGACGCGGATCGAGCGCGAAGGCGCCGCTCAGGTTGTGCAGCCGGTCCTGCCGCGCGAGGCCGCTCTGCGGCGCGGTGTCGCGGGTGCGCAGCAGCAACCGGGGATCGCACTTGTCCGGCGCCAGCCGCCGCGCCAGCTCGTACGCCTGGTTGAAGCCGCGCTCGCGCAGGCGGGCCGGCGCCAGCGGCATCGGCAGCACGGCGTCCGCCTGTTCCAGCGCCGGCTCGACCCAGGGTGCGCTGCGCAGCAGCGCCGCCAGGGGTGCCGCGCGCCCGGCATCGCCACGGAACTTGAAGGCCGAGATGCATTCGGGCCACGGCCACGCATAGGCGCAGGCCGCCAGGCAGGCGTCGAGCGGCGGCGGCCGCCGCTGGCAGTCGAGGCAGCGGGTGTCGCCCGGGCCCAGCGGCAGCGCGCAGGTCGGACAGCGCGCCACCGGCGCCGCGAAACGCGCCACGCAGGCCTCGCAGATCGACGCCGCGGGCCAGGCGCGGCAGACCGCGCACTGGCCCGGCAGCCGTGCCGCCAGGGCCGAGAAAGGCCGTGCCGCCCAGGGCTTGAACATCCGTCAATATACTCAGCGCCCCATGCCCACCGACTCCGCACAGCGCCCGCCGACCATCGATGCCACGGCGGCCGGTCGCTGGAGCCGGCTGGCGCCGGCTTCGCAATCCCCCTGGCTTCATGAGGAAATCGGCCGCCGGATGGAAGACCGGCTGCAATGGATCACGGCCAAGCCGCGCCACTGGGCCGACTGGTCGCCCCTGCGCGGCGGCCTGGAGGCTCACGGCCTGGTCGCGCGCCGCTACCGGGATGCCACGCCCTACGTCATCGAACCGGATCCCGTGCTGGCCGCCGCCACCGCCCGGTCGCTGACCGCGCCGTGGTGGACCGCGCGCCGCTGGCAGGGCGCCCGGCCCAGCTTCGATCCGCCGCCCGAGGACGGCGTCGACCTGCTGTGGGCCAACATGGCGCTGCACATGGCGGCCGACCCGCAGGCGCTGATCGCGCATTGGCACCGGGGGGTCGCCACCGACGGCTTCCTGATGTTCTCCTGCTTCGGGCCCGACACGCTGATGGAACTGCGGGCCCTGCACCGGCAGCTCGGCTGGCCGCCGGCCAGCCACGAGTTCACCGACATGCACGACTGGGGCGACATGCTGGTCGGCGCCGGGTTCGCCGAACCGGTGATGGACATGGAGCGCATCGTGCTGACCTGGACCAGCCCCGACGCCGCCCTGGCCGAGCTGCGCACCCTGGGGCGCAACTTGCATCCGGCTCGCTTTCCGGCCTTGCGCGGCAGGGACTGGCGCCGCGCGCTCGGCGCCGCCCTGCCCGAGCTGGCGCCTGCCGAGGAGGGCGGCGGGCGGATCGGGCTGACCTTCGAGATCATCTACGGGCATGCCTTCAAACCGACCCCCCGTGTCGCGCTGTCTGCGGAAAGTGCAGTGTCCTTGCGGGAAATGCGTTCCATGCTGCAGCGAGGTCGTGTAGGCAACTGAGGCCCGCTCGGTTGACCCGCTACAATTCGGCGCTGCGTGAACTCCCGGGTATTGTCCCGTGATCGAGGCCTGTCCGATTCATTTTTGACAGTCGTCGACGCACCGATTTGCTGAACTCGCCCGTGTCGAATTCCGTGTTTCGTTTTGCCACTGTTTCTGGCCAGAGCATCCACTGGTTCCTGAAGCGCAACTGCTCGGTCACGCCGAGCCAGCTCGGCTGGCTCTACGCGTCGCTCTGCGTGGTGTCGCTCGGCATCGGGACGGTCTTCTGGCTGAACGGCGCGCGGCTCGTGTTGCCGTTCGCGTGGCTCGAACTCGCCGCGGTCGGGTTCGCGTTCGTGCTTTATGCGCGGCACGCGACCGATGGCGAGAAGATCGCCTTGCAGGGCGGCAGGCTGGTGGTCGAACTCGAGAACGGCGGGCACTACGAGCGCACGGAATTCTTGCCGCACCAGGTGCGGGTCGAGCCCCAGGCCAGCGATCGTTCGCTGATCGAGGTCTCGGGTCAGGGTCGTTCGGTCAGGGTGGGGCGCTATGTGCGTCCGGAGTTGCGCGCGGCGCTGGCGCGCGAGATTCGCATGGCATTGCGGGCCGCCTGAGGGGGCGCGCGCAATGACGCACCGTGGGGACCGGTGGGGTTAACAGGAAAATGAAGAAGTGAACACGATGAAGAGCAATTGGCGGAACAAGATCTGGCCGGCGAATCTGCTGCTGGCGGCCGGCGCGGCGTTCAGCGGCGCGGCGCACGCAGTCAACGACCTGCCCGGCGGTCCGTCGGTTCGTCAGTTGAACCTGCCCATCGGCGTGACCAAGATCTCCCAGGAGCAGCACTTCCTGCACACGGTGATGATGGTGCTGTGCACGGTCATCTTCGTGGCCGTCTTCGCGGTCATGTTCTATTCGATCTGGAAGCACCGCAAGTCGGTCGGCCACAAGGCCGCCAACTTCCATGAATCGGTGGTGGTCGAGGTGATCTGGACCATCGTGCCCTTCCTGATCGTGATCCTGATGGCGCTGCCGGCGACCCGGGTGCTGGTGGCCCAGAAAGACACCACCAACTCCGACCTCACCATCAAGACCACCGGCTACCAGTGGAAGTGGGGCTACGACTACCTGAAGGGCGAGGGCGAGGGCCTGTCCTTCATCTCGACGCTCGACAGCTCGCAGCGCGCGATGTCGAACGCCGGCGCCCGCGGCGAGATGCCCGACGACTACCTGCTGAAGGTCGACAACCCGCTGGTGGTGCCGGTCAACGCCAAGATCCGCATCATCACCACCGCCAACGACGTGATCCACGCCTTCGCGGTGCCGCAGCTCGGCGTCAAGCAGGATGCGATCCCCGGCTTCGTGCGCGACACCTGGTTCCGGGCCGAGAAGGTCGGCGACTACTACGGCCAGTGCCAGGAGCTCTGCGGCAAGGAACACGCCTACATGCCGATCCACGTGAAGGTGCTGGCCGCGGCCGACTACACCGCCTGGGTCGATGCCAAGCGCAAGGAAGCCGCCGCCAAGCAGGACGACCCGACCAAGGTCTGGACCCTGCCCGACATGCTGGCCCGCGGCGAGAAGGTCTATGCGGCCAACTGCGCGGCCTGCCACCAGGCCAACGGCCGCGGTGCCGGCCCGATCAAGGCGCTCGACGGTTCGCCGACCGTCCTCGACGCCGACCACCAGAAGCAGCTCCACGTGGTGCTCAACGGCCAGAACAACGGCGCGATGCCGGCCTGGAAGCAGCTGAGCGACACCGACATCGCGGCCGTGGTGAGCTTCACCAAGAACGCCTGGTCGAACAAGACCGGCCAGCTGGTGCAGCCCTCCGAAGTGCTGGCCGAGCGCGCCAAGGCCAAGTAAGCCGGCGCCCACGTAGAGTTTGCAAGGAAAACCAAGATGAGCGCAGTCCTCGACCCCCACGGCCACGCACCAGGTCACGACGACCATGCCCACGACGACCACCACGGCGCACCGGCCGGCTGGCGCCGCTGGGTGTTCGCGACCAACCACAAGGACATCGGCACGCTGTACCTGCTGTTCTCGTTCACCATGCTGATGGTCGGCGGCGTGCTCGCGCTGCTGATCCGCGCCGAACTGTTCCAGCCCGGCCTGCAGCTGGTCAACCCCGAACTGTTCAACCAGTTCACCACCATGCACGGCCTGATCATGGTGTTCGGCGCCATCATGCCGGCCTTCGTGGGCTTCGCGAACTGGATGATCCCGCTGCAGATCGGCGCATCCGACATGGCCTTCGCGCGCATGAACAACTTCAGCTTCTGGCTGCTGATCCCGGCGGCGCTGATGCTGGTCGGTTCGTTCTTCATGCCCGGCGGCGCACCGGCCGCGGGCTGGACGCTCTACGCGCCGCTCACCTTGCAGATGGGCCCCTCGATGGACGCCGGCATCTTCGCGATGCACATCATGGGCGCCTCGTCGATCATGGGCTCGATCAACATCATCGTCACCATCCTCAACATGCGCGCCCCCGGCATGACGCTCATGAAGATGCCGATGTTCTGCTGGACCTGGCTCATCACCGCCTACCTGCTGATCGCCGTGATGCCGGTGCTCGCCGGCGCCATCACGATGACGCTGACCGACCGCCACTTCGGCACCAGCTTCTTCAACCCCGCCGGCGGCGGCGATCCGGTGATGTACCAGCACATCTTCTGGTTCTTCGGCCACCCCGAGGTCTACATCATGATCTTGCCGGCCTTCGGCATCATCAGCCAGATCGTGCCGGCCTTCTCGCGCAAGAAGCTGTTCGGCTACGCCTCGATGGTGTACGCCACCTCGTCGATCGCGATCCTGTCGTTCATCGTCTGGGCGCACCACATGTTCACGACCGGCATGCCGCTCACCGGCCAGCTGTTCTTCATGTACGCGACCATGCTGATCGCCGTGCCCACGGCCGTGAAGATCTTCAACTGGGTCGCCACCATGTGGCAGGGCTCGATGACCTTCGAGACGCCGATGCTGTTCGCGGTCGGCTTCATCTTCGTGTTCACGATGGGCGGCTTCACCGGCCTGATCCTGGCGGTCGCGCCGATCGACACCCAGCTGCAAGACACCTACTACGTCGTCGCCCACTTCCACTACGTGCTGGTGGCCGGCTCGCTCTACGCGATGTTCGCGGGCTACTACTACTGGGCGCCCAAGTGGACCGGCGTGATGTACAACGAGACCCGCGGCAAGGTCCACTTCTGGTGGTCGCTGATCTCGTTCAACATCACCTTCTTCCCGATGCACTTCCTGGGCCTGGCGGGCATGCCGCGCCGCTATGCCGACTACCCGATGCAGTTCGCCGACTTCAATGCGGTGGCCAGCGTCGGCGCCTTCGCCTTCGGCCTGGCGCAGGTGTACTTCTTCTTCTTCATCGTGCTGCCGACCATGCTCGGCAAGGGCGAGAAGGCCCCGCAGAAGCCGTGGGAAGCGGCCGAAGGCCTCGAGTGGGAAGTCCCCTCGCCGGCGCCGTTCCACACCTTCGAGACCCCGCCGCGGCTGGACCCCACCGCGACCAAGGTGATCGGCTGAAGCGCGCCTCGACATGACGCCCGAGCAGAAAAGGAACAACCGCCGCATGGGGCTGACGCTGGCCTCCATCGCGCTGCTGTTCTTCGTCGGATTCATCGTCCGCATGGTCTGGATCGGCCGCTAGGCCGCAACGAGGGCACGGCATGGGCATCGGTCAACGCATCCGCCGCGAGAACGTCCGCATGGTCGGCAAGCTGGCCGTGGTCGCGGCCGGCATGTTCGGCTTCGGCTATGCACTGGTGCCGATGTACCGCGCGATCTGCGAAATGACCGGCATCAACATCCTGGCACTGTCCGAGCTCCAGGTGCCGGGCGGCGCCAGCGGCGGCGACCAGGTGCGCGTGCCCGACAACACCCAGGTCGACATGAGCCGCACCATCACGGTCGAGTTCGACGCCAACGTGCGCGGCCTCTGGGACTTCAAGCCCGCCCAGCGTTCGATGGAAGTGCACCCGGGCCAGCTCAACACCGTCATGTACGAGTTCCAGAACGTCCAGAACCGCCGGATGGCGGCGCAGGCGATCCCGAGCTACGCGCCGCAGCAGGCCGCACCCTACTTCAACAAGCTCGAGTGCTTCTGCTTCAACCAGTACACGCTCGACCCAGGCGAAAAGAAAGAGTGGCCGGTCGCCTTCGTGATCGATCCGAAGATCTCCAAGGACGTCAAGACGATCACGCTGTCGTACACCTTCTTCGAGGTCGGCGGCAAGACCCCTCCGGCCCCGGTGGCCGCCAACGGCGCGCTGGCCGTGCCTGCAACGGAGCCGCGTTCGTGAGCGTCGCGCCGTTGTCTCGCAAGGCTTCGCTGTGGCAGACCGTGAGGGCAGTCTGCTGGTCGTTCTTCGGCATCCGCAAGAACAGCGGCTACCAAGACGACCTCGCGAAGCTCAATCCCCTGCACATCATCGCGGTCGCCTTCGTCGCCGTGGCGCTGTTCGTGGCCGCGCTGATCCTGCTGGTGCGCTGGGTGGCCGCCTCCTGAATCAAGATCCCACAGAAATCGAAGCTAGAGAAGAAAACCAGGACCTGAAATGAGCTCAACCACCCACGGCACCACGCCTTACTACTTCGTGCCCGGGCCATCGGCCTTCCCGGTCATGGCCGCGACCGGCCTGCTCTTCGTCATCCTGGGCGCGGCCCAGTGGATCAACGGCCACCAGTGGGGCATGTGGTCGCTGCTGGCCGGCATGATCATCTGGCTCGGCACGCTCTACGTCTGGTTCAGCGCCTCGATCCGCGAAAGCGAAGGCGGCCTGTACGGCCACAAGGTCGACCTATCGTTCCGCTGGAGCATGAGCTGGTTCATCTTCTCCGAAGTGATGTTCTTCGGCGCCTTCTTCACCGCGCTGTGGTGGGCCCGCACCCACGCGCTGCCGGCGCTCGGCAGCCTCGACAACGCGCTGCTGTGGCCCGACTTCAAGGCCGTCTGGCCGACCACGGCGGCTGGCGTGACTGGTTCGCCCGCCGGCATCGTCGAGCCCTTCCAGACCGTCGGCCCGTTCTGGCTGCCGACCATCAACACCGCGCTGCTGCTGAGTTCCGGCGTCACGCTGACCATCGCCCACCACGCGCTGCGTGCCGGCCATCGCGCGCAGAGCGTGCGCTTCATGTGGCTGACCGTGCTGCTGGGCTTCACCTTCCTGTGCGTCCAGGGCTACGAATACCACCACCTGTACACCGAACTGAACCTCAAGCTCAGCTCCGGCGCCTACGGCTCCACCTTCTTCATGCTGACCGGCTTCCACGGCCTGCACGTGTTCATCGGCATGCTGATGCTGTTCTTCATCACCATGCGGCTGCGCCGCGGCCACTTCACGCCCGAACGCCACTTCGGCTTCGAAGGCGCCGCCTGGTACTGGCACTTCGTCGACGTGGTGTGGCTCGGCCTCTATTTCCTGGTCTATTGGCTTTGAGCATCGGCGACGGCACGACAAAAAAGCGCCGCAAGGCGCTTTTTTCATGGATCTCGTGGAACGAGCACCACCTACTTGCCGATCGGGAGGCCCCCTGGCTGGATGTAGCCGAGTTTCCACGCGAGGAGCACGCAGAGGAACAAAAGCACCGACAACCCGATCCGAACCGTGAGCGCGCGCACCATGCCGCCGCTCTTGCCGCGGCCGTTGCGCCCGTCCCTCAGCATGAAGAACAGCGCCACTGCGAGACTCGCCAGGATGCCCAGGAAGGCGAGGGCGACCAGATATTTCATGACCCCCATTATCGGCCGCCAGCGCCGCCTCCTGCCGTGAATGCGCAACCGCTCCAGACCTCTCGTCCCCGCCGTGCCGGCCGCTTCTGGTTCATCACCGCGGTCGCCCTGCTGATCCTCGCCGCCACCGTCTCGCTCGGCCGCTGGCAGTTGTCTCGCGCGGCCCAGAAAGAGGCCCTCCAGGCTGAGATCGAGGCCCAGGAGAACCTGCCGCCGCTCGACCCGCAGGCCTTCCTGGCGCTCGCCGACGCGACCACCGCGATGCACCGGCCAGTGCGCCTGCGCGGGCTCTGGCTGGCCCCGCACACCATCTATCTCGACAACCGGCAGATGCATGGCGTGCCGGGCTTCTACGTGCTGACGCCCTTCGCGCTCGAAGGCACCGAGCAGACGGTCCTGATCCAGCGCGGCTGGATCCAGCGCAATTTCACCGACCGCGCCAAGCTGGAGCCGATCGAGACGCCGAGCGGCCTGGTCGAGGTGACGGCCCGGATCGCGCCGCCGCCCGCCCATTTGCTGGAGCTGGGCAAGGGCGATGGCGCGGCAGCGCCCGCGCCGGCCGCTTCGTCCCCGGCCGCCCCGACGGCCGCGGCCACGCCCGATTCCGTGGGGTCTTCGCGCATCCGGCAGAATCTCGCCCTGGAAGCGTTCCGCGCCGAAACCGGCCTGCCCCTGCGGACCGACGTTTCCCTGCAGCAGACCGGTCCGGCCTCCGAGGGCTTGCAGCGCGACTGGCCGGCCCCCGCGCTGGGGGTCGAAAAGCACTACGGCTACGCATTCCAGTGGTTCGGCCTCGCGGCCCTCGTGGTACTCCTCTATGTCTGGTTCCAACTCATCGCCCCCTTCCGCCGTGCACGCCTTGCCCGCCGCGGCTGACGAGCCGCTCGGCCTGACCGTGCATTCGATGCCGTCGCCGCGCCAGGCCCTGGCGGGCGCCGAGGGCCGGCGCACGGTCCAGGGCCGCTGGAAGATGATCTTCGTGCTGCTGTGCTGCGCGGCCCCGGTGATCGCCTCCTACTTCACCTACTACGTGGTGCGCCCCGAAAGCCGCAGCGTCTACGGCGAGCTGATCGACCCGCAGCGTCCGCTGCCGAACATCGCGGCGACGCTGCCGGACGGCACCACCCAGCGCCTGCCCTCGCTCAAGGGCCAGTGGCTGCTGCTGACCGTGGCCGATGCCGGCTGCGATGCGCTCTGCGAACAACAGCTGTACCTGCAGCGCCAGCTGCGCGAGAGCCTCGGGCGCGAAAAGGACCGGCTCGACCGCGTCTGGCTGGTCAGCGACGACAAGCCGCTGCCCGAGCGGCTCGCCAACGGCCTGCGCGGCGCCACCGTGCTGCGCCTGCCGGCGGCCGAGATCGCCAAGTGGCTGCCGGCTGCCGCCGGCCATGCGCCGGCGGAGCACCTCTTCGTGGTCGATCCGCTGGGCAACCTGATGATGCGGTTCCCGGCCCGCATGGACGCCGCCGGCGCCAGCCGCGGCAAGCGCGACCTCGACCGGCTGCTGCGCGCCTCGTCTTCGTGGGACGAAGCCGGCCGCTGATCAACGCCATGGACACGACCTCGCTCTACGACCTCAAGCCGATCGCCTGGCTGCTGGCGGTCGGCGTCCTGCTGGCTCTCGGTCCGCTGGTCTGGGTCTGGCGCCGCAACGCCGGCGCCGCTGCCGCGCGCCGGCTGCATGCGCTGACCGTCCTGACCCTGTTCCTGACCTTCGACCTGACCCTGTTCGGCGCCTTCACCCGCCTGAGCGATTCGGGCCTGGGCTGCCCCGACTGGCCCGGCTGCTACGGCAACGCCAGCCCGGTCGGTGCCCGGCACGACATCGCGATGGCGCAGGCCGCCCAGCCGACCGGGCCGGTGACGCACAGCAAGGCCTGGGTCGAGATGGTCCACCGCTACCTCGCCACCGGGGTCGGCTTCCTGATCCTGGTGCTGGCGATCGCGACCTGGGTCGCGCGCCGCCGCCAACGCCGGCCCGACCACCGCGGCGAGCGTGCGCTCAGCGCCTGGTGGCCCGCGGCCACGCTGGCCTGGGTCTGCCTGCAGGGCGCCTTCGGTGCCCTGACCGTCACCTGGAAGCTGTTCCCGGCCATCGTGACGCTGCACCTGATGGGCGCCGTGGTGCTGCTGGCGCTGCTGTGCATCCAGGCCGTGCGCTACCAGCAGGCGGCGACGCAGCGCCTGCCGACGCCCCTGCCGTCGCCGCTGCGCGGCCTTCTTGTCGCCACCACCGCCTTGCTCGCGCTGCAGATCGCCCTGGGCGGCTGGGTCAGCACGAACTATGCGGTGCTGGCCTGCAGCCAGTTCCCGACCTGCCAGGACAGCTGGTGGCCGCCGATGGACTTCGCCCAGGGCTTCCAGGTCTGGCGCCACCTGGGCGAGACCGCCGCCGGCAGCCCGATCGATTTCGCGGCGCTCACCGCCATCCACTACGTGCACCGCCTGATGGCCTACCTCGTGTTCGTCGCCATCGGGCTGCTGGCCTGGCGGCTGCGCCGCATCCGGCCGCTGCGTGCCCAATCGCGGTGGCTGGCTGGCCTGGCGCTGCTGCAGCTCGCCAGCGGCCTCGGCAACGTGCTGCTCGGCTGGCCGCTCGCGGCGGCCCTGCTCCACACCGGCGGCGCCGCCGCGCTCGCGGTGGTGCTGACCTGGACCCTCTGCGAAAGCCGTCGCGAAGGCGCGCGCAGCGCGGCCGGCGCCGGCGCCCGTGTTCCCAAAATGGAGGTGGCCCGATGAGCGCCCCCGTGTCTGTTCCCGCCCCGACCACCGCCAGCGTGCTGCGCCAGTTCTATGCGCTGACCAAGCCGCGGGTGGTGCAACTGATCGTCTTCTGCGCCCTGATCGGCATGGTGCTCGCGGTGCCCGGCGTGCCGTCGCTGGCCGATCTGCAGCAGGGCGCACTCGCCTGCCTCGGGATCTGGCTGGTTGCCGGCGCGGCGGCCGCCTTCAACTGCCTGGTCGAGAAGGGCATCGACGCCAAGATGAAGCGCACCGCCTGGCGGCCGACGGCGCGCGGGCAACTGAGCGACAAGCAGGCGCTGATCTTCTCGGCCGCGCTCTGCGCTGCCGGCTCGGCGCTGCTGTGGTTCACCGTGAACCCGCTGACCATGTGGCTGACCTTCGCCACCTTCGTCGGCTACGCGGTGGTCTACACCGTCATCCTGAAGCCGCTGACGCCGCAGAACATCGTGATCGGCGGCGCCTCGGGCGCGATGCCGCCGGTGCTGGGCTGGGCCGCGATGACCGGCGACGTCGGCCCCGAGGCGCTGATCCTGTTCCTGATCATCTTTCTGTGGACGCCGCCGCACTTCTGGGCCCTGGCCCTGTACCGGGTCGAGGACTACCGCAAGGCCGGCCTGCCGATGCTGCCCGTGACCCACGGCAACGAGTTCACGCGGCTGCAGGTGCTGCTCTACACATTCATCCTCTTCGCCGCCTGCCTGATGCCCTTCATCTACGGCATGAGCGGCTGGCTCTATCTGGTGGTCGCGATCGGCGTCAGCATCGGCTTCACCGGCTATGCCTTCGCGCTGTGGCGGAACTATTCCGACGCGCTGGCGCGCAAGACCTTTCGCTTTTCACTGATCCACCTGAGCGTGCTGTTCGCGGCGCTGCTGGTCGACCACTACCTCCAATGACCGAATCCATGAACAAGCGCCAAGCACTCCGGACCCTGGCCTGGGTCGGCGTCGCCGCGGCCGCGGGTGTCCAGCTCGCGGGCTGCACCGAGGCCAAGCCCAGCTTCAATGCGGTCGACATCACGGGCGCCGACTATGCCCGCGACTTCTCGCTGACCGATGCCGACGGCAAGGTCCGCACCCTGGCCGATTTCAAGGGCAAGGCGGTGGTGCTCTTCTTCGGCTACGCGCAGTGCCCCGACGTCTGCCCGACCACCATGAGCGAGATGGCGCAGGTCAAGCAGCAGCTGGGCGCCGATGGCGACAAGTTGCAGGTGGTGTTCGTCACGGTCGACCCGGCGCGCGACACGCCCGAGGTCATGAAGGCCTACATGGGCGCCTTCGACCCGTCGTTCGTGGCGCTGATCCCGACGTCGGACCAGCTCGCCGCGGTGGCCAAGGACTTCAAGGTCTACTTCAAGAAGGTCGAGGGCAAGACGCCGACCAGCTATTCGATGGACCACTCGGCGGCCAGCTTCGTCTACGACCCGCAGGGCCGGTTGCGGCTGTACGCGCGCTACGGCGCCGGCGTGGCCCCGATGGTGTCGGACCTCAAGACCCTGCTCAAATCCTGAACCCGTGGCGTCGGTCGACCACCTGAAGCAGCGCAAGGGCGCCTTCCGTATCGCGTTGATCCCGCCCGAGGTGCTGGACGCGCTCAACGACGGCCTGCTCGAGACCGTCAACCTCAACGAATTCATGGCGCTGGAGCTGCCGCGGCTGGCGCGCAGCGTGGCAGCGCAGATCGGGCTCGACCCGGCCAGCGAACGGCTGGCCGACACCTGCGCCATGCTGCCCGCCTTCAAGCCGATGCAGCGCCACGGCCACATCGCCCGGGCGTTCTACGACCTGGCCGGCGCCCACCCGGAGCGCGATGCCGTGGCCCACCGCCTGGCCACCCATGCGAGCGACGTGGCGCGCTGCTGGGCGACCCAGTGGCTCCCGATGTCGGGGCTCGCGCTGCCCGAGCAGCTGGCGGCGGTGCGCCGCTTTGCCGCCGATCCGCATTTCGGCGTCCGCGAGATGGCCTGGATGGGGGTGCGCGAGGCGACCATCCGCGCGCTCGATCAGGCGCTGGCCCTGCTCCAGCCCTGGACCGCCGATCCCGATCCGAACATCCGCCGCTTCGCCAGCGAGCTGACCCGTCCGCGCGGGGTCTGGTGCCCCCAGATCGAGCGGCTCAAGGCCGAGCCCTGGCTGGCCCTGCCGCTGCTGGAGCCGCTGCGCGCCGACCCCAGCCGCTACGTCCAGAACTCGGTCGCCAACTGGCTCAACGATGCCAGCCGGACCCAGCCGGACTGGGTCGAAGCCACCTGCGAGCGCTGGCTGGCCGACAGCGATGCCGCCGAAACCCGCTACATCGCGCGCCGGGCCTTGCGCACGCTGGCCAGGCGGCCGCCCGAAGAAGCGGCCTGACAACGAAAAGCCCGGCGCGGGCCGGGCTTGTTTCGGGGGGCGGAGGCGCTCAGGCGTATTCGGCCAGGGCCTTCTTCATCTTCTTCATCGCGGCGACCTCGATCTGTCGGATGCGCTCGGCGCTCACGCCATAGACCGCGGCCAGGTCGTGCAGGGTCATGCCGCCCGAACCGTCGTCGTTGACCTTGAGCCAGCGCTCCTCGACGATGCGGCGGCTGCGGTCGTCCAGCGCCTCGAGCGCGGTCGAGATGCCGTCGGTCGACAGGCGGTCGCGCTGGCGCGATTCGATCTGCGCGGTCGGCTCCTGCGTGGCGTCGGCCAGGTAGGCGATCGGGCCGAAGCCTTCGTCGCCGTCGTCGGACGGGCTCGGGTCGAGCAGCACGTCGCCGCCCGAGAGCCGGGTTTCCATCTCGAGCACTTCCTCGGGCTTCACGTTGAGCCGGGTGGCCATCTGCGACACCTCGTCAGGGCTCAGCGTCTCGCGGTGGGTGCCCGCATCGGCGGCGGCCGAATCGGCCTTGAAACCCTGTTTCATGGAGCGCAGGTTGAAGAACAGCTTGCGCTGGGCCTTGGTCGTCGCGACCTTGACCATGCGCCAGTTCTTCAGGATGTACTCGTGGATCTCGGCCTTGATCCAGTGCATGGCGTAGCTCACCAGCCGGACGCCCTGGTCGGGATCGAAGCGTTTCACGGCCTTCATGAGGCCGACATTGCCTTCCTGGATCAGGTCGCCGTGCGGCAGCCCGTAGCCCAGATATTGGCGGGAGATAGACACAACAAGGCGCAGATGCGACAAGATAAGYGCACCAGCAGCTTCGAGATCGTTGTTGTCGCGCAATTTGCGCGCAAAGCCCTGCTCTTCTTCGAGCGTGAGCAACGGCAGGCGGTTGGCTGCCGAGATGTAGGCGTCCAAGTTACCCAGCGGCGGGACCATCGACCACGGATTGGCGACGGCGAGCTGGTTGGCAGAGGCTCCAGACAGTGTTGTCATTCGGGGAACTCCTTCTTTCATGGCCATATTAGCACTCGGTTGGAGGGAGTGCTAAGCTAAGGGTTCCCACCTATTTTCTATGGGGGCGATAGCCTTTTCCCGCGCCTACCAGCGAATGCCGAGGCGAGAAAAAAGCAGCGACAGCACGAACAAAGGGCCGACCCAGAGGTATTGGATGTCCTCGAAGAAGGAAGGTTTCCGCCCTTCGATCTTGTGGCCGATGAACTGGAAGATCCAGGCCACCACGAAGATGGCGGCGGAAATCGGCAGCACAAGGTCCCCCATCGCGTGAACGAGCGCCAGGGTGGCGGCAGTGGCCGCGAGCATCGCCACCAGGAAGACCGGCGCCCGCAGCCCGACGTAATAGACCGCGCTGGCCGCCACGAAGGCATAGGCCACCCAGGGATGGAGAGCGAACAGCAGTCCGACGATGCTGACCATGATCGCCGGGATGGCGACCACGTGGATCGCCTCGTTGGTCGGGTTGCGGTGGCTCTCGCCGTAGTGGGCGAGCAGGCGGTCGACCTTGCGGTCGGCGCCGGCGAGGGGGGCGGTGGCGGTGTTCATGCGGGTCTCCGGGGCCTCTTGGCGGGCTCCGGCCATGATGCCAGAGCGCCCCGCGGCGCACAAATTAGCCGAGGAGGGCCTGAGCGAACTCGCGCGCGTCGAAGGTTTCCAGGTCCTCGAGCTTCTCGCCGACGCCGATGAAATAGACCGGGATCGGCCGTTCGCGCGCGATCGCGCACAGCACGCCGCCCTTGGCCGTGCCGTCGAGCTTGGTCACGACCAGCCCGGTCAGGCCCAGCGCCTCGTCGAAGGACTTGACCTGCGCCAGCGCGTTCTGGCCGGTGTTGCCGTCGATCACCAGCAGCACTTCGTGCGGCGCCGTCGGGTCGGCCCGGTTTACCACCCGCTTGATCTTCTTGAGCTCGTCCATCAGGTGGATCTGGGTCGGCAGCCGGCCGGCGGTGTCGACCAGCACCACGTCCTTGCCGCGCGCCTTGCCGGCATTGACCGCGTCGAAGCTCACGGCGGCCGGGTCGCCGCCCTCCTGGCTGACGATCTCGACCGTGTTGCGGTCGGCCCAGACCAGCAACTGCTCGCGCGCCGCGGCGCGGAAGGTGTCGGCCGCCGCCAGCAGCACCGAGGCACCCTCGTTGGCCAGGTGCTTGGTGAGCTTGCCGATCGAGGTGGTCTTGCCGGCGCCGTTGACGCCGGCGACCATGATCACGGTCGGCGTGTGCTCGCCGATGACCAGCGATTTCTCCAGCGGGCGCAGCAGGTCGGCGATGGCGTCCGCCAGCAGCAGCTTGACCTGTGCCGCGTCGCTCGCCATGGTGCTCTTGACGCGGCGGCGCAGGTCTTCGAGCAGGTGCTCGGTGGCCTTGACCCCGGTGTCGGCCATCAGCAGCGCTTCCTCGAGTTCTTCGTAGAGTGCGTCGTCGATCTGGGCGTTGACGAAAGTGGCGGCGATGCTGTTGCCGGTCTTGCGCAGACCGTTCTTGAGCTTGCCGAGCCAGCCGCTGCGCGCGGGTTCGGCCGCTGGCGCGGGAGGGTGAGGGGGAGGTGGTGGAGGCGGGGGCGATTCGGGCACCGGCGGCAACGCAGCGGGCAGGGCCGGCGGAGCCGCGGAAGGCGCGGGCACCGGGGCCGGCACCGCGACGGGGGCAGGAGGTGTCGGCGCAGCCACGGGGGCTGGCGGCGGCGGCTCCACCACAGGCGCCGCCTTGCCGCCGAACCAGCTGGAGGGCGAAAAGACCGATTTGGGGGCGGGCGCGGGCGATTCGGCCGGCGGGGCCGCCGGCTCCGGAGCCGGCGCCGGGCTCTCGACCGCAGGTTTTTTCTTGAAGAAACTGAACATTGGGCGCTTTTTACAATCCGAGCCATTCTATGAAACACCCTTTGCCACGCCGCGCTGCGTCGGTCGCGGTGCTGGCTTCGGTGCTGTTGGCACTGCCGAGCCTGCCTGCGCTGGCCCAGTCCGCCCATTCGCCCACCGCCGAGACGGCCGCGCCCACGGCGCCGGTTCCGGCCCGGCAATTCACGCTTTCCAACGGCATGACCCTGATCGTCAAGCCCGACCGCCGGGCGCCGACCGCGGTCCAGATGCTCTGGGTCCGGGTCGGGTCGGTCGACGAGGTCGACGGCACTTCGGGCGTCGCCCACGTGCTCGAGCACATGATGTTCAAGGGCAGCAAGCAGCTCAAGCCGGGCGAGTTCTCGCGCCGCGTGGCTGCGCTCGGCGGGCGCGAGAACGCCTTCACCACCCGCGACTACACCGGCTACTACCAGCAGATTCCGGCCGGCCAGCTGGAGCAGGTGATGAAGCTCGAATCCGACCGCTTCGCCAGCAGCCAGTGGCCCGACGACGAATTCAAGCGCGAGATCGAGGTCGTCAAGGAGGAGCGCCGGATGCGCACCGACGACCAGCCGCGGGCGCTGCTCGGCGAACAGCAGAACGCGGCGATCTTCACCGCCTCGCCCTACCACCGCCCGGTGGTCGGCTGGATGAGCGACCTCGAAGCGATGACGCCGGCCGATGCCCGCGCCTTCTTCCAGCGCTGGTACGTGCCGTCCAATGCGGCGATCGTGGTGGCCGGCGACGTCGATGTCGACCAGGTGCGGGCCTGGGCCGAGAAATACTACGGCTCGATCCCGGCCCGCGCCGTGCCGGAGCGCAAGCCGCGCACCGAGCCGGCGCAGCGCGGCGTGCGCCGGGTCGAATTCAAGGCGCCGGCCGAGCAGGCCTATGTGTCGCTGGCCTTCCGCGCGCCGCAGATCGCGACCGGCGACGCTTTCGGCGCCGCGGCCGACAGCGACGCCTATGCGCTGGTGGTGCTGGCGGCCCTGCTCGACGGCTATCCCGGTGCCCGGCTCGACCGCGCCCTGACGCAGGGGCCCGACCGCGTGGCCGATTCGGCCGGCGCCTATGCAGGCTTCATCGGCCGCGGGCCGCAGATCTTCGGGCTCGACGGCGTGCCAGCCGCCGGCAAGACGCCCGAGGCCGTGGAGGCCGCGCTGCGCGCCGAGGTCGCCAAGGTGGCGCGCGAGGGCGTCGGCGCGGCCGAACTGGCCCGCGTCAAGACCCAGTGGGTGGCGAGCGAGACCTACAAGCTCGATTCGGTGATGGCCCAGGCCCGCGAGCTCGGCAGCAACTGGGTGCAGGGCCTGCCGCTGGACGCCAGCGAGCGGATCATCGCGAAGCTGCAGGCGGTCACGGCCGAGCAGGTGCAGGCGGTGGCGGTGAAATACTTCGGCGACGACCAGATGACGGCCGCCGTTCTGCGGCCGCTGCCGCCCGAACCCAACCGCCGCCCGCGCGGTTTTGCAGCGCCTGCCGGCGATCTGCGTTGAAACGAGGTTGCATCCCCATGTTCGACACACGACAGTTCGCGCTGCGCAGCCTGCTGGCCGGCGCCGCGCTTTTCATCGGCGCCGCCGCCCAGGCCGCCATTCCGATCCAGCACTGGAGCCTCGCGAACGGTGCCAAGGTCTACCTGGCCGCCACCAACGCGCTGCCGATCGTCGATGTCCAGGTCGACTTCGACGCCGGTGGGCGGCGCGACCCTCCGGCCCAGGCCGGCCTGGCCTCGATGACCGCAGGGATGGTCGAGAAAGGCATTCGTGCGAACGGCAGCGACCCCGCCTTGGACCAGAACGCGTTGGGCGAAGCCTGGGCCGATCTCGGCGCCAATTTCGACGCCGGTGCCGGCTCCGACCGCACCAGCTTCACCTTGCGCACGCTGTCCGATCCGGTGCTGCTCGACAAGGCGGTGCGCCTGGCCGCGCGCGAGATCGGCGAGCCGGCCTTCCCCGAGGACGTCTGGAAGCGCGAGCGCGAGCGCATCGGGGCCTCGATCCGGGAAGCCAACACCAAGCCCGCCACCCGGGTCGAGCGGGCCTTTTCGCAGGGTGTCTACGGCACCCATCCCTACGGCCTGGAGACCACCGAGGCCACGCTGGCTCAGATCGACGTCGCCGCGATGCGTGCGCGCTATGCGCAGCTGATCGTGCCCTGCCGCGCCAAGATCAGCATCGTCGGCGCCGTCACGCGGGCGCAGGCCGACGGCATCGCCGCCACGCTGCTGTCGCGGCTGCCCGCCGGGGGCGCTTGCGCCGCGCTGCCGGCGGTGCCAGAAGTGCAGCCGCTGACGGCGCCCAAGGACGAACGCATCCCTTTCGATTCGGCCCAGGCCCATGTGCTGATCGGCCAGCCCGGCTATCGGCGCGCCGACCCCGACCACTTCGCGCTCACGCTCGGCAACTACGTGCTCGGCGGCGGTGGCTTCGTCTCGCGCCTGACCGAGCAGGTGCGCGAGAAACGCGGGCTGGCCTACAGCGTCTACAGCGGCTTCTCGCCGGGCCTGCATGCGGGCGCCTTCCGCATCGGTTTCCAGACCCGGCCCGACCAGGCCGATGAAGCCGTCAAAGTCTCGAAGGACGTACTGGCGAAGTTCGTCGCCGACGGCCCGACCGAGGCCGAGCTCAAGGCCGCGAAAGACAACCTGATCGGCGGCTTTCCGCTGCTGCTGGACAGCAACCGGAAGCTGCTCGGCAACGTCGCCAACATCGCCTGGAACGACCTGCCGCTCGACTACCTCGAGACCTGGACCGCGCGCGTGAACGCGATCACCGTGGCCGACGTCAAGGCGGCCTTCGCGCGCAAGCTCCAGCCGGAGAAGATGGTGACGGTGGTGGTGGGCGGGCAACCTTGAAGGGCCGGTGCAGGCGGCTGCCGTTAAGCTCCCGGCTGTGAAACCAAAGTCCCGAACACCCGCCCCCGCGGCACCGGCCAAGCCGGCCAAACTCGCCAAGGCACCGCATTTCGTCCGCATCATCGGCGGCCAGTGGAAGCGAACCCGCCTCGCGGTCGCCGACAAGCCCGGCCTGCGCCCGACTCCCGACCGGGTGCGCGAAACCCTCTTCAACTGGCTCGCCAGCCTGGCCGGCGTCGGCGGCGGCGAGCTGCCCGGCTGGCAGTGCGTCGATGCCTTCGCCGGCACCGGCGCGATCGGCCTCGAAGCCGCCTCGCGCGGCGCCGCCTCGGTGCTGCTGTGCGAGCAGGACCCGACCCTGGTCGCCCAGCTCCAGGGCCTGAAGGCCAAGCTCGGCGCCGACGCCGTGCGCGTCGAGCGCGGCAACGGCGTCACGGCGCTCGAGCGGGTGCCGGCCGGGAGCCTGCATGCGGTGTTCCTGGACCCGCCGTTCGAGAACCCCGCCTTGTACGAGCCGGCCCTGCGTGCGGCCCTGCGGGCTCTGCGGCCCGAGGGCGTGGTCTACCTGGAGGCCGCCCGGCGCTGGAGCGACGACGAGCTCGCCGCGCTCGGCCTTTCGGTCTTCCGCTACCTGAAGGCCGGCGCCGTGCACGCCCACCTTCTGCAGGCCGCGGCAAGCCCCGCTGCATAATCCGCCGAACCTGGCCGACGGCGGCCGAATCAGGAGGAAAGAAGCATGTCCAGCAACGTGATCGCCGTATATCCCGGCACCTTCGACCCCATGACGCTCGGTCACGAGGACGTGGTGCGGCGCGCGACCCAGCTGTTTTCGCGGGTCATCGTCGCGGTGGCAGCGGGACACCACAAGAAGGCCTTGTTCACGCTGCAGGAGCGCATCGACATGGCGAGCGACGCCGTCAAGCCCTACAGCGACCAGGTCACGGTCGAGAGCTTCTCGGGCCTGCTGCGCGACTTCGTGGTCGCCCGCGGCGGCAAGGCGATGGTGCGCGGCCTGCGCGCCGTGACCGACTTCGACTACGAGTTCCAGCTGGCCGGCATGAACCGTTCGCTCATGCCCGAGGTCGAGACCGTGTTCCTGACGCCGAGCGACAAGTACCAGTTCATTTCCAGCACCTTCGTTCGCGAGATCGCGATGCTGGGCGGCGAAGTCGACAAATTCGTCTCGCCCAACGTCCAGGACAGCCTGCTCGCCAAGGTCCGCGGCCTCGTGCGCGAATGAGCCCCCGCCCGGCCGCTCCGAAGGGGGCTCGCACCGCAGTGCGAAGCACGGAGGTTTTCAAATGAGCCCCCGCCCGGCCGCTCCGAAGGGGGCTCGCACCGCAGTGCGAAGCACGGAGGTTGCCGGTTGACCCCCCAGCCGCTTCGGCTGCATTCTCTGGGCGAGGCCGCCTTGCTGTGCGAGCTGCCGGCGCCGGCGACGCTGGTCCAGCAGCAGCGCATCTGGGCGCTGGCCGCGGAAGCGATGCAGTGGCGCGGCGTGCAGGAGGTGCTGCCGGGCATGAACAACCTGAGCCTGCTGTTCGATCCGGCGCAGATCGATGTCGTCGAACTCGAGATGCAGGTGCTGTCGGCCTGGCCGCAACTGGCCGCGGCCGGCATCCAGGGCAGGCAGGTCGAGATTCCGGTCGCCTATGGCGGCGAGTCCGGCCCCGACCTGGCCGAGGTCGCCCGCCACACCGGCCTGTCGCCGGCCGAGGTCGTGAAGCGGCACAGCGCGGGTCATTACGTGGTGTACCTGCTCGGCTTCCTGCCGGGCTTCGCCTTCATGGGCGGCCTGCCGCCGGAGCTGGCGACGCCGCGGCGCAAGGAGCCGCGCCTGGCCGTGCCGGCGCGTTCGGTGGGCATCGGCGGCGAGCAGACCGGCATCTACCCGCTGGTCTCGCCGGGCGGCTGGCAGCTGATCGGCCGCACCTCGCTGGAGATGTTCGATCCGGGCGCGGCCGAGCCGACCCGCCTGCGGCCGGGCGACCAGGTGCGTTTCGTGGTCGAAAGCATGGAAGCCTGATGACGGGCGCTTCCGGACTCACGGTCCTGCGACCGGGCATGCTGGCCTCGGTGCAGGACCTCGGGCGTCCGGGGCACCGCCAGCTCGGCATCTGCCCGGGCGGCGCGCTCGACACGCTGGCCCTGACCCTCGCCAACCGGCTGGCCGGCAACCCCGACGGCGCCGCCGGCCTCGAACTCACGATGGGCGGCTGCGAGATTCGCTTCGAGGTCCCGACCCGCATCGCGCTGGCCGGCGACGACTTCGGCGCCACGCTCGACGGCGTGCCGCTGTGGCCGTGCTGGAGCCTGCCGGTGGCCGCGGGGCAGGTGCTCAAGCTGGCCGGCGCCAACCGGTCGGCACTGAAGGCCGGGCTGCGCAGCTGGCTGGCGGTGGCCGGCGGGATCGATGTCCCGGTGATCCTCGGCTCGCGCAGCACCGACCTCAAGGCCGGTTTCGGCGGCCACCACGGGCGGGCCCTCAAGAAGGGCGACAAGCTGGCGCTCGGCACGACGGCACTAGACGCGCAGCAGCTGGCGCGGCGGCCCTTCGGCGTGCGCAGCCCCGATCCGGGCCGCGGCAGCGACGGCGCGACCGTGCTGCGGGTGATGCCCGGCCCCGAGTTCGAGCAGTTCACGATCGCGTCGCGCGAGGCGCTGTGGGGCGGGTCCTGGCGCCTCACGCCGCAGAGCAACCGCATGGGGAGCCGGCTCGAGGGCTTCGAGCTCAAGCGCCGGCGCGCCGTCGACATGCTGTCTTCGGGCGTGATCCCGGGGACGATCCAGGTGCCGCCCGCGGGCCAGCCGATCATCCTGATGGGCGATGCCCAGACCACCGGCGGCTATCCGCGCATCGGCGTGGTGATCCGCGCCGACCTCTGGAAGCTGGCGCAGGCGCCGCTCAATGGCCGGCTGCGGCTGCAGCAGGTCGATTCGGCACAGGCGCTGGCGGCCTGGGACGAGCGCCGGCGCTATCTCTCGCAGGTGGCGCAAGGCCTGGCGTCGGCGGGGTGGATCGCACCGGCGCAGAATCCTCCCCAAGGAGAAAGCGATGCAGATTGACCTCAACGCCGACCTCGGCGAGGGATGCGACAACGACGAGGCCCTGCTCGGGCTGGTGAGCTCGGCCAACATCGCCTGCGGCTGGCACGCCGGCGACGCCCGCACCATGCAGCAGTGCGTGCGCTGGGCGATCGCCAACGGCGTCGCGATCGGCGCCCACCCGAGCTTCCCGGACCGCGAGAACTTCGGCCGCAGCACCATGCACCTGCCGCCCGAGGAGATCGTCGCCGGCGTGCTCTATCAGATCGGCGCGCTGGCCGCGATCGTCAAGGCCGAAGGCGGCCGGCTGGCCCACGTCAAGCCACACGGCGCGCTCTACAACCAGGCGGTCAAGGAGCCGGCGCTGGCCGAGGCGATCTGCGAGGCGGTGCGCCGCTTCGATCCCTCGCTGCGCTATTTCGGGCTGGCCGGCAGCGGCATGATCGGTGCCGCCGAGCGTGCCGGCCTGCGGCCGGTCGAGGAGGTCTTCGCAGACCGCGGCTACATGCCAGACGGCAGCCTGGTGCCGCGCAGCCAGCCGGGCGCCCTGATCGACGACGAAGAAGCCTCGCTGGCCCAGACCCTGTCGCTGGTGCGCGACCGGCAGGTGCGCGCCATCGACGGCAGCCTGGTGGCGGTGAATGCGCAGACGGTCTGCCTGCATGGCGACGGCCCGCATGCGCTGGCCTTCGCGCGCCGCATCCGCGAGCGGCTGGCGGCCGAAGGCATCGCGGTCGCGGCGACGTGAACGTCCTGCTGACCGGCTTCGAGCCCTTCGACCGGGAGACGGTCAATCCGTCCTGGGAGGCCGTGCGCGCGCTCGACGGCTGGCGCCAGGGCGCTGTCGTGGTGCATGCGCGCCGCATCCCCTGCGTATTCGGTGCCGCGCTGCGGGCGCTCGACGCGGCGATCGACGAACTGCAGCCGCAGCTGGTGCTCGCCGTCGGCCAGGCCGGCGGCCGCAGCGAGTTCACGCCCGAACGGGTGGCGATCAATGTCGACGACGGCCGCATCGGCGACAACGTCGGCCACCAGCCGATCGACCAACCGGTGGTGGCGGGCGCGCCCGCGGCCTACTTCTCGACCTTGCCGATCAAGGCCATGGTGCGCGACCTGCGGGCCGCGGGCATCCCGGCCGCAGTGTCGAACAGCGCCGGCACCTTCGTCTGCAACCACCTGTTCTTCGGGTTGATGCACCGGGCCGCGACCCGCCCGGTGCCCGGCATGCGGGCTGGCTTCATTCACGTCCCGTACCTGCCCGAGCAGGTGGCGCGACTGCCGGGGCAGCCGAGCATGGCGCTGGCCACCATGGTGGCGGGGCTGCGCGTCGCGATCGCCACGGCGCTCGCGGTCGGTGAGGACATCCGCGAGACCGGCGGCCAACTGCACTGAACGCGGTTTCCGAAAGTCCGGGGTGCGTGCCGAGGGCACCGGGTGGCCCCCTCCGCGAATGTCCCCCGCCTTCGGCTCCTCCTTTATTTCGCTGCGGGGGCCACCCGGTGCCCTCGGCACGGGTAGCAGGAGGTCGTTCCACCCGATCGACGACGGCTGTGTAGGCTCACGCCGATGGCGTGCTCTGCGCAGCGAAATAAAGGAGGAGCCCGAAGGGCGGGGGACATTCGCGGAGCAGAGTACGCCGTCGGCGTGAGCCCACCCCCGTCGGCCTATGGCGCGACCAGCAGGCGCTCGAGCCAAGGCCCCAGCGTGGCGTTGACCAGCTCCGGCCGCTCCATCGTGAGCATGTGGCCGCACTGCGGGACCCAGACCAGCTCGGCCTGCGGCACCAGGCTCGCGATCTCGCTCGAGCACTCGGGCGGCGTCAGGCGATCGCCGTCGCCGCACATCACCAGCACCGGACAGCGCAGCGAGGGCAGGTGGGGGCGGGCGTCCGGGCGCGCCATCAGGGCCCGGTTCTGCCGCACCAGCTGCGCCGCGCCGGCATCGAGCACCAGTTCTACGTAGCGCCGCAGCAGTGGGGCATCGCCGCCGCGCGAGCTGTGGAAGGCGAAGCCGGCGTTCAGCTCGATCACGTCGCGGGCCTCGCCGTTCTCGAACAGCTCGATCGCCGAACGCCGCAGTTCGAACATCTCGGGCGTTTCGGCGCGCGCGTTGGTGCCGAGCAGGGCCAGCCCGGCGATGCGCGCGGGCGCCTGCCGCGCGACCTCCATCGCGACCATGCCGCCCATCGAGGCTCCGCAGAGGATCAGCGAGCCCGGGTGGTCGGCCAGCACGGCGGCGGCCATGGTCTCGATGCGGTCGCAGCGCATGTGGGCGTCGCTCACGCGGACATCGAGCGCCGGGGGCAGGGCCGGCCGCTGGGCCTCCCAGAGGCGTTCGTCGCAGGCGAGTCCGGGGAGCAACACGAGGCTTGGCATGCCCGGATTCTCGGTGAAGCCGCGAACGGTCGCGTGCCTGACACCGGCTGCGGGGAGAATAGACCCTGCCTATGTCCACTCCCACCGAACTCATCCTGATCCGCCACGGCGAGACCGACTGGAACCGCGAGCTGCGTTTCCAGGGCCACATCGACGTGCCTCTCAACGACATGGGTCACGAGCAGGCGCGCCGCCTCGGGCTGCGCCTGGCCGGCGAACCGGTGCAGCAGCTGATCAGCAGCGACCTGATGCGGGCGCAGCAGACCGCGGCGCCGGCCGCGCGGCAGCTCGGGCTCGAGATCCTCACCACCGTCTCGCTGCGCGAGCAGAACTTCGGCATCGTCGAGGGGATGCGCGCCGACGAGATCCAGGCCCGGCATCCGCGCGCCTGGGAGGACTGGCTGAAGTTCAGCGAGGACCATGCGATGCCCGAGGGCGAATCGCCGCGCCAGTTCCACGCCCGCATCATCGAGGCGCTGGGCCGCATCGCGACCGCCAACACGGGGCAGCGGCTCTTGGTGGTCACCCACGGCGGCGTGCTCGACATGGTCTGGCGCACCGCGCGCGGGCTGGGACTCAACGGGCCGCGCCAGAGCGACATTCCCAATGCCGGCTTCAACCGAATCCGCATCGCCGAGGCCGCGAAGCCCGACCAGATCGAGATCGTCGACTGGGCCGATACGCGGCATCTGGCGGACCTGCCGGAGCAGCCCACGTACGACCAGCGGCGGCATTCCTGAGACCTTGCGGGACAGACCAAGAAACTGCGCAGCGGTTTTTGCTCTGTCCTCGACCTCGTGAGACCTTGCGGGACAGACCAAGAAACTGCGCGGCAGTTTTTGCTCTGTCCTCGACCTCGTGAGACCTTGTGGGACAGACCAAGAAACTGCGCAGCAGTTTTTGCTCTGTCCTCAACTGACTAGAGGAGCCCGCCCCCATGCCCTACGCGACCACCCGCGAACTAGTCGCAGCCCTCCAATCCGGCAAGACCTCCGCCGCCGCCCTCCTGGCGGATTCCATCGAGCGAATCAAACAGTTCGACCCGGCGCTCAATGCCGTCGCAGTGCGCGATTTCGAGCGTGCCCGCGTGGCCGCGCTGGCCGCCGATGCCGCGCTGGCGCGGGGCGATCGCCGCCCGCTGCTGGGAGTACCGGTCACGGTCAAGGAGGCCTTCAACGTCGAGGGCCTGCCGACCACCTGGGGCATCCCCGGCACCGGGCAGCCGCCCGCGGCCGAGGACGCGGTGCTGGTGCGCCGGCTCAAGGCGGCCGGCGCCATCGTCATCGGCAAGACCAACGTGGCGATGCAGCTGGCGGACTGGCAGTCGAGCAATCCGGTCTACGGCCGCACCAACAATCCCTGGGACCTGGCGCGCACGCCCGGCGGCTCGTCGGGGGGCGGTGCGGCAGCGCTGGCGGCGGGCTACGTGTCGCTCGAGTTCGGTTCCGACCTGGTCGGCTCGCTGCGCGTGCCGGCCCATTTCTGCGGCGTCTTCGCGCACAAGCCCACGCACGGCCTGGTGCCGATGCGCGGCAGCGCGCCGCCGGGCACGCCGGCCCTGTCGGCCGACCCCTGGGTCGACCTCGCGGTGGTCGGCCCGATGGCGCGCAGCGCCGCCGACCTGGCGCTGGCGCTCGACGCCATCGCCGGCCCGGACGATGCGCAGGCGATCGCCTACCGGCTGGCGCTGCCGCCGTCGCGCCATGCCGCGCTGGCGGATTTCCGCGTGCTGTTGCTCGACACCCATCCGCTGGTGCCGACCTCCGCGGCGGTCCGTTCGGCCTTGCAGCGTCTGGCCGACGGCCTGGCGCGCGCCGGCTGCCGGGTCGAGCGCGGCAGCCCGCTGCTGCCCGACCTGGCGCGGGTGGCGTCGCTCTGGGGCCAGCTCTTGTGGGCCCAGCTCGGTGCGGACATGCCGGGCGCCGAAGCGGGGATCAGCCATCGCGACTGGATTCATGCCGACCGCATGCGTGCCGCCACGGCGCACCGGTGGCGCGCCTTGTTCGCCCAGTGGGACGTGGTGCTGTGCCCGGTGTCGCCGACGCCGGCCTTCCCGCACGATCCGGGCGAGATGGAGACCCGGCGGCTGCGGATCGACGACCACGAGATCGCCTACAAGGACCAGTCGCCCTGGTCGAGCCTGGCGACGCTGACCGGGCTGCCCGCGACCGCGATGCCGATCGGCCTGAGCGAGGAGGGGCTGCCGGTCGGCATGCAGATCATCGGCCCGTACCTGGAGGACCGCACGACCATCGCCTTCGCCGAGGCCGTGGAGCGCGCCTTCGGCGGCTTCGTCCCGCCGCCTGGCTACGACGGCTGAACTGCCCATAATGGGCGCCTCCACGAGGTGCACACATGGCGCAACTGTCCGCACGAGAGATCGCGCAGTACCAGTCCGAAGGCTGGGTGATCCCGCAGTTCCGGCTGCCCGAGGCGCGGGTCGCGATGATGCGCGAGGCGCTCGACGAACTGATCCGCAACAACGCCGGCGTGCGTCCCGAGAAGCTGGTCTCGGCACATGTCGAGGGCGACAACGGCGAGGGCGTGCGCGGCAGCCGGCGCTTTCTCGAACTGGCGATGGACCCCGAGATCGTCGAACTGGTGTCGGGCGTGATCGGCGACGACGTGATCCTCTGGGGCTGCCACGTGTTCTGCAAGCCGGCCGCCGAAGGCTACGAGACCCCCTGGCACCAGGACGGCCACTACTGGCCGATCCGGCCGCTGGCCAACTGCACGGTCTGGGTTGCACTTGAAGCGTCGACGGTCGAAAACGGCTGCCTGCGCGTCATCCCCCGCTCGCACCGTGGCCAGGTGCTGCACGAGCACCTGCATGAAGATCGCACCGACCTGACCCTCAACCAGCGCCTGGCGGCGGGCAGCTTCGACGAGGCCTCCGCGGTCGACCTCGAACTGCAGCCGGGCCAGATGTCGCTGCACGACGTCTACATGATTCACGGCGCCCAGGCCAACACCTCCGCGAAACGCCGAACCGGCGTCGCCCTGCGCTACATGCCCGCGACCTCGGTGTTCGAGCGCGATCTGCGGCCGGTCGACGGCAAGAGCGGCGTGGCGGTCGATTTCGCCCGCCGCCCGCTGTGGCTGCTGCGCGGCACCGACCGCAGCGGCCGCAACGATTTCGAGATCGGGCACCGGGCGATGGGGCTGGATCGGTAGCGCTACCGCGGGCCTAGAATCCGGGCCATGAGCAATGAGGAGCCTCCGGTTCGACGGGCCCGCCGCGGCAGCGGCGCGGTCACGCTGCACGATGTCGCCAAGCTGGCCGGCGTCGCGCCGATCACGGCTTCGCGCGCGCTGAGCAGTCCCCGGCAGGTGTCGGCCGAGGTGCTGCAGAAGGTCACCGCGGCAGTCGAGCGCACCGGCTACGTGCGCAACGTTCTGGCCGGCGGGCTGGCGTCCACCCGCAGCCGGCTGGTGGCGGCGGTGGTGCCGACCATCGCCGGCCCGGTGTTCCTGCAGACGGTCCAGGCGCTGACCCAGGCGCTGGCCGAGCGCGGCTACCAGTTGATGCTGGGCCAGAGCGGCTACGTCGATTCGCGCGAGGACGCGCTGCTCGAGGCCATCATCGGCCGCCGACCCGACGGCATCGTGCTGACCGGCATCATGCATTCGACCGAGGGCCGCAAGCGCCTGCTGGCGGCCGGCATCCCGGTGGTCGAGACCTGGGACCTGACGCCGACGCCGCTCGACATGCTGGTCGGCTTCTCGCATCCCGCGGTCGGCCGCGCGGTGGCCGAGTTCCTCCATGTCCGCGGCCGGCGCCGGCTGGCGGCGATCGCCGGCGACGACGAGCGCGCGTTCCGCCGGCTGCAGGCCTTCCAGGACACCGCGCGGGCCATCGGCCTGCCCGAGGTGGCCGTGGTGCGCGTGCCGGCCCCGACCACCCTCAAGAGCGGCCGCGCGGCGCTGGCGGAGCTGCTGCGCGACGCGCCGGGCATCGACGCCGTGTTCTGCAGCTCGGACCTGCTCGCGCTCGGCGTCATGACCGAGGCGCAGGCGCGCGGCATCGCGGTGCCCGGGCAACTGGCGGTGGTCGGCTTCGGCGACCTCGAGTTCGCCGCCGATCTCCACCCGGCCCTGACCACGGTGCGGATCGACGGCACAGCCATCGGCCGGCAGGCGGCGCAGTTCATCGTCGAGCGGGCCGAAGGCGGCCAGCGCGGCCCGCGGGTGGTGGACATCGGCTTCTCGATCATCGAGCGGGAGAGCGCCTGATCGGTACAAACCCCTAGTGGGTGTTTCGGATAGGTAGCGCTATCATTCGGCATCTGAAGGTAGCGCTACCATTTCCATTCATCCGCAGGAGACAGACATGAAACGATTGCTCGGCACCCTCGCGCTCGGCCTCGCGGCCCTCGGCGCCCAGGCCCAGGACTGGCCCCAGAAACCCGTGACGCTGGTGGTCCCGTTCCCGGCCGGCGGATCGACCGACATGGTGGCGCGTGCCATCTCGCCCCGGCTCGGCGAGAAGCTGGGCCAGTCCTTCCTGGTCGACAACAAGGCCGGGGCCACCGGCACCATCGGCGCCACCTTCGTGAAGCGGGCTACGCCCGACGGCGCCACCTTCCTCGTGACCTCCCTGGGCCCGCTGGTGATCGCGCCGCACCTGATCAAGGGCATGCAGTACGACGCCCTGAAGGATTTCGACCCGATCACGGTGGCGGTGCAGGCGCCCAACGTGCTGGTGGTCCCCGCCAAGTCGCCGTTCAAGACGGTGGCCGAGGTGATCGCCAACCTGAAGGCGCATCCCGGCAAGATGACCTTCGCGTCGTCGGGCAACGGCTCCAGCGACCATCTCACGGCCGAACTGTTCTGGCAGCAGACCGGCACCCAGGGCCTCCATGTCCCCTACAAGGGCGGCGCGCCGGCGATCACCGACCTGCTCGGCGGCCAGGTCGATGCCTCGTTCCAGAACGTCAACGCGGTGGTGCAGAACATCAACGCCGGCAAGCTGCGGGCGCTCGCGGTCACCGGCGACAAGCGTTCGCCGGTACTGCCCGACGTGCCGACCACGGCCGAGGCCGGCGTCAAGAACCTCGAGGTGTATTCGTGGCAGGCGATCGTCGCGCCCAAGGGCCTGCCGCCGGCGCTGCGCAGCAAGGCGCATGATGCGATGACCGCGGCGCTGAACGACCCCGCCGTGAAGCAGCAGTTCACCGCCATCGGCCTGGAGGTGGTCGCCAACACGCCCGAGCAGTTCGCCAAGTTCCAGCAGCAGGAGTCCGCCCGCTGGAAGAAAGTGATCGAGACAGGCAAGATCACTATCGACTGAGAGACCCGCCATGTCCCACTCCACTCCCCTCGTCACCGATTTGCGCGTGATCCCGGTCGCCGGCCGCGACAGCATGCTGCTCAACCTGAGCGGCGCCCACGGCCCCTTCTTCACCCGCAACCTGCTGATCCTGAGCGACAACGCCGGCCGCACCGGCGTCGGTGAAGTCCCTGGCGGCGAGAAGATCCGCCAGACCCTCGAGGACGCCCGCGACCTGGTGGTTGGCCAGTCGATCGGCAACGCCCAGCGCGTGATGCAGCAGGTGCAAAAGCAGTTCGCCGACCGCGATGCCGGCGGCCGCGGCCTGCAGACCTTCGACCTGCGCACCACGATCCATGCCGTGACCGCGATCGAGTCGGCGCTGCTCGACCTGCTGGGCCAGCACCTGGGCGTGCCGGTCGCGGCGCTGCTCGGCGAAGGGCAGCAGCGCGACGCGGTCGAGATGCTGGGCTACCTGTTCTATGTCGGCGACCGCGACAAGAGCGACCTGCCCTACGCCCGCGAGCCCGAGGCCGACAACGACTGGTTCCGCCTGCGCCACGAGAAGGCCATGACGCCCGAGGCCATCGTGCGGCTGGCCGAGGCGGCGCGCGACAAGTACGGCTTCAACGACTTCAAGCTCAAGGGCGGCGTGCTGCGCGGCGACGAGGAGGTCGATGCCATCGTCGCGCTGCACGAGCGCTTCCCCGAAGCGCGCGTGACGCTCGACCCGAACGGCGGCTGGCTGCTCAAGGATGCGATCCGCCTGGGCCAGCGGATGCGCGGCGTGGTCGCCTATGCCGAAGACCCCTGCGGCGCCGAGGAAGGCTTCTCGGGCCGCGAGGTGATGGCCGAGTTCCGGCGCGCCACCGGCCTGCCGACCGCCACCAACATGATCGCCACCGACTGGCGCCAGATGAGCCACGCCCTGGCGCTGCAGTCGGTGGACATCCCGCTGGCCGACCCGCATTTCTGGACCATGGCCGGGTCGGTGCGCGTGGCCCAGACCTGCCGCGACTGGGGCCTGACCTGGGGCTCGCATTCGAACAACCACTTCGATGTCTCGCTGGCGATGTTCACCCAGGTCGGCGCCGCCGCGCCGGGCCGTGTCACGGCGATCGATACGCATTGGATCTGGCAGGACGGCCAGCGCCTCACCAAAGACCCGCTGCAGATCGTCGGCGGCCACGTGCAGGTGCCGAAGAAGCCGGGCCTGGGCGTCGAGCTCGACATGGTCGAGGTCGAGAAGGCGCACCAGTTGTACAAGCAGCACGGCCTGGGCTCGCGCGACGATGCGATGGCGATGCAGGCGCTCATTCCCGGCTGGAAATTCGATCCCAAGCGGCCGGCCTTCGATCGTTGAAGACTTTGCGGGACAGACCAAGAAACTGCGCAGCAGTTTTTGCTCTGTCCTCAACTGACTAGAAGGAGCTGTTCATGAGAGAAAACCGCCTGCGCACACTATGGAAATCGGGAGGCGCCGCAGTCAACGGCTGGCTCGCGATCCCCAACGGCTTCTCGGCCGAGACCATGGCCCACCAGGGCTGGGATTCGCTGACCATCGACCTGCAGCACGGCGTGGTCGACTACCAGTCGATGATCCCGATGCTGCAGGCGATCTCCACCACCGACACGGTGCCGGTGGTGCGCGTGCCCTGGCTCGACCCGAGCGCGCTCATGAAGACGCTCGATGCCGGCGCCTACGGCGTCATCTGCCCGATGATCAGCACCGCCGACGAGGCCGCCAGGCTGGTCGCCTACACCCACTACGCGCCGCGCGGCACGCGCAGCTTCGGCCCGGTGCGCGCGCTGCTCTACAGCGGCGCCGACTACGCCCAGCATGCCAACGACACCATCGTCACCTTCGCGATGATCGAGACCGCGCAGGCGCTGGAGAACCTCGACGCCATCATGTCGGTCGAGGGCCTGGACGCGGTCTACATCGGGCCCTCGGACCTCTCGCTGGCGCTCGGCTGCCGGCCGGTGTTCGACGACGTCGATCCGCCGGCGGCGCAGGCGATCGACCACATCCTCGAGCGCGCCAAGGCGCACGGCCTGGTGGCCGGCATCCACAACGGCACGCCCGAGGGCGCACTGGCGCGCATCGCCAAGGGCTTCCAGTTCGTCACCGTGAGCTCGGATGCGCGCCTGATGGCCGCCGGCTCGCAGCAAGTGCTTTCCAAGATGCGCGCCGCACCGGCCGCGCCCGGCTCCTCCACCTACTGAAAGGGAACATCACATGAAGATCGGATTCATCGGCCTCGGCATCATGGGCGCGCCGATGGCGCAGAACCTCATGAAGGCCGGCCACGAGATGGTCGTGCGCACGCGCAGCAAGGTGCCCGACGCCCTGCAGGGCGCCACCGTCTGCAAGACCAACGCCGAGGTCGCGCGCGCGGCCGAGGTCGTGATCCTGATGCTGCCCGACACGCCGGACGTCGAGCAGGTGCTGTTCGGCGAGGACGGCGTGGCCTCGGGCCTCTCCAAGGGCAAGACCGTGATCGACATGAGCTCGATCGCGCCGATGGAGACCAAGCGCTTCGCCAAGAAGATCAATGAACTCGGCTGCGACTACCTCGACGCGCCGGTGTCGGGCGGCGAAGTCGGCGCCAAGGCGGGCAGCCTGACGATCATGGTGGGCGGCGACGAGGCCGTGTTCGAGCGCGCCCGGCCGCTGTTCGAGGCCATGGGCAAGAACATCACGCTGGTCGGCGGCAACGGCGACGGCCAGACCACCAAGGTCGCGAACCAGATCATCGTGGCGCTCAACATCGCGGCGGTCGGCGAGGCGCTGCTGTTCGCGAGCAAGGCCGGCGCCGACCCGGCCAAGGTGCGGCAGGCACTGATGGGCGGCTTCGCGGCCAGCCGCATCCTCGAGGTGCACGGCGAGCGGATGATCAAGCGCACCTTCAATCCGGGCTTCCGCATCGCGCTGCACCAGAAGGACCTGAGCCTGGCGCTCGCCGGTGCCAAGGAGATGGACGTGTCGCTGCCCCAGACCGCTTCGGCGGCGCAGCTGATGCAGTCCTGCGCCGCCCATGGCTGGGACCAGCTCGACCATTCGGCGCTGGTCAAGGCGCTGGAGCAGATGGCCGCGCACGAGGTGGCGGCGGGCTGATCAGCCGAACGCGGGCAGGCCCAGCCGTGCGCAGACCGCGGCGGCCTGCTTTCTCAAGCGCAGCGACTCCGGCTGGCGGTTGACCTGCTGCTGCAGGATGCCTTGGGCGCCGGCCAGCGAAGCCTCGGTGCCGAGGCGCACCAGCGCATCGAGGTACACCTGCTCGAACAGGTCGCGCTGGGCATGGCTGCCGCCGATCTCGACCAGCCGCGGCAGGGCCAGCCCCAGGCCATCGATCGCCGCCGCGAAGTCGCCGCGGGCGTGGGCGCGCAGCCCGTGCGCCGCCGGCACGCAGACCCGCTGCCAAGCATCGCGGCTCGAAGGCGGCGCATGCGGTGCGAAGGATTCGATGTTGCGCAGCAGCAGGTCGGCCTCGTCCCGGCCCGCACGTGCCAGGCCGTAGAGGTATTGCAGGTCCAGGAAGGGCAGCACGTGGTCGTCGAGGCGCTGCGCGAGGTGGTTGGCCAGGTCCTGCCAGCGATCTTCGACCGGAATGCCCGCAAGCTCGAAGCGCGCCAGCAACGACACGGCGCCGATCTGGTCCTGCGAGTAGTCCTTGACCACGCCCCAGACCTCCCGGTCGTAGACCTCGAGCGCCTCGGCGTCACGGCCGAGGTCGATCAGGAACAGCGCCACGTGCCACCAGTTGTGCGTGACCATGAAGGAGTTGAGCCCGACCCAGGTGTCGCTGAGCGCGCGCATCACGGCCAGCCCTTCGGCCAGGCGCCCCTCGGTCAGCATCACGTGGCCGAGCGCGTGGTGTGCCCACGGCTCCTTGCGACGCATCATGATCGCGCGGCGCGCGCTGGCCTCGGCCTCGCGCATCAGGTGGCATTGCTCGTAGCCGAAGGCGGCCATTCCGTGCAGGTACGCGACGTCGCCGGCCGCCGGCAGCGCGGCCAGCGCGAGCCGCAGCATGCCGGGGCAGTCGCCGCTGTTGAAGCAGTGGTACTGGCCGAGCTTGAGCGAGGCCAGGTCGCGCGGATGCTCCAGTGCCTGCTCCTGGTGCAGTGCGATCGCGCGCGCGATGTCGCCCGCGGCCCAGGCGGCGACCGCGTCGATGTAGCGCTGCTCGCGCGGCGTGGCGCGCGACGCGCCGGCCTGGGCGCGCTCGAGGAAGGGCCGCGCGTTGGCCACTGCATCCTTCGATTCGGCGAACAGGTGCAGGGTGGCGCAGTAGGCCTGCACCAGCGGGCTCGGGTCATGAGCGGCGGCCAGCGTGTCGACCGCCCGGGCCTCGCAGGCGATGAAGCCCTCGACGAAGGCATTGACCGCCGGCAGGCTCGCCGCGTCCTCCAGCGTGACCGGATTGCCGAGGCTGTCGGTGCTGCGCATGGCGTCGCGCCGCTCAGTCGCGCGGCGGTTCGGGCCAGGGCCGCTGCGGGTCGCGGATCTGCTCGAAGGCGCGCGAGACCTTCAGCACGCCCAGGTCGTCGAAACGCCTGCCGGCGATCTGCAATCCGATCGGCAGTCCGCCGCTGCTGTAGCCGCAGTTGATCGAGGCCGCCGGCTGCTCCGACATGTTGAACGGCACCGTGAAGCCGATGTGCTCCAGCGGGCGCAGCGGATCGTTGGTGGGCGACGGCGCCTCGGCCGCGGCCGGCAGGTTGGGTGCGGTCGGCGAGATCACGTAGTCGTAGCCTGCGCAGGCCGCCACCGCGGCGACGCGGGTCGCGTGGAACTGGCTGAAAGCCCTGAATACGTGCTCGCCGCTGAAGCCCTCGGCGCTGTCGGCCCACTGCCGGATATAGGGCAGCACCTTGGCACGCTGGTCGGGGCGCAGTGCGTTCATGTCGACCCGCGAGCGCATGCGCCACAGGTGGTCCATGCCGTCGAGCATGGTCTGCGTCATGAAGGGCTGCATCGGCTCGACGATCGCGCCCGCGCGTTCGAAAAGCCGTGCCGCATGCTCGACCGCGGCGCGGATCTCGGGCTCCACCGCCAGGCCGCAGCCGGCGTCGAGCAGCAGGCCGATGCGCAGGCCGCGCAGGTGTTCGACCCCGACGTCGAAGCCGGACCAGTCGATCGCCTCCGGCGGCAGGCTCATGCTGTCGCGCGCGTCGGCCAGCGACAGCGGCGCCATCATCAGCGCCGCGTCGGCCACCGTGCGCGTCATGGGACCGGCGGCGCGCCCCATGTAGGGCGGGTCGATCGGGATCCGGCCCAGGCTGGGCTTGAGCGTGAAGATGCCGCACCAGGCGGCCGGCAGGCGCAGCGAGCCGCCGATGTCGGTGCCGATGTGCAGCGGACCGTAGCCCGCGGCCGCCGCGGCGCCGGCGCCGGCGCTCGATCCGCCCGGCGTGCGCGACAGGTCCCAGGGATTGCGCGCCAGCACATGGAAGCTCGACAGGCCGGAGGACAGCATGCCGTAGTCGGGCATGGTGGTCTTCGCCAGGATCACCGCGCCGGCTTCCTTGAGCCGGGCCGCGGGCGGCGCGTCGACCGCCGCCGGCCGCAGGTCGGTGGCCGCGGTGCCGGCCGGCATCGGGTCGCCGCGGGTCGCGATGTTCTCCTTGATCGTGGTCGGGACGCCGTCGAGCGGGCCCAGCGGCTCGCCGCGGGTCCAGCGCGCCTCGGCCGCGCGGGCCTGTTCCAGCGCGGCCTCGGGGCGCAGCAGCCAGGTGGCCTGCAGCCGCGGCTCCCAGCGCCCGACGTGGTCCAGCACCGACTGCGTCACCTCGACCGGAGAGAGGCGCTTGGCGCGGTAGCCGGCGATCAGTTCGCGCGCCGACAGGTCATGCAGCGCGCCCGTCACGACCAGGACAGCGCCGACAGGTCGTTGACGAAGATCGGCATGTCCTTCCACAGCCCCCGCACGCTCTTCTTCGCGACGGTCGGCCATACGGGCTGGAACAGGAAGCCGTTGGCCGCATCGTTGGCCAGCAGGCGCTGGGCGTCGCCGAGCAGCTTGTTGCGCTCGGCCGCATTGCCGGTGGTCTTGATCTTGTCGAACAGCGTGTTGAAGTCCTTCGACTGGTAGCCCCAGTAGTAGTCGGCCTTGGCATAGTTGCCGAGGTCGAAGGGCTCGACGTGCGAGACGATGCTGAGGTCGAAGTCGTGGCCGCCGCCGTAGGTGCCGCTGAGCCACTGGGCCCACTCGACGTTCTGCACTTTCACGTTGATGCCGATCTTGGCCAGCTGGGCCACGATCATCTCGCCGCCCTGGCGCGCATACGGCGGCGGCGGCAAGGTCATCGTGAGTTCGAGCGGCGTCTTCACGCCGGCCTCGGCCAGCAGCGCCTTGGCCTTCTCGATGTTGAAGGGGTTCACGCCGGTGGTGTCGACATAGCCCGCGGCGCCCGGCACGTAGTGGCTGCCGATCGGCACGCCGAAGCCGTCGACTGCGCCCTCGATCAAGGCCTTGCGGTCGATCGCCATCAGGATCGCGCGCCGCACGCGGACATCGTCCAGCGGCTTGCGCTTGTTGTTGATCGCCAGGATGGTCTTGGCCCGCGAACCGCTCAGGATGACCTGGAACTGCGGGTTGTTCTTGAACTGCGGCACGACGCGCGTGCCGATGCGCGGGAAGGCGTCGACGTCGCCGGCCAGCAGCGAGGCGGCCTGGGCTGCGGGGTCGGCAATGAAGCGGAAGCTGACCTTGTTGAGCTTGGCTGCGCCCGGGTTGCGGAAGCCGTCCCATTTGGAGAGCACCAGCGAGCTGCCCTTGTTCCAGCTGTCGAGCTTGTAGGGGCCGGTGCCGACCGGCTTGGTGGCGTTGGTGTCGGCGCTCTTGGGCTCGACGATGACGGCGGTCGCCTGGCCCAGCACGAAGGGCAGGTCGGGGTCGATTTCCTTGTTGATGATCACCACCGTGTGGTCGTCGACCACCTGGGTGCTGATGTTGGCGAAGGTGCGCTTGTCCTTGTTGGTGCTCTTCTCGCCGCCGGCGCGGTCGAACGAGAACTTGACCGCCTGCGCATTGAAGGGCTCGCCATTCTGGAACTTGACGCCGCGGCGCAGCTTGAAGGTGTAGGTGCGCAGGTCGGGCGAGACCTCCCAGCTCTCGGCCAGCAGCGGCGTGACGCTGCCGTCGGAGTTGATCTTGGTCAGCGTCTCGAGGATGTTGTAAAGAACGATCTCGCCGATCGCCGAGGCGGCGCCGGCGGTCGGGTCCAGGCCCGGCGGCTCGAGCGCCATGCCGATCACCATCGCGTCCTTTCGGCCCTGCGCCAGTGCGGCCTGCGGCAGCGCGAGCGGCACGGTGGCGAGTGCGGCGGTGGTCAGGAGGGTACGGCGATTCAGCATGGTTCAGGGCTCCAGGGAAAGGCGGATGGGAAATACAGTGTTACATCATCGCGAACCGGCGCCCGACCCGCAAGCATTTGCTCATGCGCGATCATGCAGAAGCCAGCGGCTCGGCGCGCGGCACGGCGTCCAGCAGGGCCCGGGTATAGGGATGCTGCGCGTGCGCGAAGAGCTGCCGCGGCGCGCCGCGCTCGACCACGATGCCGCGATGCAGCACGCAGACCTCGTCGCACAGGTGGTTGACCACCGCCAGGTCGTGGCTGATCAGCAGGTAGCTGATGCCGAACTGCTGCTGCAGGTCCTGCATCAGATTGAGCACCTGGGCCTGCACCGAGACGTCGAGCGCGCTCACCGGCTCGTCGGCCACGATCAGCTTCGGCCGCGTGATCAGGGCCCGCGCGATGGCGATCCGCTGGCGCTGGCCGCCCGAGAACTCGTGCGGGTACTTGTGCAGGTCGGTGCTGCGCAGGCCGACGGCGGCCAGCGATTCGCCGGCCCGTTCGCGCTGCTCGGCCCGGCTGGTCTCGGCCAGCGCCTCGAGTGGCTCGGCGACGATCCGCGCGACCGTCTGGCGCGGATCGAGCGAGCCATAAGGGTCCTGGAACACCATCTGCACATCGCGGCGGGCGGCGCGCAACTCGTCTTTCGGCAAGGCGTGCAGGTCGCGTCCCAGCAGCTTGACGTGACCGGAAGTCGGCCGGTCGAGCGCCATCACGAGCCGCGCGATGGTCGACTTGCCCGAGCCCGATTCGCCGACGATGCCCAGGCTCTGGCCCGGCCGGACGCTGAAACTCACGCCGTTGAGCGCCTTCACCATCGGCGCCGGGCCGAACAGCCGCTCGCGCGGCAGCGTGTAGTGGCGCACCAGGTCCGTGACTTCGAGCAGCGCGGCCGACTTCGGGTCCGGATCGAACTGCGTCATGCGGCGGCTCCCGCAACGGCCGCGATCTCGTCGAGCCGTATGCAGCGCACCCGGTGGTCGCGCGGCAGCGAGACCGCCGGCGGGCGCGTGGCCTCGCAGGCGTCGACCGTGTAGCGGCAGCGGCCCGCGAACGGACAGCCCGGCGGCAGGTCGACCAGTTCCGGCACGCTGCCGCGGATGGTCGCGAGCTTGAGGCCGCGCGGCGCGCCGAGCGCCGGGCGGGCCGCGAACAGGCCTTGCGTGTACGGATGCGCCCGCTCGGCGAAGACCGCCGCGGTCGGCCCGCTCTCGACCACGCTGCCGCCATACATCACGAGCATCTTCGAGACGCTCTCGGCGATCACGCCGAGGTCGTGCGAGATCAGGATCAAGGCCATCCCGCGCTCCGCGACCAGGCCGCGGATCAGCTCGAGGATCTGCTTCTGGATCGTGACGTCGAGCGCGGTGGTCGGCTCGTCGGCGATCAGCAGGTCGGGCCCGCAGGCCAGCGCCATCGCAATGCCGATGCGCTGGCGCTGGCCGCCCGAGAACTGGTGCGGATAGGCGTCGAGGCGCGAGGCCGCATCGGGGATGCCGACGCGCTCGAGCAGCGCCAGCGCCTCCTTGCGCGCGTCGGCGGCCGAGAGGCCGCGGTGCAACCGCAGCGGCTCGCCGACCTGGCGGGCGATCGTGTGGACCGGGTTCAGCGCGGTCATCGGCTCCTGGAAGATCATGCCGATGCGATCGCCGCGCAGCTTGCACATCTCGCGCTCGGGCAGGCCGACCAGTTCGCATCCCTCGAAGCGGATGCTCCCGCTGACCTTGGCGCTGGCCGGCAGCAGGCCCATCAGCGATTGCACCGTGATCGACTTGCCGCAGCCGGATTCGCCGACGATGCCCATCGTCTCGCCGCGCTCCAGCGTGAAGCCGATGCCGCGCACCGCCTCGGCCGGGCCGCGCTGCGTCTGCAGCTGCACATGAAGGTCGTTGACTTCGAGAAGAGGCATGGGAGCTTCAGCGGGCGCGCGCAAGGCGGGGATCGAGCAGGTCCCGCAGGCCGTCGCCCAGCAGGTTGAGGCCAAGCACCGCCAGCGCGATCGCCATGCCGGGGAACACGGCCAGCAGGGGGGCCTGGAACATCATGGTCTGGGCCTCGCTCAGCATGCGGCCCCACGAAGGCTGCGGCGGTTGTGTGCCCAGGCCGAGGTAGGACAGCGCCGCCTCGGCCAGGATCGCGACCGCGAAGCGGATCGTGATCTGCACGATCAGCACCGCCGAGATGTTGGGCAGCACGTGCTGCATCGTGATGGCGAACGCGCCCTTGCCGCAGGCGCGCGCGGCCGCCACGTACTCGCGCGACCAGATCGCGTTGGCCGAGGCCCGCGTGATGCGCGCGAAGGTCGGGATGTTGTAGATGCCGATGGCGACGATCGCGTTGACGATGCCGGCGCCGAACACCGCGGTCATCATGATCGCCGACAGGATCGCCGGGAAGGCCATCGTGAAGTCGGTCAGGCGCATGATCGCTTCCTCGACCCAGCCGCGGCGAGCGGCGGCGAGCAGGCCGAGCGCGGTGCCCACGGTGAGGCCGATGCCGACGGCGATCACGCCGACCAGGATCGAGGCGCGGGCGCCCACCAGCAGCAGCGAGGCGACATCGCGGCCGAAGGTGTCGGTGCCGAGCCAGTGCGCCCAGCTCGGCTTCTGCAGCTTGCTCGCGAGGTCCATCTCGTAGGGCGACCACGGGGTCCACACCAGCGACACGGCGGCCGCCGCAACCAGCAGCAGGCTGAGCACTGCGCCGATCGTGAAGCTGCGGTGCCGCAGCGCGCGGCGCCAGAAGCCGGGGACCTTGAAGGCGGCCGCGCTGGGCACCGCAGCGGGTACTGCGCTCATGCGTGCCCCCGCGCTCGGCACTTCGTGTCCTCGCTGCCCCCCGAGGGGGCGCGAGCTTGCTTGGGGCGGCCCGGCGCTGCGCTCATATGTCGGAAGCCTTGATGCGCGGGTCGATCACGGCATACAGCACGTCGACCACGAAATTGACGATGACCACCATCGCGGCCAGCAGCATCACGCAGTTGCGCACCACGATCAGGTCGCGGTTGCTGATGGCCTGGAAGATCAGCCGGCCCAGGCCGGGCAGGTAGAACACGTTCTCGACCACGATGGTGCCGGCCAGCAGCTCGGAGAACTGCATGCCCATGACCGTGACCACCGGGATCATGGCGTTGCGCAGCACGTGGCCCCAGAGCACCGCCCGCTGCGACACGCCCTTGGCGCGGGCGGTGCGCACGAAGTCCTCGCGCATCACCTCCAGCACCGCCGAGCGCGTGATGCGCGCCAGGATCGCGGCCTGCACCACGGCCAGCGACAGGGCCGGCAGCAGCAGCGACTTGAGCCCTGACAGGATGCCTTCGCCCCAACCCTCGAAGCCGCCGGCCGAGAACCACTGCAGCTGGACCGAGAACACCAGGATCAGCAGGATCGCGAACCAGAAATTCGGGATCGCGATGCCGACCTGCGTGAGGCCCATCAGCCCGACGTCGCCGAGCTTGTTGTGGCGGGCCGCCGCCGTCACGCCGACCGCCAGCGCCAGCACGGTGGTGAAGGCCATCGCCAGCAGCGCCAGCGGCACGGTCAGGGCGAGCCGCTCGAGGATCAGGTCGAGGACCGGCGAGCTGTAGGCGTAGCTGTCGCCGAGCTGGCCGGTGAGCAGGCCGCCGATCCAGTGCCAGTAGCGGCTCCAGGCCGGCTGGTCGAGCCCCAGCTTGGCGGCCAGCGCGGCCACCGCCTCGGGTGAGGCGTCCGGGCCCATGAGCATCTGGGCGGCATTGCCGGGCAGGATCTCGAGCACCAGAAAAACGATGACCGAGGCGCCGATCAGGGTGGCGATCAGGGTCAGGAAACGCTTGAACAGGAACAGACTCATAGGGCGGGGCGCAGCATAACCCGACACGCAACGTCCGTGCCCGAGAGCATCGATAATCGGGCCATGGCCTTGATGATCACCGACGAATGCATCAACTGCGACGTCTGCGAGCCGGAGTGCCCCAACGACGCGATCTACATGGGCGAGGAGATCTACGAGATCGACCCGCACAAGTGCACCGAATGCGTGGGCCACTTCGACGAACCGCAGTGCGTGCAGGTGTGCCCGGTCGCGTGCATCCCGACCAATCCCGCGCATGTCGAGACGCGCGAGACGCTGTGGCAGAAGTTCGAGCGGCTGGCGGCCGAGAAAGCGGCCAGGGCCGCGGCGCAGCCCGGGCCGGTCCCGGCGCCCTAGTCTTTCGCAGGGCGCTTTTTCTTGGGCGCTGCCGAGGGATCCCGCGGGCTCAGGTACTGCGGGTCCTTGCGCGGCTTGCCCTTCTTCTTCGAAACATCACGGGGTTCCGGCGCGGCCGCCCGGGCGCGTGGCGCGTTGTCGATCAGGATCGCCTGCCCGGGGCCCTGCGCGGCTTCGAGCCGCAGGCGATCGCGCTCCATGCGCTGGGCCTCGGCGCGGGCTTCGCGCGTCGCCTGGTCGGCTTCGCGTTTTCGCGCCGGGCCCGGCGCCTCGTCGAGCGGCAGGGCCCGGCCGGTGTCGCAGGGCTGATCGGTGTAGCTGTTGCCGCAGCGCCAGATGCCGCTGGCGCCCTGTGCCGTGGCGGCCCAGTGCAGGCAGGCGCCGGCCAGCAGCAGGCTGCCGCGGGTGGCGATTCGTGCTTGTGACAGACTCATTTTTTGTTGTCTCCCTTTCCTTCTTCTCGCTTGCTTCCGCTAGCCCGCGGCGGGTGTACTCCCGTCGCCGGGCTCGCGCCGCGGTGGTTTGGGGCGCGGCGGCTTGCTCGTGTGGATGAGCAGGGTCGCCTTGTCCATCTCGCCGGCCACCAGGGCCGGAAAAGCGTGCAGCGAGCGCACAATTGCATCCTCGATCGCCTCGCGTTGTTCCTTCAGCGGCTTCTTGAGCACCCAGTTCACGACCTCGGACTTGACGCCCGGATGGCCGATGCCGAGCCGCAGCCGCCAGTAGTCGCCGGTGCCGAGTTGCGCGTGGATGTCGCGCAGGCCGTTGTGGCCGGCGTGGCTGCCGCCGAACTTGAGCTTGGCCTGCCCCGGCACCACGTCGAGCTCGTCGTGCGCGACCAGGATCTCGCTGGGCTCGATCTTGAAAAAGCGCGCCAGCGCGGCGGTCGACTTGCCCGAAAGGTTCATGAAGGTCTGCGGCTCGAGCAGCCAGAGCGGCTTGCCGCCGACCTGGGTGCGCGCCACCAGCCCGTGGTAGCTGCGCTCGGGCGCGAGCGTGAGCTTGAGGTCGCGGGCCAGCGCGTCGATCCACCAGAAGCCCGCGTTGTGGCGCGTGGCCTCGTATTCAGGGCCCGGATTTCCGAGGCCTACAAACAGCTTGATCATGAGGACGGATTGTGACTTGGCGCGCCAACGAAAACGGCCCGCACTGGGCGGGCCGTTCAGGCGCGATCGCGAGGCAGAATTACTTCTTCTTCGCGGGTGCCTTGGCGTCGGCCTTGGCGGCCGGTGCGGCAGCACCTTCGGCCGGAGCGCCTTCGGCGCCGGCTGCAGGCTCTTCGGCGACCAGCGGCGGCACGGCCGAGACCACGACCGGGTTGATCTTGCCGTGGCTCACGAACTTCACGCCCTTGGGCAGCTTGATGTCGTTGACGTGCACGGTGGCGTTCTTGGTCAGGCCCGACAGGTCGACTTCGATGAACTCGGGCAGGTCGGCCGGCAGGCAGCTGACTTCGAGTTCGTTCATCACGTGGTTCACGAGGTTGTGGTCGAGCTTGACGGCGGTCGACTCTTCTTCACCCTTGAAGTGCAGCGGCACCTTGACCGTCATGCGGGTGCGGGCATCGACGCGCTGGAAGTCGACGTGCTGCACGAGCTGGCGGAACGGGTGGTATTGCACGTCGCGCAGCAGCACCTTGGTGGTGGCGCCGGCGAGCTCCATCTCGAGGATCGACGAGTGGAAGGCTTCCTTCTTGAGGGCGTGCCACAGCGCGTTGTGATCGATCTCGATCAGTTGCGGCTGGCCTTCGCCACCGTAGACGATACCGGGCGTCTTGCCCGTGATGCGGAGACGGCGGCTCGCACCCGTGCCCTGCTTGGCGCGCTCAAAAGCGACGAATTTCATGGATAACTCCTGTGGAAGCCGACCGCGACCAGTGCGGCTCCGGTTTTCAAAATGGGCTTCCGCTGCGGGAAGCCCGGCTCTTTGCTCAGAACAGGTTTTCCTGGTCCGAGAACAAACTCATCACCGACTCGCCCTTGGCGATGCGCTGGATCGTTTCGGCGATCAGCGGCGCCACGGACAGTTGGCGGATCTTGGTGCAGCCGACGGCGGCGTCGGACAGCGGGATCGTGTTGGTCACGACCACTTCGTCGAGCGCCGAGCCCTGGGCGATGCGCTCGATGGCGGGGCCCGAGAAGATCGGGTGCGTGCAATACGCATAGACCTTCTTGGCGCCGCGTTCCTTCAGGACTTCGGCCGCCTTCACCAGCGTGCCGGCGGTGTCGATCATGTCGTCCATGATCACGCAGTTGCGGCCGTCGATCTCGCCGATCACGTGCATGACTTCGCTCACGTTGGCGCGCGGGCGGCGCTTGTCGATGATCGCGAGGTCGCAATTGAGCTGCTTGGCCAGCGCCCGGGCACGCACCACGCCGCCGACGTCGGGCGAGACCACGATCAGGTCTTCGTAGTTCTTCTGGCGCAGGTCGCCCAGCAGCACCGGCGAGGCATAGATGTTGTCGACCGGAATGTCGAAGAAGCCCTGGATCTGGTCGGCGTGCAGGTCCATGGTGAGCACCCTGGCCACGCCCACGGTCTCGAGCAGGTTGGCCACCACCTTGGCCGAGATCGGCACCCGGCTGGAGCGCGGACGGCGGTCCTGGCGCGCATAGCCGAAATAGGGGATCACGGCACTGATGCGCTCGGCCGATGCGCGCTTGAGCGCGTCGACCATGATGAGCAGTTCCATCAGGTTTTCGTTGGTCGGGGCGCAGGTCGACTGGACCACGAACACGTCGCGGGCGCGGACGTTCTGGTTGATCTCGACGGTGACTTCGCCGTCGGAGAAGCGCCCGACCCGCGCGGCGCCGAGCGACGTGCCCAGGTTGTGCGAGATCTCGGCGGCAAGGCCCGGATTGGCGTTGCCGGTGAAAACCATGAAGTCAGGGTGTTGAGCCTGCATGAGTGCGTCCCGGCAATGCGAATTGGCTCTTTCGGGAGAGCCGCCAAAATTCTCGTGAGTGAATTTGGCAGGGGAGAAAGGATTCGAACCTTTGCATGCTGGAATCAAAATCCAGTGCCTTAACCAGCTTGGCGACTCCCCTACACGGGTCGACGACCAATGTCGCCAACCGATATATGTCGCATCAGATCGCGTGAGCGACCTGATTATCTTCTCAGACCGCCCAACCCACGAGGGGGTGAACGGCCAGGTTGCTGCATTTGCGAACCTGCCAGCCCTCGGGGGCCTCGGCCAGTTCCGCGTCATGCGGCATCGCTGCAAACACCGAACTTCCCGAACCGGTCATCCGCGCTTCGAGTCCTTGGTGGCCGAGCCATTCGATGGCTTCGGTGACCGCGGGACAAAGCCGCTGGGCAACTGGCTGCAGGTCGTTTCTGCCAAAGCCCCATCTTTTTTCGATCTGGCCCTGACGCGATTCGCTATGTGCAGCAAAGCCCGAGATTATAGCAGTAGGAGTTGCGCGTTGCAGATCCTCTGCTGAAAAAATCTGTAGCGTATCGAGTCCCTCGGGCGGTTTCACGACCGCGAAGCAGCCCGGCGGGAGCTCGACGGGCGTGATTATCTCGCCGATTCCCTCGACCCAGGCGTTGCGTCCGCGCAGGAAGAAAGGAACGTCGGCGCCCAGTGCGAGGCCGATGCGCTCGAGCGTCGCGAGCGGCAGGTCCAGCCCCCAGAGACGATTGAGGGCCAGCAGGCAGGTGGCCGCGTCGGAGGAGCCGCCGCCCATGCCGGCCTGGGCCGGCACCTGCTTGGCGACCCCGATGTGGGCCCCCAGCGGCGTTCGCGCCTCGGCTTGCAAGGCCCTGGCCGCGCGCACGACCAGGTCGTCGGCCGGCAGCGGGGTGGTCAGGTCCTCGCGGGTGATCACTCCATCGGCGCGCCGCTCGACATGCAGCGTGTCGCACCAGTCGATCAGCATGAAGACCGACTGCAGCAGGTGGTAGCCGTCGGCGCGCCGGCCCGTGATGTGCAGGAAGAGATTGAGCTTGGCCGGTGCCGGCAGGTCGTAGAGCGCCTTCATGCGCGTTCGAAGACGATCCGCAGGTCGGCCCGGGGCCTCGGTGATTCGCGCGTCGCCTGCAGGCGGCCCGCAGCCACTTGCGACAGATCCGGCCGCCAGCCGGGCACCTGCTCGTCGCGGCCGGCCAGCCAGGCGAACAGGGCGCCGACCGGGATCGCGGCGCCGGTGGCGGCCTCGATCAGCGCATCGACCGAATCGTAGCGGCGGGTTTCGCTGCCGTTCCTGAGCACGGCCTCGCCGGGTGCCCAGTGGAGCTGGGCCAGGGTGCTGCCGATCGGGCTCGTGAGGATCAGGTCGCCGGCCCGCGGCGCACCGCGCAGTTCGAACAGCGCCGAGAAGCTCTGGCTGGCGTCGCCCTCGAGGCGCAGCGACAGGCGCCCGCTCCATGCCTCGCTGGTGGCGCCGGGTCCGGGCGCGCCGCCCGGACTCGCACAGCCCGCCAGCACAAGCAGGCCGGCGCCGCCGGCCAGCAGCAACCCACGCCGGTTCAAAGCTTCACGTGCAGGCGCTTGAGCGTTTCCTGCAGCGTCTCGTTGTCCGCATCCGCGAGCGACGCTTCCTTCCAGATGCTCACCGCGCGATCGCGCTGGCCGGCGGCCCACAGCACCTCGCCCAGGTGGGCGCCGATCTCGGGATCGGGCCGGCGCTTGTAGGCATCTTCGAGGATGCGCATCGCCTCGGTCGTGTTGCCGAGCCGGTACTCGACCCAGCCCAGGCTGTCGGCGATGAACGGGTCTTCGGGCGCCAGCTGCACGGCCTTCTGGATCAGCGTGCGCGCCTCTTCGAGCCGCACCTTGCGATCGGCCAGTGAATAGCCGAGCGCGTTGTAGGCGTTCTGGTTGTCCGGCTTGAGTTCGATCACCCGGCGCAGCAGGCGCTCCATCTCGTCGAGGCGATTGAGCTTCTCGGCCACCATGGCCTGGTCGTAGATCAGGTCGACGTCGTTCGGTGCCGCGGCGCTGGCCTGGGCCAGCATGTCGAAAGCGGCCTGGTATTGCTTGGCGTCGCGCAGCAGCTGAACTTCGGTGAGGAACTTCTGCTTCTTTTCGTCGGCGGTGCGTTCGGGCAGGCTGCGCACCAGTTCGCGGGCCTGCGGCAGCTTGCCCTGGCGGGCCAGCAGCGCGGCGCGGCGCGCCTGGGCGCCGACCAGGTCGTCGGTGCTGTCGATGCGGGCCAGCCAGCCGTCGGCAGCGGTGAAATCCTTGCGCCGCTCGGCCAGCTGCGCCATCAGCAGGTAGGCCTGGGTCAGGCCGCGCTCGCGCCCTTCCGGGTCGCGAATGTCGGGCGCGAGCGAGATGAAGCGGTTGAGCGAGGTTTCGGCCGCCTTGTCCTGGCGCGCCTGGGTCTGCAGGCTGCCGAGCAGCAGCCAGGGTTCGGGCAGATCGGGGCGGGCCGCGGTGAGGGCGGCGAGTTCGCTCGAGGCCTCGGCATAGCGGCGGCCCTCGACCAGGGCGCGGGCGTAGCCGACGCGCATTTCGGGCAGGACCTTGGGGCCGGCGAGGTAGCGCTTGACGATCGGTTCGGCCAGCGGTTGGCTCGGATCCATGATCTCGAGCGCCAGCATGGCCGGGCCTTCGGAGGCTGGATCCAGCTGCTGGCCCTTGATGGCCGCATCGAGCGCGCCGGAGGTGTCGCCGGCGGCCAGCCGCAGCCGGCCGACGGTGGCCCAGGCGGCGCCCGCGGTGGCGGGGTTCGCCAGTTCGTCGGCCAGCGCCTGCTCGACCACCGAGGCGGCGAGTTTCTTGTCGGTGGCCCGCGAATAGTTGCGGGCGATCACGGCGAAAAGGAAGGGACGCTCGATCTGCGGCGTGGCGGCGATCTCGGCCCGCAGCGGCTCGACCGTATCGGCGATGCGGTTCAGCGCGATCAGGATCTGCAGCTCGACGCGGCGCGCCTCGCGCGACTCGGGCAGGCTGTCCTTCCAGGCCCGGGCGGCTTCCAGGGCCGAGTCACCGGAGCGCGACTGCAGTGCGATCTCGACCGCGCGCTGGAACAGCTTGCCGTCGCGGGCGCGGCGGGCGGCGTCGAGCACCAGCCCGTAGGCGGCGCCGGGGTCGGAGCGGGCGCTGAGCTCGCCCAGCAGCACTTCGTAGAACAGGTCGGCGGTCATCGCCGAGGGCTGGGCGGGGGCGCTGGACTTGGCGGATTCCGGCGTTGCCGCAGCTCGTGCCGGATCGACGAGAGGGGCGGGGGGCGGGGTCTGGCCTTGCGCCGCAAGCGCGATCAGGGCCAGGAAAGCGGCCGCCGCAAGGCGGGATCGGCGGAGCGTGAAGGTCATCGCAGCCATAATAATCCAAGGCTTTTGCGCCATGGGACGTGGGGTCTCAACGCCGGCGTTTTTTCGTGTCAGCCTGCCCGCCCATGCCAGAACTCCCCGAAGTCGAAGTCACCCGCCGCGGATTCGCGGATCGCATCGCGGGCGCCCGGATCGAGGCGGTGCGGGTCGGCAAGCCGCTGCGCTGGGCGCTGGCGGTCGAGCCTGGCGACCTGGTGGGGCGCAGCGTGCTCGGCGTGCGCCGGCGCGGCAAGTACCTGCTGGTCGACCTCGACGCCGGCCTGCTGCTGATGCACCTGGGCATGTCGGGCAGCCTGCGCTTCGACACCGCCTTGCCGGCGCCCGGCACCCATGATCACTTCGACCTCGTCACCAGCCGCGGCACCTTGCGGCTCAACGACCCGCGCCGCTTCGGCGCCGTGGTCTACGTCGAGGACGAGGCTTCGCCGCTGGCGCGCAAGCTGCTCGGCGGACTCGGCATGGAGCCGTTGGGCGACGGCTTCGACTTCGCGGCCTTCCATGCCGGCCTGCGCCGTCGCCGGGCCCCGATCAAGCAGGTGCTGCTGGCCGGCGACGTGGTGGTGGGCGTGGGCAACATCTACGCCTCGGAAGCCCTCTTCCTGGCCGGCATCCGGCCGACCTTGTCGGCCGCGCGCATCAGCCGGCCGAGGGCGTTGCGCCTGCATGCGGCGGTGCGCGACATCCTGGCGCGAGCGGTCGAGCGCGGCGGCAGTACGCTGCGCGATTTCTCCAATGTCGACGGCCAGAGCGGTTATTTCCAGCTCGAGGCCACGGTCTACGGGCGCAAGGGCGAGCCGTGTCGGGTCTGCGCGACACCGGTGCGGATGATGCGCCAGGGCCAGCGGGCCACGTATTTCTGCCCAGTGTGCCAAAAGCACTGAATCCCAACGGCGAATGACGCGGTACGCAGCCTGCGATGCTATATTTTGTAAGTCGCCCTTACAAACCCTGCTTTGACCGATTCCTTCAATCAGCAATTCGACAAGCACGGCGCTTGGCGGCGCAATTTCGCGCACCGCCTCAAGTGGCTGTCCCGCTGGCTGAACGAAAACGACCTGCTGAACCAGAGCGTCGCCGAGCGGCTGCGCGACCTGGAGTCGCAGTTGCGCACCAGCAAGGTCATGGTCGCTTTCGTGGCCGAGTTCTCGCGCGGCAAGTCCGAGCTGATCAACGCCATCTTCTTCGCCGGCTACGGGCGCCGGATCATGCCGGCCAGCGCCGGCCGCACGACCATGTGCCCGACCGAGCTGGGCTACGACCCGGCGCTGCAGCCGAGCCTGCGCCTGCTGCCGATCGAAACCCGGCTCGAGGCCCATTCGCTCGCCCATTGGCGCGACGAGCCCGAGCGCTGGACCGAGATCGCGATCGACGTCGAGAACGCCGAACTGCTGTCGCAGGCGATGGGCAAGGTCGCCGAGGTGCGCTGGGTGCCGCTCGAGGAAGCGCGCGCGCTCGGCTTCTGGAGCGACGACGTACCCGACGACAACCCGGTGCCCGATGCCGATGGCCGGGTCGAGATCCCGCGCTGGCGCCACGCGGTGCTGAACATGCCGCACCCGCTGCTGGAGCAGGGCCTGGTGATCCTCGACACGCCCGGACTGAACGCGATCGGCGCCGAGCCCGAACTGACGGTGAGCCTGATTCCACAGGCCCATGCGGTGGTCTTCATCCTCGGTGCCGACACCGGCGTGACCCGCTCCGACCTGGCCATCTGGCGCCAGCACCTGGTCACCGAGGGTGACCTGAGCGAAACCCGCATCGTGGTGCTGAACAAGATCGACACGATGTGGGACATCCTGAGCACGCCGGCCCAGATCGATGCCCAGATCCAGCGCCAGCGCAAGGGCGCGGCCGAACTGCTGGGCGTGCCGCTGACGCAGGTGCTGCCGGTGTCGGCGCAGAAGGGGCTGCAGGCCAAGATCCGCCGCGACGTGCCGCTGCTGCAGGCGAGCCGGCTGCCGGCGCTCGAGGCCGTGCTCGGCGAAGGCCTGCTGGGCAAGCGCGAGACCATGCTGCGGCTTGCCGTCGACGCCGGCATCGTCGCGCTCAGGACCGAGGCGGCGCGCATCCTCAACGTGCGCCAGCGCGACCTGTCCGAGCAGGCGCTGGAGCTGCAGGGCCTGCGCGGCAAGAACGGATCGGTGATCCGCCACATGCGCAGCCGCATCGAGGCCGAGCAGACCGAGTTCGAAGGCAGCAACACCCGCATCCTGGCGCTGCGCTCGGTGCAGGGCAAGCTGCTGCGCGAGGTCTATGCGGTGCTCGGCAGCACCGCGCTCAAGGCCGACATGGGCCGCCTGTCGGCCGCGCTGAAGCGCCGCGGCATCAAGTTCAGCGTGCGCAAGGTGTATGGCGAGACCTTCGAGTCGCTGCGCAACAACCTGCGCGAAGTGCAGGCGACCAGCGCCGAGATCCAGTCGATGCTGCACGCCACCTTCCGGCAGCTCAACGCCGAACACGGCTTCACGCTGCAGGCGCCGCCCGAGCCTGACCTGTCGGGCTTCGAGCAGCAGCTCGACCAGATCGAGCGCAGTCATATCCACTACCTGGGCGTGGGCAACATGCTCAAGCTGGCGCAGCCCGACTTCTGCGACAAGCTGGTGCGTGCGCTGGCGAGCCGGCTGCGGGTGGTCAACGAGGCGGCCATGACCGAGGTGGAGCGTTGGAGCAAAGGCGCCGGCGCCCAGCTCGACGCCCAGCTCAAGGAACGGCGCCGCAATTTCACCAAGCGCATCGAGGCCGTGGAGCGCATCCAGGGCGCGGCGGGCAATCTCGACGAGCGCCTGGCCGAGCTGTCGGCGCAGGAAGCCAACCTGGGCGAGCTGCACCGGCGGCTGGCCGAACTCACCACCCTGCTCGCGAGCAACGAAGCGCCGCACGCCCCCGCGGCGCGGACCGAACTTGTCGCCTGAAGATCCGCAGGGAAGAGTCGTGGACTTTGCCGGGCGGATCGTCGCCTGGCAGGCCAGCCACGGCCGCAGCGAACTGCCGTGGCAGAACACCAGTGACCCCTATCGCGTCTGGCTGTCCGAGGTGATGCTGCAGCAGACCCAGGTGAGCACCGTGCTCGGCTACTTCGCGCGCTTTCTCGACCGGTTTCCGAACGTGGCCGCGCTCGCCGCGGGCACCGAGGACGAGGTGTTCGGACTCTGGAGCGGGCTCGGCTACTACAGCCGCGCGCGCAACATGCACCGCTGCGCGCAGGAGGTAGTCTCGCGCTTCGGCGGCGAATTCCCGCGCAACGCGGCCGAGTTGCAGAGCCTGCCGGGCATCGGCCGCTCCACCGCCGCGGCCATCGCGGCCTTTTGCTTCGGCGAGCGGGTTGCGATCCTCGACGGCAATGTCAAGCGGGTGCTCACGCGGCTGCTGGCCTTCGACGGCGACCTGTCGTCGGCTGCCCAGGAGCGACTGCTGTGGAACGAGGCCACCGGGCTGCTGCCGCCGGCCGAGGATCGAAAGGCCATCGCCCGCTACACCCAGGGGCTGATGGACCTGGGCGCCACCGTCTGCCTGCCGCGCAAGCCGAGCTGCATGATCTGCCCGGTGAGCGACCTGTGCGCGGCGCGCAAGCAGGGTGCGCCCGAGCGCTACCCGGTCAAGACCCGCAAGCTGCGGCGCAGCGCGCAGTCGCTCTGGATGCTGCTGGCGCACGACGCCGATGGGCGCGTGTGGCTGGAAAAGCGGCCCCCGCGCGGGATCTGGGCCGGCCTCTACAGCCTGCCGGTGTTCGACAGCCGCGAGGCGCTGTTGGAGACGCTGGGTGCCCGGGACCGCGCCGGCGCCCGCGACGAACCGGCCTTCGTGCATGTGCTGACTCACAAGGACCTGCATCTGCATCCGGTCGCCGTCGAGAGCCGCGGCGTGCGGCCGCTGGCGGACACGGGCGGCTGGTTCGCGGGCGCCGAGTGGCGCGGCCTGGGGCTTCCGGCGCCGGTGCGCAAGCTGCTGGGCAGCGAGCCCGGCTGAGGCTGGACGCTCAGGCCCCGTCGAGTTCGCGATGGCGCTTGAGCGCCGCCCAGCGTTCGCCGAAGCCGCGCGCCAGCTGCTCGACCAGGAACACCGACCGGTGCTGGCCGCCGGTGCAGCCGATCGCCACCGTGACGTAGCTGCGATGGTCGCGCGCCAGGGCATCGAGCCAGCGCTGCAGGAACTGCTCGATGTCGCCGTACATGCGCGCCACGTCCTCGTGCTCGCGCAGCCACTCGATCACGGGCGTGTCGCGCCCGGTCAGGGCGCGCAGGGCCGGCACGTAGTGCGGATTGGGCAGCATGCGGACGTCGAACACGTAGTCGGCATCGAGCGGCACGCCGCGCTTGAAGGCGAAGGACTCGAACACCAGGGTCAGCGCGCTGTCGGGCGCCGAGATCAGCGCCTTGACGTAGCTCTGGAGCTGCGGCGGCCGGATGATGCTGGTGTCGACGACGTCGGCGCCGTCTCGCAGGTCGGCGAGCAGCTCGCGTTCGAGCTCGATCGCCTGCATCAACACGCGCTGCTGCTCGGGCATGTCGGTGCGGCCTTCCTGGCGCGACAGCGGATGGCGGCGCCGCGTTTCGGAATAGCGGCGCACCAGCGCATCGGTGGTGGCGTCGAGGAACAGCGAGCGCAGCGAAACGCCCTGCTGGCGCAGCGCCTCCAGCTGCTGCGGCACCAGCGGCAGCGAGACGCCGCTGCGCACGTCCATCGCGATCGCCACCTTGGTGGCCTGCTGCTGCTGCTGCAGCGCGATGAAGGGCGACAGCAATTCGGGCGGCAGGTTGTCGACGCAGTAGTAGCCGGCGTCCTCGAGCGCGTGCAGCGCGACGGACTTGCCGGAACCGGACATCCCGGTGATGAGGACCAGTTCGAGGTTCACGATGCCGCGGCCTCCGTCTTCTGGCCCAGCATCTCGCGCGCATGGGCGAGCGAGGTGCGCGAGACGCGTTCGCCGCCGAGCATCCGTGCGACTTCCTGCGCCCGGCCCTCGGCGTCGAGCACCGCGACGCTGCTTTCGGTGCGTGCGGTGGCCTGTCCCTTGGCGGCGGTCTGCCGCTTGGCCACCACGAGATGGTGGTCGGCGCAGGCCGCCACTTGCGGCAGGTGGGTCACGGCCAGGACCTGGCGGTCGCGGCCGAGCTGCTTCATGAGCCGGCCGACGGTCTCGGCCACCGCACCGCCGACGCCGGCATCGACCTCGTCGAAGATCAGGGTCTGGGCGGCGCCGAGTTCGCTGGTCGTGACTGCAATGGCCAAGGCGATGCGCGACAGCTCGCCGCCGGACGCCACCTTGCCGATCGAGCGCGGCGTGCTGCCGGCATGGCCGCTGACCAGGAAGGCGATCTCCTCGAGGCCGGCGCGGCCGGGTTGCGCCAGCGGCTGCAGCGCGACCTCGAAGCGGCCGCCCTTCATGCCGAGCTCCTGCATCGCCTGCGTGACCGCCTGCGAGAGCTTCGGCGCCGCCTGCTTGCGGGCCTTGGCCAGCGCCTTGGCCTCTTTCAGGTAGGCCTGCTGCGCCGATTGTTCGGTGCGCTCCAGCGCGTCGAGGTCGCTTTGCGCATCGAGGGCCTTCAGTTCGGCCTGCCAGCCCGCCAGCAGGGCCGGCAGCTCGGCCGGCGGACGCCGGTAGCGGCGCGCCAGCGACATCCAGCTGCCCATGCGCTCGTCCAGTTCGGCCAGCCGCTCGGGGTCGGTGTCGGCCTGGCGCAGGTAGCTGTGAAGCGAATGCGCGGCATCGGATGCCTGCGCCACGCTCGAGGCCAGCACCTCGCCCAGCGCCTTGAATTCGGGCTCGATGTGCTCGCAGTTCTGCAGCAGCGCGACGGCGCGGCTCAGGGCCGCCAGGGCGCCGCTGTCGTCGTCCTCGAGGGCGCTGGCGGCGCCTTCGGCGGCATCGATCAGGGCCTGGGCATTCGAGATCCGGGTGTGGCTGGCCGACAGCTCTTCCCATTCGTCCTCGCCCGGCGCCAGCTTGGCGACCTCGGCGACCTGCCACTGGAGGCGCTCGCGCTCGCGCTGCAGCGAATCCTGGGCCGAACGGGCGGTTTCGAGCGCGCCGATCGCCTGCCGCCAGGCCTGCCAGGCGCTGTCGAGCGCACCGGTGTCGACGCCGGCATAGGCATCCAGCAGGCCGCGCACGGCATCGGGGCGGGTCAGGCTCTGCCAGGCGTGCTGGCCATGGATGTCCAGCAGCCGGTCGCCGAGCTCCCGCAGCTGGGTGGCCGTTGCCGGGCTGCCGTTGATCCAGCCGCGGCTGCGGCCCTGCAGGTCGACCGTGCGGCGCAATAGCAGGGCGTCGCCGGCCTCGAAGCCGCCTTCGTCCAGCCAGCCGGCCAGGTCCGGGTCGGCGTCGAACTCGGCGCTGACGTCCAGCCGTTCGGCACCCTCGCGCACCGCGCCGGCATCGGCCCGGTTGCCGAGCGCCAGCTGCAGCGCATCGATGAGGATCGACTTGCCGGCACCGGTCTCGCCGGTGAGCACCGTGAATCCGGCCGAGAAATCGAGTTCGAGGGCCCGCACGATCACGAAGTCCCGCAGCGCAATGCGCCTCAACGCCATCTCAAGATCCCCCTTCGTTCCAATGCAGTTTCTTGCGCAAGGTATCGAAATAGCTCCAGCCCTTGGGGTGCAAGAAGCGCACCCGGTAGTCGGAGCGGCGCACCATCACCTGGTCGCCGATGGCCAGCGAGGCCAGCGACTGCATGTCGAAATTGGCGCTCGCATCGCGACCGCCCACCAGTTCCATCGTGACCTCGTCGGCGTCGGGCAGCAGCAGCGGGCGGTTCGACAGCGTGTGCGGCGCGATCGGCACCAGCACCCAGCCGCGCACCGCCGGATGCAGCAGCGGCCCGCCGGCCGAGAGCGCATAGGCGGTCGAGCCCGTGGGCGTCGAGATGATCATGCCGTCGGCGCGCTGGTTGGCGACGAAATGGCGGCCGACCGTGACCCGCAGCTCGACCATGCCCGAGGTGGCGCCGCGGTTGACCACCACGTCGTTCATGGCCAGGGTGTCGAACACCGACTGGCCGTCGCGGATCACCTTGGCCTGCATCAGGGTGCGCAGGTCTTCCTCGTACTCGCCGGCCAGCATCGGGATCAGCGTCGCCTGGTAGTTGTCGAGCGAGATGTCGGTGATGAAGCCGAGGCGGCCGCGGTTGATGCCGATCAGCGGCACGTCGTGCGGCGCCAGCTGGCGGCCGATGCCCAGCATCGTGCCGTCGCCGCCGACCACCAGGCCCAGGTCGCATTGCTGGCCGATCTCCTCGACCGTCAGCGCCGGGTAGGGGCCGGTTTCGACCGGCTGGGTCTGCGACTTCTCGACGAACACCTTGCAGCCCTGCGATTCGAGGAAGGTGCCGATGCCTTCCATCACGTCGTCGTGCGCGCCGCACTGCGCCCGGGCGCCGGAGGCCTGGTATTTACCGATCAGTGCGACATGCCGAAAGCGGGAGCTCATTCACAAATTACAACATTAAAATCATTCGATGCTGGACGACCGTGCCAAGTTGCTGTTGAAGACTCTCGTCGAGCGCTATATCGCCGACGGGCAGCCGGTCGGCTCGCGCACGCTTTCCCGTGCGCCGGGCCTGGATCTGTCGCCGGCGACGATCCGCAACGTGATGTCCGACCTCGAGGTGCTGGGGCTGATCGCAAGCCCCCACACGTCGGCGGGTCGGATCCCGACCGCGCGCGGCTACCGCCTCTTCGTCGACACCATGCTGACCGCCGAGCGCGAGCAGTTCGCGTCGGCCCCGAGCCTGGCCGCCGACCAGCCGCAGAAGGTGATCGCCAATGCGGCCCACCTGCTGTCGAACCTGTCGCAGTTCGTGGGTGTCGTGATGGCGCCGCGGCGGGCCTCGGTGTTCCGGCAGATCGAGTTCCTGCGGCTGTCGGACCGCCGGCTGCTGGTGATCATCGTGGCGCCCGACGGCGACGTCCAGAACCGGGTCATCTTCCCCGAGGTCGACTACACGCAGTCGCAGCTGGTCGAGGCCGCGAACTACATCAACGCCCATTTCGCCGGGCTGTCGATCGAGCAGGTGCGCGACCGTCTGCAGTCCGAGGTCGAGCAGCTGCGCGGCGAGATCGCGGCGCTGATGCAGGCCGCGGTGCAGGTCAGCTCCGAGGTCATGACCGAGGCCCAGGACGAAGTCGTCATCGCCGGCGAGCGCAACCTGCTGGCGGTCACCGATTTCTCCAGCGACATGGGCCACCTGCGGCGCGCCTTCGAGCTGTTCGAGCAGAAGACGCAGCTGATGCGCCTGCTCGATGTCTCGAGCCAGGCCGAGGGGGTGCGCATCTTCATCGGCGGCGAAAGCCAGGTCGTGCCCTTCGACGACCTGTCGATCGTCAGCGCGAACTACGAGGTCGATGGCCAGGTGGTCGGCACGCTGGGCGTGATCGGCCCGACCCGGATGCCGTACGAGCGAATGATCCAGATCGTCGACATCACGTCGAAGCTGGTCACCAACGCGCTGAGCCACCGCAAGTAGGGAAGGGCGCCGGGCCCACTAGAATCCCTGGCGCGTGGGCCGTTAGCTCAGTTGGTTAGAGCAGCGGACTCATAATCCGTTGGTCCCTGGTTCAAGCCCAGGACGGCCTACCACCCGACTCCTCGCGACGCATGGGTTAGACTCCATGCGCGATCGAGAGTCTTCGCAGACTCGGTCTTCCCCGGTGACAGCCCGGGACGAACCGTCCGCATGTCGTTGAGCTTCATTCCGGCTTCAGGCTGGAAAGGTAGCTGAAATGCATGCTATAATCGCAAGCTGTGCGGCTGTAGCTCAGTTGGATAGAGTACTTGGCTACGAACCAAGGGGTCGTGGGTTCAATTCCTGCCAGCCGCACCAACTCTCAGTAAGCCCCTGATTTTGTTAAAGAAATCAGGGGCTTTCCTGTTTCACACAGCACCCTCATCCAAAGGGTGCATCCGTGCAGAATCTCTTTCGCTGTTGTCATCCCCTCGGTAGGCGGCGCTCCATGGCCACAGGAATTCTGCCCGCGCAGGTTCTGGCTGCCAGAGAAGCGCAGCGGGCCAACGTGCGCCCCAAGACACCCGCGGCGGCAGACACGCATCTCAAGCTCGCGGAGGTCGACGACGAAGTTCTCCGCCGGTTTAGAACCGAAGCGCTCTCCACGTTCCTTGCATGCGAGAACCACGCCCGCATCAAGTATTCGACGCGCTCTATGAAAGAACCGCTCGCAGCGGTGACTGCGGCGGGTGACAACTGGCCGATCATGAGCAAGCCGCGCATCGTCGCTCAGATGGCGGCGCTGCGTGCCGGTGGCTTTGCGCACGAAGTGCCATGAAATGGTATTGCTCCCTCCAAGGCGGTGACTCAAGCATTAAGAATGTGAACTTCCGTATTGTTTCTTGAGCGCGATCGGTTATAACCGCCGCTACCGAATTAACGTCTCGATACGTTTCTCGTCGAAACTGCACGCGCAGTCACTTCCATATGCCCATTGGGTTCTTTCAATGCTGACCTTCATCGTGCCTGTACGACATCCGCAAAATGCGCGGGACTGGTCGCGTGTCAAACAGGTACTCAAACAAACGGCCACCTCAATCGCTGGTCAGGAGTCAGATGAGTGGCGCGCGGTCGTGGTCGCAAATGCTGGCTCGGACTTGCCGCCTTTGCCGCCGCGATTCAGCGTGGCTTGGGTCGATTTCCCGCCAAATCCGGCGCATGACGTAAATGTTCCGACACCGGAGGACAAGTTCGAAATATTCAGGTACGACAAGGGCCAGCGCGTCGCAGCGGGCTTGGTACACGCCCCCGATAGTGACTACTACATGGTGGTTGATGACGACGATTTCGTGTCCTCGCGCTTGGCAGGGTTCGCTGCGCGCCATCCAGATGAACACGGGTGGTATATCGGAAACGGTTATTGCTGGTCGGAAGGGAGCCAGTGGACTTTCGCCCACCCGACGCTCCACAAGGCCTGCGGTACGACCCACATCTTGCATCGGGACTTGATGAAGATTCCACTGTCGGTGGCTGATGCGCCACGGCCACATGTGCGCTGGTTAGGACAACACGGTCAAACTACGGAAGATCTCGTCGCTGCGGGGACACCGCTCCAACTCTTGCCGTTCCCTGGATCCGTGTATCGCATCGGGCACGGCAACGCTCACAGCTTGTCGCGTTCCATCTGGCGAACATTCATTTTGCGCAAGAATGTGCTGATGCGACCCTACTTGCTGGTTCGCAATTCGCTACGCCTGAAACGCCTGACACCAGCGTTGATCCGCGAATTCGGAATGGGCGAAGCAGTTGGCAAGAGCCGTTGACCTGAAGTATGGATTGTGGCGGAGTCGTCGGGCTGTTGATGTGTTGATGTCGCCGGGGGTGGCCATCGTGAAGTCCGGATAAGTTTGGGGTGCGACCCACCAAACCTGTCCATAAAGGAAATCACAATGACCACCGTCACTATGGCATCAGCCGAACTCGCCGAGAAGTGAGCGGACGTCGACGTGCTGCGCCAGATGGTTCGGTTCATGGCTCAGCGCCTGATGGAGCTCGATGTCGAAGGCCGCTGCGGCGCGGCCTACGATGAGAAGAATCCCGCCGAGCGTCTCAACAGCCGCAACGGCTACCGCGAGCGCACCCGTCGCGGCGGCGACGTCGGGGGACGGTCAGGTTATTGTGGGATGGGGAGACACCCCCGATGGTGAAGTCGCGTATTTTCACTCGCGGGTCGCCACCCGCCGACTCCCTGCCCTCGACCCTTTGCCATCCGCCTGCCATCCGACGACACTGCGCAGCACGTCGTGCGCGACAGCCATGATGAATTCGAGGAGAGCATCCGAATGCGCATCGTCAACGACAGCGAGCACTGCCGCCGCTGGTGGGTTGGCTCCCGGGCCGGCGACGCCGTCCAGCGGGCGCTCGACGCCAACGCCGATGGCGCCATCACCCTCGGCGATTTCGTCGCCTGGGCCGTCTACATCTTCCATCTCCCCGCCTACACGGGAATGATCATCGTCGACAGCTTTCCGCTGGTGGCGCAGTTCTTTGCCGTCGACTGCAGGACCGGGTTCGGCTGGGGCGGAACGCTCTTCAGCCTCGTCGCCTGGGCCCTGCTGGCCACCAGCGTCGCAACGCCATCGAAGGCCACCGACGCCAGGATCCGGAACCAGCCCTGAATCTGCTGCTTTCGGAGGCACCGTGTCGCAGGCCCCGCCAGGCAACGATCTCGACCGAAGTCGGCACGGTTTTCCCCAGCATTGTCCCCAGGAATAAGGGAAAACCCGGGACTGGCCGATATGCCATCGCGGCCCGGCCGGACGGCTTATGGGCCACGCCAGGTGCTGCGGCCAGAATCAGCGGATGGAGTCGATGAGCGATGAAGAACTCGCCGCAGCGGCGTATGTGCAGCGAAAGCGGGCGGAGCTTGGCGATCCCGATGCCTTGAAGGCGGCGCATCGCCTGGAGGCGGAGTTGCGAAGGCGGCTCGGGTCGACGCCGTCGGGCCACGGGCCGCTCGAGCCGGAGGTCCGGCCGGCACGGCCCTGATGGCGCTTCTGGTAGGCGATGCCTGCGCTCTTCGTTTGCCTTGGCAACTCGGCCGGTTGGCGGCAGACTGCGCATCCCAATTTCCGACCGGGAGTGGCACGCGATGTTCTCGCATGTCTTCGTGAGCGTGAGCGATTTCGAGCGCGCCCTGGGCTTCTATGGTCCGCTCATGGAGAGCCTCGGTGTCGCGATGCGCTTCTGCGAGCGCGAGCGGCCCTGGGCCGGCTGGCATGCCGCGGGTGGCGTGCGGCCCTTCTTCGTGATTTGCAAGCCGCACGACGGCCGACCGCATGCGCCCGGCAATGGCCAGATGGTGGCCTTCGCCGCCGCCGATCGGGCGAGGGTGCGCACCGCCCACGCGATCGCGCTCGCCCATGGCGGCCGTTGCGAAGGCCCGCCCGGCCTGAGGCCCGAGTACCACCCTCACTACTACGGCGCCTACTTCCGCGATCCCGACGGCAACAAGTTCTGCGTCGCCTGCCACGACCCCGAGCCCGGGGCGCCCGGCAGCGCCTGATCCGGTCAGTGCAGCGTCGACCAGCCGCAGAAGACGAGCAGCACCACGGCGGCGAAGAGGTCGGAAACCATCGCCAGGTTCTCCTTGGCGTTGCGGTGCCGCTGCAGGGCGTGGTTGATGCCGGCCAGGCCATAGAAGAGGCCGCCCACCAGCGCCGCCGGAACGACCCAGCCGGCGAAGAACAGGCTCAGCGTGCCGACGACGCCGATCGCGAGGTTGCCGAAGCCCAGCTCGCGCACCAGCAGCAGCGCATCGTCGCCCTTGATGCCGAGGATGGTCTCGGCGGTGTAGCGCGGCTGAAGGATCTGCCGAATGCCGGCCAGCAGAAGCCGCAGGCCGACGGCCCAGAACACGTACCACTTGCCGATCAGCATGATGCCGAGGGGCGCATGTCCCGCGCTGGCCTCGATCGCGATCGAGAGCAGCGGAAACACCAGCATCAAGCCCGCGACGCTGAAGAAGTACATGGCGCCTCAGTGTGAATCCGCGCCGGACGCGGGCGCCGGATAGCGCACCGCCAGCACCTCGACCTCGTGCACGCCGCCAGGGGTCGCGAGCTTGACCACGTCGCCTTCCCTGGCCTTGAGCAGCGCCCGTGCGATCGGCGAGATCCAGCTGACCTGGGCCTCGGCGCTGTTCGCTTCGTCGATGCCCAGGATGGTCACTTCGCGCTCGTCGCCGCTTTCGTCGGCGTAGCGCACGGTCGCCCCGAAGAAGACCTGGTCGCGGCCATGGTGCACCGAGGGATCGGTGACTTCGGCCACTTCGAGCCGTTTGGTGAGGAAGCGGATCCGCCGATCGATCTCGCGCAACCGCTTCTTGCCGTAGAGATAGTCGCCGTTCTCCGAGCGGTCGCCGTTCTTGGCCGCCCAGTGCACGGCCTCGACCACCTTCGGTCGCTCGTTGTCCATGAGATCGAGCAGTTCGGTGCGCAGGCGCGCATAGCCGGCCGGCGTCATGTAGTTCTTGCCGCCCGCGGGCAGCGGCGGCAAGGCGGCGCCACCGTCATCGTCGTCGCTGTCGGTGTCGCTCTCCTTCGTGAATGCCTTGCTCATGGGCCGAAGGTTGTATCACAGCCAAAATCTCGACCCACGCACCCGGGCGAGGTGCGTGCGTCAGGATGCCAATGGATACAAAAGATACCGGCGTTCGAACCCATGTCGGCGTCGGGCGAGCGCTCAGCCGGTCTGGGTCTGCGCTTCGGACGGGGTGTCGAAAGCCTGCTGTTGCACCTGATCGGGCCCCGTCGCGAGGGCGGCCCGTTTGCCGAACCCGCCGGGCACGATGCCGCGGACCAGGTGCCTCGGCAGGCGGTGCGACTTCTGCAGCAGAGCCAGGGCCTCGCTGCGTGCGGGCTCGGATGCCGGCAGGAACATTTGCAATGAGCTCATCGTGATCGCCCCATCGAGCGCCAGGATTCGGAACCGGCCCCTGGCTTGGCCGAGGGCGGATTATGGGCGTCTCGGGCGCGGCCGTCACAGGGCGTCCACCCCGGCTGTAGTGTTGATGGTTGCCGCCCGTTACAGATGGGCAGGCCGGCCCTTCAACGGGGTGCCGGCCCCGCGCCCGCGGCGGCGTCGCGGCGCACGATCTCCTTCACCAGGGCGTTGAACTGCCGCGTCATCACCCGGCGCATCACCGCTCTCCCGACCACCGGCGGCAGCGGGAATTCGGGTTCCAGCAGGCCGGCATAGGAGAGCCGCACCTCGCCGCTGGCGAGCACTTCCAGGGCGTAGCGGCCCTCCATCTGCCGGAGATTGCCGCTCACCGCGCGGGCGACGATGTGCTGCCGCGGCGACTCGACGACCTCCAGCCGGACGGCGACCGCCTGCTGGAAGAAAAGAAAGCCGAAGTGGCCGGCCTGGTCGACCAGCAGCCGGTCGCCGTCGCGCCGCACCACCCGCGAACTCTGCATGTCCGGGATGAATTCGGCCAGGTGGTCGTAGTCTGAGATCACGCTCCATGCCGTGCGCGGGTCCACCTGCATGTCGGCGAACGCGGTGACCACGACCCCTTCGCCCTGGCTGGCGGACTCGATGCGCACCTGCTGCGCCTCGGCCGCCGTCCAGGTGCACGGCGTGCAGCCCAGTGCGACGAGCGAGGCGGCGTTTCGTCGGTTCATGGCGACGGCGCGGTCGCCAGGATGCTGAAGCGCAGGCTCAGCCGATCCTGCACCTGGATGGCGCCGCCCAGGATCGAGAAGGGAGCGATGCCGAAATCGGACTGGTTGAACTCCAGGGTGCCGGCGACGCTGATCTCGCCGGGGCTGCGGGCGACCGGGGCCGGCACGGTGAAGCTGCGGCGCACGCCGTGCAGCATGATCGCGACGGCCAGCGGCCCATCCGGTACGGGCCGGTCGACGCGGAGGGTCGCGAAGGGGAAGCGCTGCACCTCGAGCACCTTGTCGAGCATGTTGGAGCGGGTGCCGGCGATGTCGGACTCGCTGGGCTGGGTGTCCAGGCCCGCCTCGGCCCGCAGCGCCGGCTCGTCGACCGTGAGTTCGGCCAGCGGGATGAAGAGGTCGGCACGGCCTTCGCGCGGCGCGACATAGCCCTGCACGGCGCGGCTGGCGACGATGTGGTCGTGGCCGAGATGGCCCAGCGATCCGCCGCGCCGCACGGTGATGGCAACCAGCGACCGCGCGCTGTCGATGCGATAGACCGCCTCGCCCCGCGCGTAGTGCTCGGCGGGAAAGCCTTCGGGCACGGCGCCCTTCGCGGCCGCGGCCGGCGGCGCGGTTTCGCGCACCAGCGGCGCGCAGGCGGCGACCGCCAGTACGGCCGCGACGGCCCCCGCGGCCAGCCATGCGATGCCCGCGGTGCGCGGCGCGGCCACTTCAGCGGGCCTCGCGCAATTGAACGTGGAACTTCACGTTCACGTCGGCGCCGATGACGCTGGTCGCCGCCCACTCGCCGGTCCCGATTCCGAACAGGCTGCGCTTGACGCTGAACTCGCCGTCCAGCGTCGCGCCGCCGGCCGCCGCGGTCCAGGCGAGCGGCACCTCGAGCGGCTGCGTCACGCCCTTGAGCGCCAGCGTGCCGCGCGCGATGAAGCGCCCGGCTGGCGAGCCCGCCGGCGCGCGCCGGATCTCGGTGGCGTGGAATTCGGCCACGGGATGGCGGGCGACATCGAACCACTCGGCGCCGGCGATCGCCTTGTTGATGTCCGCGCTTGCCATGTCGGCGCTCGCGATCCGGATCGTGACGTCGAGGCGCCCGCCCGCCGGGCTGTCGCCGTCGAGCCCCAGGCGGACGTCGAAATCCTTGAAGACGCCCGGCGCCGGCGTCTTCTCGAACTGGGCGGCGAATTCGAGCCGGCTGCCGGCGGGCTCCATCTTCCAGTCGGCCGCCCGGGCGGGCTGGAGCGCGGCGAAGGCCAGCGCCAGGACGATCGAGCCGGCGATCGGGTTCATGTGCGAGCGGTCCTGGCGGGCAGCATCCGGGTCAGCACGTCGTCGCGCTTCGCGAAGTGGTGGCGCAGCGCCGCGGCGATGTGCAGCACCAGCAGCGCGACGAGGGCGATGCCGAGCGCGAGGTGAACGGCCGCGGCGAGCTCGGCGGTGTGCCGGTCGGGCGCGACGATGGCCGGCAGCGGGAGGCGCCAGAAAATGCGGAACGGGACGCCGGCGGCGGCACTGACGATCCAGCCGCTCAGCGGCAGGGCCAGCATCAGGCCGTAGAGCAGCGCATGGCTGGCGTGCGCGGCCGCGCGTTCCCAGGCCGGCATGCCGGGCGGCAGCGCCGGAGCGCGGGTCGCCAGGCGGTTCAGCAGGCGCAGAACGACCAGCGCCAGGATCAGCATGCCGACCGATTTGTGCCAGACGAAGAGATCGAGCTTGGTGGGCGACAGCCGCCAGCTGGCCGCCAGCCAGCCGAGCACGAACTGCAGCAGGATCAGCGCGGCGACGCTCCAGTGGAAGGACTTGGCCGCGGGGCTCCAGGCCAGGGCGGGGGAGCTTCCTGGTCGCGCCATGCGTGCAACCCGTTGGAGGCGCTGGTCCGGCGGGGCGTCGAAGCCGCCGGCCTCAGGGCGCGGGCACCATGCGGGCCGCCGCGAGCACCGACGGGGTGCGCCGCGCCGCGCGCAGCACGGCATCGAGATGGTTGCGGTCGCGCACCGCGATCACGAAGCGCAGGTCGGTCGAATCCTGCGGCGTCTCGTCGGCCATCTCGACGTGCGTGATGTCGGCTTCGGCGTCGGCCAGCGTCGCCGCCACCCGTGCCAGCACGCCCTTGTCGTTGCGCACCGTGACCACGACGCCGGTCTCGAAGGTGCGCACCGGCTCGTCGGCCCACTCGACCGCGAAGAAGCGCTCGCTGTCCTTGTAGCGCAGCCGCTGGCCGACGCCGCATTCCTCGGTGTGGACCACCAGGCCCTCGCCGTGGCCCAGGTAGCCGACGATCGCATCGCCCGGGATCGGCCGGCAACAGAGCGCAAAACGCACCGAGGAGTTCTCGCTGCCGTCGAGCGTGACCGCCCCCTGCGAGACCGCTTCATGCGCCGTGAAGCGCTCGCGGCTCAGCATCAGGGCATCGGGCTTCTCGCCGCGCTCGGCCAGGAGCGCCATCAGCCGCTTGGCGACGATGCTCGCGATCCGCTTGCCCAGGCCGATGTCGGTCAGCAGTTCGGAGCGGGTGCGGTTGCCGGTGAAGCGCAGCAGCTTCTCCCACAGCGCCTGGTGCTCGGCGTCGTCGTCGGGCAGCTTGCCGAGGCCTTCGGCGCGCAGCGCCTGCGCCAGCAGCTTCTCGCCCAGGCCCTCGGATTCGGCATGCGCCAGCGTCTTCAGGTAGTGGCGGATCTTGGAGCGGGCGCGGCCGGTGCGCACGAAGCCGAGCCAGGCCGGATTGGGCGTGGACACCGGCGCCGTGATGATCTCGACCACGTCGCCGTTCTTGAGCTCGGTGCGCAGCGGGACCTGGTCGCCGTTGATGCGGGCGGCCGAGGTGTGGTCGCCGATGTTGCTGTGGATCGCGTAGGCGAAATCGACCACGGTGGCGCCGCGCGGCAGCGCCATGATCTGGCTCTTGGGCGTGAAGACGTAGACCGCGTCGGGGAACAGGTCGACCTTGACGTGGTCCCAGAATTCGGCGGCGTCGCGGGTCTCGTCCTGGATGTCGAGCAGCGACTGCAGCCACTTGGCGCCGAGCCGCTCGCTGGTGGCCGCGGCCGGCTCCTGCGCCTTGTAGAGCCAATGCGCCGCCACGCCCGACTCGGCCACCACGTGCATCGCCTCGGTTCGCAGCTGGAACTCGACGTTGACGCCCGACGGGCCCACCAGCGTGGTGTGCAGCGACTGGTAGCCGTTGAGCTTGGCGATCGCGATGTGGTCCTTGAACTTGCCAGGCAGCGGCTTGTACATCTGGTGCAGGATGCCCAGGCCGGTGTAGCAGGCGATCACGGTCGGCACAATCAGCCGGAAGCCGTAGATGTCGGTCACCTGGGCGAAGCTCAGGTGCTTTTCGTCCATCTTGCGGTAGATGGAATAGAGCGTCTTCTCGCGCCCGGCGATGCGCACGCTCATGCCGGCGGCGGCAAAAGAGGTCTCGACCTCCTGCTGCACCTTCTGGATCAGGTCGCGGCGCCGTCCGCGGGCCTTCGCCACCGCCTTGGACAGCACCGAGTAGCGCCATGGCCGGAGGTGGCGGAACGACAGGTCCTGCAGCTCGCGGTAGGTCTGGTTCAGGCCCAGCCGGTGGGCGATCGGGGCGTAGATCTCGAGCGTCTCGCGCGAGATGCGGGCCCACTTCTCGCGCGGCGCATCGTCCAGCGTGCGCATGTTGTGGGTGCGGTCGGCCAGCTTGACCAGGATCACCCGGACGTCGCGCGCCATGGCGAGCAGCATCTTGCGGAAGGACTCGGCCTGGTTTTCCTCGCGGGTGTTGAAGCGCAGCTTGTCGAGCTTGGTCAGGCCGTCGACCAGCTCGGCCACCGGGGCGCCGAAGCGCTCGATCAGCTCGGACTTGGTGACGCCGCAGTCTTCGATCGCATCGTGCAGCAGGGCCGCCATCAGCGCCTGGGCGTCCAGCTTCCATTCGGCGCATTGCGCCGCCACGGCGATCGGGTGGGTGATGTAGGGCTCGCCGCTGTTGCGCAGTTGCCCCAGGTGGGCCTCGTCGGCGAAGCGGTAGGCGCGGCGGACCAGGTCGATGTCCTCGGCGCCGAGATAGTCGAGGCGGTCGGTCAGGGCGGCGAAACTGGCGGCGGCCGCATTCAGCGCCGCGGGACTCGGCCGCAGGACAGGGGATGCCCCGGTCAGGGGCTTGACGACCGCGCTCATGGGTACCACTTTAGCGTGGCCGCCGAATCGTCGCATTCAGCCACAAAAAAAGCACCGCGTACGGTGCTTCCTTGTTGCATGTGAGCATCAACTTCTCAGCCGGGGACCTTCTTGAGCATCTCGAGGCCGATCTTGCCTTCGGCGATTTCGCGCAGCGCGGTCACGGCCGGCTTGTTCTTGCTTTCGATCTTGGGCGCATGGCCCTGGCTCAGCATGCGCGCGCGGTAGGTGGCGGCCAGCACGAGCTGGAAGCGGTTCGGGATGTGAACGAGGCAATCTTCGACGGTGATGCGGGCCATGAGGATCTTTCGGTGCGGACTTTGGGGTCGTTTCAGGGGATGTTCAGCGCGGCGAAGGTGTCGGCGCGTGCGCGGCGCTGTGCGGAGTAGCGCAGCCGCTGAGCGTGGACGATCGCTTTCAGGTCGAAAAGTGCGCGCTCAAATACCTCGTTGATTATAACGAAGTCGAATTCGGATGCACGCGCCATCTCTTCGGCGGCATTCTGGAGCCGCAATTCGATGATCGAGGCGCTGTCCTCGCCGCGCCGTTCGAGTCGCGAGCGCAGTTCTTCCCAGCTCGGCGGCAGGATGAAGATCATCACCGCGTTGGCGAAGGTCTTGCGGATCTGCAGCGCGCCCTGGAAGTCGATCTCGAGGATCACGTCGGCGCCCTGGGCGATGCGCTCCTCGATGGCCTTCTTGGAGGTGCCGTAGCGCTGGCCGTGCACATGGGCCCATTCGACGAAGGCGTCGGCCTCGACCATGGCGTCGAACTCGGGGTGGGAGGCGAAGAAGTACTCGCGGCCGTGCTTCTCCTGGCCGCGCGGCGGGCGGGTGGTGTGGGAGACCGAGGGCTGGACGGCCGAGTCGAGCTCCATCAGCGCCTTGACCAGGCTCGATTTGCCGGCGCCGCTGGGCGCTGCGACCACGAAGATGTTGCCGGGGTAGTCCATGGATTCTTTGTTCGATGCCCAGCCGGCCCAGGCGCGAGGCCGTCCGAAGCGGGCGTCAGCGGCTGGATGCGGGGGTGTCGTCGCGTTGGCGGGAACCCGGTAGTTTATCAGCCGGGGTCGCCGGGGCCGGCGGCCGGTAGCCCGGCGCCAGCAGCGCGTTGGCCGCGCCGTAGAGCACCAGCGGGTCGCGCAGGCCGAGTGCGTACTCCGGGCCGCGCAGGCTGAGGTCGGGCGAGCAGTCGACGTTCCAGCGCCGCAGCATGTAGCCGGCGTTGGCGGCCCGCACCCGGATGCGCAGCACCCCGTCGGGCATGTCGTAGTCGCGCCGGATGACGTCGGGGCGGGGGTGCGAGGGGTGCGGCAGCAGTTCGAGTTCGACGATCCGGCTCCACTGGACATCGTGCTCGGCGCTTTCCCGGGGGCCGACCGCGCTGTCGGCGAGCACCTTCGGCGACTCGATCCGGGTCAGCACGAAATCCCGGAACTCGGCCGACTTGCGGTCGAAGGCACGGACGTGCCAGCGCACGCCTGAATCGACCAGGGCGAAAGGGACCAGTTCGCGCTCGCCCGGCGGGCCCGACATCGAGTGGTAGATCAGCCGCACGGCCTTGCCGCAGTGGATGGCGCGGGTCACGGGCGCCAGCACGTCCATGCGGGGCCGGCTGAGCGCGGTCGGAATCTCGCAGCGCAGCAGCGGCGACAGGTCTTCGGCCGCGCCCTGGCCGAAGCCCTGCGACAGGGCGCTCAACACGCGCTGGGGCGCGTGCTCGAACAGCGGCCTGAACGCGGCGCTCGGCAGGTAGAGCTTGCGGGTGCCGTCGAAGTCGAGGTTGCCGGGGGCGGCCTCGCGGTACTGCGCGATGTCGCGGGTGGCCCCAGCCGGGCCCATGCCGAAGCGGGCGACCAGGTCGGAGCGCCGCAGCTCACCCAGGAAATAGAGCCGGAAGTCGATGTACGACAGGCGTTCGAGCTGGGCGCGGGGAATCGGCGGCATGGCCGGATGGTAACCTGATCGTCACCATAAAACATCAAAAAGCTGATTTGATGTGATCAAAATGATGATGTAATAGCGAAAAGGGACTCCGCACCATGACTCGCTTCCTGCACACCGCCGATTGGCAGATCGGCCGCCAGTTCGCCACCTTCGACCCCGAGCACGCACCGATCCTCGCCGAAGCCCGCATCGCCGCAGTCGAGCGGCTGGCGTTGCTGGCCACCGGGCACCAGGTCGATGCCGTGCTGGTGGCCGGCGACGTCTTCGATGCCCAGACCGTGTCGGAGCGCACCGTGCGCCGCCTGTTCAACGCGCTGGCGGGCTATGCCGGGCCGTGGCTCATGATCCCCGGCAACCACGACGCCGCCCTGGCCGAGAGCGTCTGGACCCGCGCCCAGCGGCTCGGCGTCGTGCCGCCCAACGCCCATCTGCTGCTGGCGCCCGAGCTGCGGCTGTTCGAGGCGCAGGGCTTCGCGGTGCTGCCGGCGCCACTGACGCAGCGTCACACCTACAACGACCTCACGGCCTGGTTCGACGCCGCCGAGACGCCGGCCGGCCTGCTGCGCATCGGCCTGGGCCACGGCAGCGTGCAGGGCATCCTGGCCGAAGGCATCGATTCGGCCAATCCGCTGGCGCCGGACCGCGCCGCCAGCGCCAGGCTCGACTACTTGGCGCTGGGCGACTGGCACGGCTGCAAGCGCATCGACGTCCGCACCTGGTATGCCGGCACGCCCGAGCCCGACCGCTTCAAGGCGAACGACGCCGGGCAGGCGCTGCTGGTGGAGATCGCCGCGCCGGGCGCCCTGCCGCAGGTCACGCCGCTGGCGGTCGGCCAGTTCCATTGGCATCTGCTGGCGACCCAGCTGCATGTCGCGAGCGATCTCGACGCCCTGCTGCATGAACTGGCCGGGCTCGGCGCGCAGGACGTGGTCGACCTGCGGGTCCAGGGGCGCATCGACCTGGCGGGCCGGCAGCGGCTGCAGGCCGCGATCGGCAGCGCCGAGGCGCGGGCGCGCCACCTGCAGGCCGACCTGTCGGCCCTGCAGCTGGTGCCGACCGAGGAGGACATCGCCGGCCTGCAGGCCGACGGCTACCTGGGCGAGGTGATCGCCGAGCTGCGCGAGGCCCAGGGCGGCACCGAACCGCAGGCGCGGATCGCCCAGGAGGCGCTGGCCCTGCTGACCACGGCGCTGGTGCAGCGCGCCCCGGCGGTGGCCATCGTCCCGATCGAGGCGGCGGCCGCATGAACCTCCAGATCACCCGGCTGCGCGTCGAGCAGCTGCGGCGCTTTCGCAAGCCGCTGGAACTGCGCGGCTTCGAGCCCGGACTCAACATCCTGACCGCGCCCAACGAGGCCGGCAAGAGCACCTTGGTGCGCGCCATCCGCGCCGCCTTCTTCGAGCGCCACCGCTCCACCGTAGTGGACGACCTGCGCCCCTGGGGCGAAGGCAGCGGGGCGGCTCCGCAGGTCGAGCTGGACTTCGTGCTCGACGGCCAGCCGCACCAGCTGGTCAAGAGCTTCCTCGGCAAGAAGCGCTGCACCCTGCGCATCGGCGTGCGCACGCTGGACGGCACCGAGGCCGAAGACCACTTGGCCCAGCGCTTCGGCTTCGCCTTCGCCAGCAAAGGTGCCAGCAAGCCCGAGCACTGGGGCATTCCGGGCTTGCTCTGGGTGGAGCAGGGCACTGGCCAGGAACTCAGCGTGGACCCCGCGCGCGACCACTTGCACGATGCACTGCAGGGGCAGGTCGGCGCCGCGGCGGGTGCGCTGGCGGCCACCGGTGGCGACGAGCTTCTGGACCGGTTCCGGGCCCAGCGCAACGAGCTGCTGACCAGCACCGGCAAGCCGCGCGCGGCTTACCTTGAGGCCGGAGAGTCGATCGCCGCCTGGCAGTCGCAGGCCGAGGCGCTCGACGTCCAGATCGCCAGCTATCGCCAGCAGGTCGACGCGCTGGCGGCGCTGCGGCTCCAGCATCGGGCCGACGAGGCGGCGCGGCCCTGGGAAACGCTTCGCGAGGCGTTGGGCGACGCCCGGCGGCGCCAGCAGGTCCTGGAAGAGAGCCAGGCCCGGTTGCAGAACGACCGGACCCGGCTGCTGCAACTCGACGGCACGCGCGGGCTGCTCGTCAAGGAGCTCGAAGGGCTGGCACGGCAGCAGTCCGACGCCGCCCAGCGCGAGCAGGCGCTGGCCCAGGCCGCCGAACAGCTGCAGGCGGCGGATGCCGTGGCGGCCACGGCGCGCGCGCACGCCGAATCGGCCCGCTCGCGTGCTCACGCGGCCCGCGAAGCCTCACGCGTTGCGCGCCAGGAGGACCAGCGCGGCAACCTGCGCCAGCAGGTGGCCCAGGCCCAGGCCGAATTGGCCCGCAGCGAGGACGCGCTGCGGCGGGCCGAGGAGGCGCAGCAGCGCCTGGCCGCGCTGCGCGATGGCGCGGCCGGGGTACCCACCATCGCCAAGGCCCAGGTGCAGCGCCTGATCGAGCTCGACCGAGCCGAACGCGACGCCTCGCTGCGGCGCCAGGCGGTCGCCACCCGGCTGCAGTTCGCGCTGCCCGAGGGTGTGGTCCTCGGCTTGAAGACGCACGCGGAAAGCGGGGAACTGCAAGCCCGCGGTGAACGCCTGCTCGACGCCCCCACCACGCTGCGACTGCCGGGCGGCGGCGAGCTGGTCATCACGCCGGGCGGCGAAGACCTGGCGCAGCTGGCCCGCAGTCACGACGAGGCGCAGCGGGAACTGCGCGCGGCCTTGCAGGCACAGGGCGTGTCGGACCTCGCCGAAGCGCAGGCGCGGCTCGGCGCGGCGGCCGAGCGGGAGGCCCAGCTGCGGCTGGCCGAGCAGGCGCTGGCCATCGTCGCGCCCAAGGGGCTGGAGCCTCTGCGGGGTGCGCACGCCGTGGCGCAGTCGCGCATCCGCGGCGCGCAGGAGGCGCTGGCACGGCTGCCCGAAGTGCCGTCCGAAGCCGTGCTGCCGGCCGACCAGGCCGAAGCTGCGCAAGACGCGGCGACCGCCACCGAAGGAGCGAGCGCCACCGCTCTGGCGCAGGCGCAGCGCCGCCAGGCAGCCGCGCAAAGCCTGCGCGACACCGCGCAGCACGAGCATCTCGCGGCCCAGGCGGCACTCGCCGATCCGGCCCGCACGCAGCGCCAGTCCGAGGCGCAGGCGCAACTGCTGGCCACCGGCGCCGAGCACGCCGCGCTGGCTGCGCGGATCGAGGAAGCCAACGCCCAGGTGCGCGAGGCCCGGCCCGACATCGTGGCCCAGGACATCGACCGCCTGCAGCGCAGCATCGAACAGATGACGCGCGGCCATCAGCAGCGGCGGGAGGACATCCTGCTGCTCGAGAACACGCTGCAGCAGGCCGGTGCCCAGGGGCTGGAAGAGCAGCGCGACACCCTGGCCGGCCGGCTCGGCCAGGCCCGGCGCCGCCACGCCGAATTGCAGCGCCGCGCCGAGGCGCTCGACCTGCTGTGCAGCAAGCTCGACGCCAAGCGCCAGGCCACGCTGGCGCGCCTGCAGGCGCCCTTGCAGGCGCGGCTGCAGCACTACCTGCCGCTGCTGCTGCCGGGGGCCACGGTGCAGATCGACGCCGGCCTCGCCCCGGGCATCCTGGTGCGCTCGCAGGCCGACGGCGCCACCGAATCGGGGCAGGTGCAAGACCTGAGTTTCGGCGCCCGCGAACAGCTCGGCCTGATCAGCCGCTTCGCCTACGCCGACCTGCTGCAGCAGGCTGGCCGGCCGACCTTGCTGATCCTCGACGACGCGCTGGTGCACAGCGACGCGCCGCGCCTGACCCAGATGAAGCGCGTGCTCTTCGACGCCGCGCAGCGCCACCAGGTGCTGCTGTTCACCTGCCACCCGCAGAATTGGCAGGACATGGGCGTGGCGCTCCGCCCGCTGGCCTGACATCTCGCAATGACCGACACCGCTCTCTCTCCCGGCTTCATGGCCGTGCACAGCAACCATCCGGAAGCGCTGCGCGACCTGATGCTCGCCTGGATGGCGCGCCATCCGCTGGCGCCGCTGGAGGACGAGTGGGTGCTGGTGCAGAGCAACGGCGTGGCGCAGTGGCTCAGGCTGTCGCTGGCGCGCGATCCGGCCCAGGGCGGCATCGGCATCGCCGCCGCGCTGCAGACCGAACTGCCGGCCACCTTCATCTGGCAGGCCTACCGGGCGGTGCTCGGCACGCAGGCCGTGCCTGCGGCCTCGCCCTTCGACAAGGCCCTGCTGGTGTGGCGGTTGATGCGCCTGCTGCCCTCGCTGCTCGAAGAGGAGGTGTTCGCGCCGCTGCGCCGCTTCCTGGCCGACGACGCCGACCTCCGCAAGCGCCACCAGCTGGCCGAGCGCCTGGCGGACCTGTTCGACCAGTACCAGGTCTACCGCGCCGACTGGCTGGCCGGCTGGGCCGAGGGCCACGACCGGATCGTCGCCAGCCGTTCGGGCGAGCAGCCGGTGGCCGACGAACTGCGCTGGCAGCCGCGCCTGTGGCGGGCGCTGCTGGACGACGTCGGCCCGGCCGGCGCCGCCCACGGCCGGGCCGCCGTGCACCAGCGCTTCATGGCCGCGGCGGCAGGCTGGCAGGGCGAGCGCCCGGCCGGGCTGCCGCGCCGGCTGGTGGTGTTCGGCGTCTCGTCGCTGCCGCAGCAGTCGCTCGAGGTGCTGGGCGCGCTGGCGCGCTGGATGCAGGTGCTGATGTGCGTGCACAACCCCTGCGAGCACGACTGGTCGCACATCGTGGCCGACAAGGACCTGCTGCGCGCCGAGCGCCTGCGGCAGCGCCGGCGTCCGGGCGGCGAGGGCGTGATCGCCGAAGAGAACCTGCACCTGCACGCGCAGCCGCTGCTGGCCGCCTGGGGCAAGCAGGGCCGCGACTTCATCCGCCTGCTCGACGCCCACGATGCGCAGGAGTCCTATGCGCAGCACTTCGATGCCATCGGCCAGCGCATCGACTGCTTCGACCCCAACCCGCAGGACACGCTGCTGCGCCAGCTGCAGGACGACATCCGCGACCTGCGTCCGCTGGCCGAGACCCGCGGCAGATGGCCGGCACTCGACGCGCGGGCCGACCGGTCGATCCGCTTCCACGTCACGCACGGTCCGCAGCGCGAGGTCGAGGTGCTGCACGACCAGCTGCTGTCGGCCTTCGCCGCCGACACGACGCTGCGGCCGCGCGACGTGATCGTGATGGTGCCCGACGTGGCGGCCTATGCGCCGCACATCCAGGCCGTCTTCGGCCTGCTCGGCGCCGACGATCCGCGCCACCTGCCCTACACGCTGGCCGACCAGGGCCAGCGCCATCACGACCCGCTGCTGGGGGCGCTCGAGAAGCTGCTGGCCCTGCCGCAATCGCGCATCGCGGTGAGCGACCTGCTCGACTGGCTCGAAGTGCCGGCCCTGCGGGCCCGTTTCGGCATCGACGAGAACCAGCTGCCGCTCCTGCACCGCTGGATCTCGGCCGCCAACATCCGCTGGGGGCTGCATGCCGAGCAGCGCCGCCAGCTCGACCTGCCCGGGGCGCTGGCCCAGAACAGCTGGGACTTCGGCCTGCAGCGGATGCTGCTGGGCTACGCGGTGGGCACCGGCGAGGCCTGGGAAGAGGTCGAGCCGCTCGATGAAGTGGGCGGGCTCGACGCCGCGCTGCTCGGCCCGCTGGTGCAGCTGCTGGCCGCGCTCGAATCGCATTGGCGCACGCTGGCCACGCCGGCCGCGCCCGCCGAGTGGGGCGTCCGGCTGCGGGCCTTGCTGGCCGACTTCTTCGCCGCCGACGAGGACAGCGACGGCTTCACGCTGAAGCGGCTCGAGATATCGCTCCAGCAATGGCTCGACGCCTGCGCCAATGCGGCCATGGCCGAGCCGGTTCCGCTGTCGGTGGTCCGCGAGCACTGGCTGGCGCAGATCGACCAGCCGACGCTCAACCAGCCCTTCTTCGCCGGCGCCGTGACCTTCGCGACCCTGATGCCGATGCGCGCGATCCCGTTCCGCGTGGTGGCCCTGCTGGGCATGAACGACGGCGACTATCCACGCAGCCGCGTGCCGATGGATTTCGACCTGATGGGCCATGACTGGCGGCCCGGCGACCGCTCGCGGCGCGAGGACGACCGCTACCTGTTCCTCGAGGCCCTGCTGTCGGCGCGCGAGCAGCTGCACATCAGCTGGGTCGGCCGCAGCATCCTCGACCACTCGGAGCGGCCGCCCTCGGTGCTGGTGGCCCAGCTGCGCGACCATCTCGCGGCCGGCTGGCGGCTCGCGGGCGACGAGGAAGCGCCGGTGCCCGAGGCTGGCCAGCGGCTGCTGCATGCGCTGACCGTGGAGCACCGCCTGCAGCCTTTCCATCCGGCCTACTTCACGCTCGGCGGTGATGCGCGCCTGTTCAGCCATGCGCGTGAATGGCGGGCCGGCCTGGCGCCCCGGGCAACGGTGCAAGCCGATGCCGACGCACTGCCGCCCTGGCGCTTCGACGGCCCGCTCACGCTGCGCCTTCTGGCCGACTTCCTCAAGGACCCGGTGAAGAGCTTCTTCCGCCAGCGGCTGGGCATCCACTTCGAGGCCGACGATCCGGTCGGCGAGGACGAGGAGCCCTTCGCCATCGACGCCCTCGAAAACTGGCAGCTGCAGAACGAGCTGATCCAGGCGCAGCGGGCGGCCATCGAGGCCGGCGGCTCGCGCGAAGAGGCGCTGGGCAAGCAGCTCGCCCGGATGGCGCGCCGCGGCGACCTGCCGGCCGGCCACTTCGCCGCCCTGGTGCAGGAGCGGCTGGCCGAGCCGATGCAAAAGATGTTCGCAGAATACGAGCAGGCGCTGGCCGAATGGCCCGAGCCCCTGCCCGACGCCGCGCTGGACTTCCTGCCCGAGGGCCTGCCCGAGCCGCTGCGCCTCGCGGACTGGCTCGGCGGCCTGCGCGCGAACGCGAATGGCGAGCGGTGCCGCCTGCTGCTGGACAGCGGCAGCCTGGTCAAGGACCGAAGCTACAGGCTCGACAAGCTGGTGCCGTTCTGGATCGCACACGTGGCGGCGCACCTGGAGGGCGGATCGATCACGAGCCGCATCGTCAGCAAGGCCGGCAGCGTGACGCTGCATCCGCTGTCCGAGTCGCAGGCGCGGGCCTGGTGGGCGGTGCTGCTCGACGCCTGGCAGCAGGGCCTGGACCGGCCGTTGCCGCTGGCGCTGCGCAGCGCCCTGGCCTGGCTGGGCAAGGGCGGCACGCAGGCCGACATCGGCGCCGGCGCGCCGCGCGAAGCCGCGCGCGCCTGCTATGAAGACAGCGACCCGGCCTACGGCAAGTTCGGCGAGTGCGACGGCAACGCCTATCTGGCCCGCGCGTTCCGCGATTTCGAATCCTTGTGGGCCGGCGGCGAGTTCGCCCGCTGGGCGCTGGCGCTGCTCAAGCCGATGGGCGATGCGGTCGGCCGGGCGCCGGCGAAGGAGGCCGAATGACCTTGCCTTCCTTGCTGGACCCCCTGCGTTTTCCGCTGCGCGGCAGCCGGCTGATCGAGGCCAGTGCCGGCACCGGCAAGACCTTCACGATCGCCGCGCTGTACCTGCGGCTGGTGCTGGGGCATGGCGGCGAGGCCGCCTTCACGCGGCCGCTCGCGCCGCCCGAGATCCTGGTCGTCACCTTCACCGAGGCCGCCACCAAGGAGCTGCGCGACCGCATCCGGGCCCGCCTGGCCGAGGCGGCCGAGGCCTTCCTGGCGGATCCCGCGACGGTGCCGCCGCAGCCACCGGGCCAGGACCTGCTGCACGACCTGCGCGCCGGCTATCCGCCAGCGCAATGGCTGGCCTGCGCCCGCACCCTGCGGCTGGCCGCCGAGTGGATGGACGAGGCCGCGGTCTCGACCATCCACGGCTGGTGCAACCGCATGCTGCGGGAGCACGCCTTCGACAGCGGCAGCCTGTTCACACAGACGCTCGAGACCGACCAGCGCGAGCTGCAGGCCGAGGTCATGCGCGACTACTGGCGCACCTTCTTCACGCCGCTGGCGCCCGCCGACGCCCAGCAGGTGCATGGCTGGTGGGCCACGCCCGACGCCTTGCTGAAGGCGGTCGAGAAGCTGGTCGGCCTGAGCGAGGTGCTGGGCGAGGGCTTGCCGCCTGCCATGGCGCTGGAGCGCGCGCGCACCCACACCGGTCGCGAGCTGTCGGTGCTCAAGGCGCCCTGGGCCGGCGACGACGGGTGGGCCGCCGGCTTGCTGGCCGGGCTCGAGGCCGCGGTCGCGGCCAGGCAATGCAAGCTGCCCAAGCGCAAGGAATGGATGCAGAAGCTGCGCGACTGGGCCGAGGGTGATGCGCTGCTGCCGTCGTTGACCAGGACCGCGTGGGAGCGCCTCACGCCGGGCGGACTGGGCGATGGCTGGAGCGGCGACGCCGCGCTGCTGCGCCATCCGGCGCTGCACGCGTTGGCCGGCCTGCAGGACGCCGTCAGGGCCTTGCCCGACGGCCGCCAGGACCTGTTGCGCCATGCGGCCCGCTGGTCGGCCGACCGGCTCGCCGCCGAGCAGGCCCGGCGCGCGCAGATGGGCTTCGACGAACTGCTGACCCGGCTCGACGCCGCCCTGCAGGGCCCCAACGGCGAGCGTCTCGCGGCCCTGATCCGGCGCCAGTTCCCGGTCGCGCTGATCGACGAGTTTCAGGACACCGATCCGCTCCAGTACCGCATCTTCGACGCCGTCTACGGCATCGCGGCCAACGCGCAGGACACAGCCGTGGTGCTGATCGGCGACCCCAAGCAGGCGATCTACGCCTTCCGCGGCGCCGACATCCACACCTACCTGGCGGCGCGGCGCGACACCCTGGACCGGCACGCCACGCTCGGCACCAATTTCCGCTCGACGCCGGCGATGGTCGAGGCCGTCAACCAGGTCTTCCTGCAGGCCGAGGCGCGCGAGACGGGGCAGGGCGCCTTCCTGTTTCGCGCCGATGGCGAGAATCCGCTGCCCTTCCTCCCGGTCCAGGCCCGGGGCCGCAGCGAGCGCTGGACCGTCGCCGGCGAGCCCGCCCCGGCGCTGACCTGCTGGACGCTCGATGGCGATCCCCCGCCCGGCAACGGCGAGGCCCAGCGCCTGCTGGCCGCCGCCTGTGCCACCGAGATCGTGCGGCTGCTCGCCGGCGGCCTGGCGGGCCGCACCGGCTTCGCCAAGGTAGGCGAGGCGCTGCGCCCGGTGCAGCCCGGCGACATCGCGGTGCTGGTCAACAGCGGCCGCGAAGCGAGCGCGGTGCGCCAGGCACTGGCCACGCGCGGCGTGCGCAGCGTCTACCTGTCCGACAAGGACTCGGTGTTCCAGAGTCCGGTGGCCGCGGAACTGCAGCGCTGGCTGGCCGCCTGCGCCGAGCCCGACGACGACCGGCCGCTGCGCGCCGCGCTCGGCAGCGCGGCGCTGGCGCTCAGCTGGCCCGAGCTCGACCGGCTCAACCACGACGAGCTGCAATGGGAAGCCCGGGTGCTCCAGTTCCGCCGCTACCAGCAGACCTGGCGGCGCCAGGGCGTGCTGCCGATGCTGCGCCACCTGCTGAACGACTTCGGCGTGCCGCAGCGGCTGCTGGCGGCGGGCGACGAGCGCATGCTGACCGACCTGCTGCACCTGGCCGAACTGCTGCAGCAGGCCAGCGCGCAGCTCGACGGCGAGCACGCGCTGATCCGCTGGCTGGCCGAGCAGCGCGAGGACAGCGCGAGCGAGAACGAGGCCCGCAAGCTGCGTCTCGAAAGCGACGCCGACCTGGTCAAGGTCGTCACCGTGCACAAATCCAAGGGGCTTGAATACCCGCTGGTCTTCCTGCCTTTCGGCACTGCCTTCCGCGCCGCCAAGGCCGACGACCTGCCGCTCAAGTGGCACGACGCGCAGGGCCGCCTGGTGGTGGCGCTGCAGGCCGACGCCGACTCTCTGGCCCGGGTCGACCATGAGCGCCTGGGCGAAGACCTGCGCAAGCTCTACGTGGCGCTGACACGGGCCCGCCATGCCACCTGGGTCGGCGTGGCGCCGCTGGCCGGCGTCGAACGCAGCGCGCTCGGCTACCTGCTGGGCGGCGGGGCGCCGCTCGCGGCATCGGCGCTGGCCGATGCGCTGCGCGACTGGGCGAAGACGTCCGCGGCCATCGCGGTCGAAGCCGCCCCGGAGGCCGACGATGCGCGCTACAGCCCGGTCGCCGACGCGCTGCGGCTGGCACCCGAGCCGGCTCTGCCGTCGGGTCCGCGCGAGCGCTGGTGGGTGGCCAGCTATTCGGCCCTGAGCCGGGCCGGCGACCTGCTCGACGACGAGGCCGCGCTGGCCCTCGGCGAGCCCGCGACCCGGCTGGCGCTGCCGCCGACGCCGGCCAGCGCCGCCGAGGACATCTACGCCGACAGCCGCGGCGACGCCATCGCGCCCGACGACGATTTCGGCACCCCGGCGCCCAGCACCGGCAGCCTGCACGACTTCCCGCGCGGCGCCGGCCCGGGCAGCTTCCTGCATGGCCTGCTCGAATGGGTGGGCCGCCAGGGCTTCGGCCGCATGCAGTCCGATGCGGCGGCACAGGCCGACCTGGCCGACCTGATCGCCCGCCGCTGCAACCTGAGCGGCTGGAGCACCTGGACCGAGACCTTGCGCGACTGGCTGCTGGGCTGGCTGGCTGCGCCGCTGGACCTCGGCGCGTGGCTTCCCGGGGCCGGCGCGGTCGCGCCGGCGGCGCTGGGCCGGGTCCAGATCGAGATGGAGTTCTGGTTCGGCGTCCGGCAGGTCGATCTGCGCGCGCTCGACGCCCTGGTCTGCCGCCACACGCTGGATGGTGCGCCGCGCGCAGCGCTGCTGCCGCAGCAGCTCAACGGGATGCTCAAGGGTTTCATCGACCTGGTGTTCGAGCACGGGGGCCGCTACTACGTGGCCGACTACAAGTCGAACTGGCTGGGCCCGCGCGATGCCGACTACACACCCGCCGCCCTGCGCGACGCCGTGCTGCAGCACCGCTACGAGCTGCAGTACGTGCTCTACGTCTTCGCGCTGCACCGGCTGCTGCGTTCGCGGCTCGCCGACTACGACTACGAGCGCCACGTCGGCGGCGCGGTCTACCTGTTCCTGCGCGGCCACGCGGCGCCGGGCCAGGGGCTGCACTGCGAGCGGCCGCCGAAAGCGCTGATCGACGCGCTCGATGTCTTGTTCAGCGGCGCGGCGCTCGCTGCGGCGGAGCAGCCGTCATGAAAGCCCCGACCGTGGTGTCCACCGACGTCTTCCTCGGCGCGCCGCCCGCGCGCCATGCGCCCCTGCTCGCCGACCTCGACCGCTGGGTCGCCGAAGGCTGGCTGCGCGCGCTCGACCGCAGCTTCGCCGCCTTCCTGGCGCAGAAGGCGCCCGAGGCCGACCCGCTGCTGGTCCTCGGCGCCGCGCTGGCCAGCCATCAGCTCGGCCGCGGCCATGCCTGCCTGGACCTGCAGGCGGCGCTGGCCGATGCGGGCCTGGCGCTGTCGATGCCGCCCGAAGGCGCGGCGCGCGCGGCGGAAGATGCCGCGCCCATCACCGCTCCCTCGGCCTTGCTGGCCGGCGTGACGCTGGCGCGTTGGACCAGGGCCTTGACGCATCCGGCGCTGGTCGGCGACGGCCCCGGCGCCACGCCGCTGGTGCGCATCGGCAGCCGGCTGTACCTGCGCCGCTATTGGCAGTACGAGCAGTCCGTGCGGGCCGCGATCGGCGAGCGGGTGGCCCGGCCCACCGCGGCGGCCGCGCCCGAGACGCGCGCCGCATTGGCAGCGGCGCTCGACGTCCTGTTCCCGCACCGCGACGGCGCCGCGGCCGACTGGCAGAAGATCGCCTGCGCGCTGGCCGCGCGCCAGCACTTCGGCATCGTCACCGGCGGCCCGGGCACCGGCAAGACCACCACCGTGGTGCGGCTGCTGGCGGTGCTGCAGCACCTGGCGCTGACCGGCGGAGAGCGCCGTCGGCTGCGCATCCGGCTGGCTGCGCCCACGGGCAAGGCGGCGGCGCGGCTCAACGAATCGATCGCCGGCGCGGTCGCGCGCCTGCCGCTCGACGGGCTGGCCGATCCGGCGGCGGTGCGCGCGGCGATTCCGACCGAGGTCACGACCGTGCACCGGCTGCTCGGCAGCCGCCCCGACACGCGGCACTTCCGCCACGACGCGCGCAACCCGCTGGCGCTCGACCTGCTGGTGATCGACGAAGCCTCGATGCTCGACCTCGAGATGATGGCCGCCGTCTTCGCCGCACTGCCGCCGCATGCGCCGCTGATCCTGCTCGGCGACAAGGACCAGCTGGCTTCGGTCGAGGCCGGCGCGGTGCTGGGCGACCTCTGCCAGCGCGCCGACGCGGGCCACTACAGCGCCGACACCGCCGCCTGGCTCGGGGCCGTCACCGGCGAACTGCTGGAGCCCGAGCTGTGCGATGCCGCCGGCAGCCCGCTCGACCAGGCGGTGGTCAAGCTGCGCATCAGCCATCGCTTCAGCGCCGCCAGCGGCATCGGCAAGCTGGCCGAGGCGGTGAATGCGGGCGACGCCGGTGCGGTGCGGCGCGTCTTCGATCGCGGCTATGCCGACCTGTCGCAGCAGCGCAGCCTGGACGACGCGGCGCTGCGCCGGCTGGTGGTCGATGGCGCGCCCGAGGGCTTCGCGGGCCAGGGAGCGGGGCGCGTCGAGGGCGGCAAGGCCGTGCCGCCGCCGGCCGGCTACCGCCACTACCTGACGCGGATGAGCCAGGGCAAGCCCGGCATCGATGCCCCGCAGGCCGACTTCGACGCCTGGGCGCGCGAGGTGCTCGCGGCCTATGGCCAGTTCCAGCTGCTGTGCGCCCTGCGCAGCGGCCCGCAGGGCGTCGCGGGGCTGAACCAGCGCATCGCCGGCCTGCTGCGCGCCGAGGGCCTGCTCGAAGCCGACCATGGCGGCTGGTACCCGGGCCGCCCGGTGCTGGTCACCCGCAACGACCACGGGCTGGGCCTGATGAACGGCGACGTCGGCGTCACCTTGGCGATGCCGGCCTGGTTGCCCGGCGAGCAGCGCCCGCGCTGGACCCTGCGCGTGGCCTTCGCGGCCGGCGACGGCCAGGGCGGCATCCGCTGGGTGCTGCCGAGCCGGCTGCGCGCGGTCGAGACCGTGTTCGCGATGACGGTCCACAAGTCGCAGGGCTCCGAGTTCGCGCATGCCGCGCTGCTGCTGCCCGAGCGGGCCAGCCCGGTGCTGACGCGCGAGCTGGTCTACACCGGCATCACGCGGGCCCGCCACTGGTTCACGCTGGTGGCGGCGCCCGAGGTGATGCAGGGCGCGGTGCGCAAGCGGGTCGAGCGGGTCGGGGGGCTGGGCCTGCGCACCCCCTGAGCCGGGCTACTTCGAAGCGGCGGACTTGGCGAACCAGGCTTCGAAGCCGATCGATCCCAGCCACGGGTTCTTGCCGCTCGGCACCAGCGTGTCGTCTTCGAGCCGGGCGCCGAAGTAGCGCGCCTGCGGATCGGCCACGACCTGGCGCAGGTCTTTCGTCGCGGCGAGGTAGCGCTGCAGCAGCTCGGGCATTCGCACGCGCTCCGGCCCGGCGATCTCGACCACGCCGTTGAGGGGTGCGCCCAGCGTGTACTCGGCCATTGCCGCCGCCACGTCGTCGGAGGCGATCGGCTGCACGAAGGCCGGTGACAGCTTCACGGTCTGTCCGTCGGCGCCCGACTGCGCGATGCCGCCGAGGAATTCGAAGAACTGCGTCGAGTGGACGATCGTGTAGGGGATCGAGCCCTCGCGGATCAGCTTCTCCTGCGCGATCTTGCCGCGGAAGTAGCCGCTTTCGGCCAGCCGGTCGGTGCCGACCACCGACAGCGCGACATGGTGCTTCACGCCTGCCCTGGCCTCCGCGGCCAGCAGGTTGCGGCCCGCGGTCTCGAAGAATTCCAACACCGCCTTGTCCTCGAAAGAAGGCGAGTTCGCGACGTCGACCACCACTTGAGCGCCGGCGAGCGCTTCGGCCAGGCCTTCGCCCGTGATCGTGTTGACGCCCGAGGCCGGCGAGGCCGCGAGCACCTCATGGCCGCGCTGGCGAAGCTTGGCGACGAGCTTGCTTCCGATCAGGCCGGAGCCGCCGATGACGACGATCTTCATGGTCATTCCAATCCTGCCTTGTCGAGGCCGTAGGCCTTGTCGGCCGAGCCCGGCACGGTCGTGAAGCCGACATTGAGCCGGTTCCAGGCATTGATCGCCATCACGGAGAAGGTGAGGTCGGAGAGTTCCTTTTCAGACAGTTGCGTGCGTACGCGGTCGTAGACGTCGCCCGGCACGCCGTGCTCGGGCAGGCGGGTCAGGATCTCGGTCCAGGCCAGGGCGGCGCGTTCGCGCGGGCTGAACAGGGTCGATTCGCGCCAGATCGGCAGGTGGTAGAGGCGCAGTTCGCGCTCGCCGTGCAGCTTGGCTTCCTTCACGTGCATGTCGAGGCAGAAGCCGCAGCCGTTGATCTGCGAGGCGCGGATGTGCACCAGGTCCAGGGTCTTCTGCTCGATGGCGCTGCTCTTCTCGAGCATGCTGAATTCGACGAACTTCTTGAACAGCTCGGGCGATTGCTGCATGGCGTTGATGCGTTGGGTCATGGTCACTTCCTGAGGGCCCCAGAACGGCTGAGGCATCCGTTTGCGAGAAGTCGCTGCATGGACGGATCTTTTGCATCCATGCCCACAAGACGCGCCAGCTCGCCGGTTTGTGACAGACCCCGCCTCAATGCCCCTGGAAAGCCGCCGCCAGCCGTGCCAGTTTCTCGGGGTTGCGCTGCACGTGGATGCGCGTGATGCGCTCGCCGTCGGTCTCGTACGACTGCGCGGATTCGAGCACCCCGTCGATGAAGCGCAGCAGCGCCCATTCGCCGTTGATCATCGCGAGCTCCACCCGCACGCCGCTGCCGAAGCGCAGGTGGGCGGCATAGAAGAGCTGCGCGATGCGCTGGCCGCCCAGCAGCGGCTTGCCGAAGCTCGGCACGATGCCGCCGCCGTCGCCGATCAGCTCGGCGTTCTCGGCCAGCATGCCGTTCATGGCCGCGAAGTCGCCGCGCGACAGCGCCTCGGCGAAGCCGCGCATCAGCTGGTGGTGGGCATCGCGCGAGACCGTGAAGCGCGGCCGCTCCTCGCGCAGCTGCGTCTTGGCGCGGTGCACGATCTGGCGGCAGGCGGCCTCGCTCTTACCGACGGCCTTGGCCACTTCGTCGTAGTCGGCATCGAACACCTCGCGCAGCAGGAAGGCGGCGCGCGCCTCGGGCGCCAGCCGTTCGAGCATGAACAGGAAGGCGACCGAGACGTCGTCCGACAGCTCCTTGGTCTGCTCGGGCGTCGAAGGCGCATCGGTCAGCACCGGCTCGGGCAGCCAGTAGCCGACGTAGTGGGCGCGCTGCACCTTGGCCGCCCGCAGCCGGTCGATCGCGATCCGCGTGGTGATGGTCACCAGCCAGGCCTCGGCGTTGTCGATGCCGGTCTGGTCCGCTTCGTGCCAGCGCAGCCAGGCGTCCTGCACCACGTCCTCGGCCTCGGCCACGGAGCCGAGCATGCGGTAGGCGATGCCCTGCAGGCGGGGGCGGAGGCGGTTGAAGGTGGTAGTGGGGTCGGTCATTGCGTCTCAGACGTTGGACGCCGGGCGTTTGTGACGCCCGCCCTCACTCGATGTTCTGCACCTGCTCCCGCATCTGCTCCACCAGCACCTTCATGTCGACCCCGATCCGGGTCATCTCCAGCATGGCCGACTTCGAGCCCAGGGTGTTGGCCTCGCGATGCAGCTCCTGGATCAGGAAATCGAGCCGCTTGCCGATCTCGCCGCCTTTTTTCACCAGCCGCTCGATCTCGTCCAGGTGCGAATCCAGCCGGGTCAGCTCTTCGGCGACGTCGATGCGGATCGCGAAAGCGGTGGCTTCCGACAGGGCCCGGTCCTGCGCCGCCTCGGGCGCGGTGGCGCCGGCGGCCAGGCCCATCGCCTCTTGCCAGCGTTCGAGAAAGCGGGTGCGCTGCTGCTCGACCAGCTTCGGCACCAGCGGCAGGGCCTGGGCCGCCAGCTTGCGCAGCTGGCCCAGGTGGTCCAGCAGCATCTTGGCCAGCCGGGCGCCTTCGCGTTCGCGCGCCGCCAGCAGGGCCTTCAGGGTCTTTTCGGTCAGTTCGGTGAGGTCCGGCCCCAGGTCGCCGCGCGACGCCGAATCGCCGGCCGCCAGCCGCAGCACGTCGGCCACGCTGAGGTCGCGGGCGCTCGGCAGCCAGGACTTGATGTTGTCCTGGACCCCGTTCAGGCGCTGCAGCAGCTTGGTCGACGGATCGGCGACGCCGGCGCTGGCGGTGTTCTCGAAGGCCACCCGCAACTCGACCTTGCCGCGCTTGAGCTGGCCCGTGAGCAACTCGCGCAGCGCCGGTTCGTGCTGGCGCAGCTCCTCGGGAAGCTTGAAGGTGAGGTCGAGGAATCGGCTGTTGACCGAGCGGATCTCGACCCCGAGGCGACCCGTGGGCTGGGGCCTGGCTTCGGCGTCGGAGTGGCTGCCTGTGGGGCCGTTCTGGCCGCTGGCATAGCCGGTCATGCTGTAAACTGGCATCGCGCCTCGCTGTGGTTTGTTTGCGTTTCACCGAGGCCTCGGCACCGCGTTCGCTTGCCGCACCATCGCCTTCGGGCGAAACTCCCGGATTATGTCAAAGGTCAAACCGTCGCCCCTGCTTCCCGACACGATGATCGGAGGCTACCGCGTCGTGCGGCGGCTGTCCGCCGGTGGCTTCGGCGTCGTCTACCTGGCCGTCGACACCAGCGGCCAGCAGGTCGCCATCAAGGAATACCTGCCTTCGTCCCTGGCCACCCGCGGCACCGGCGAGCTGGCACCCCAGGTGCCGCCCGAGAAGCTCTCGCTCTACCGCCTGGGCCTCAAGAGCTTCTTCGAGGAAGGCCGCTCGCTGGCCCAGATCTCGCACGCCTCGGTGGTCAGCGTGCTCAATTTCTTCCGCGAGAACGAGACCGTCTACATGGTCATGAACTACCTGGAGGGCGCCACCCTGCAGGATTTCATCGTCACCGCGCGCGACCTCAAGAAGCAGAAAGTATTCAGGGAGTCGACGATCCGCTCGCTCTTCGACGAGATTCTGCGCGGCTTGCGCATCGTTCACCAGCACAAGATGCTGCACCTGGACATCAAGCCGGCCAACATCTTCGTCACCGACGACGACCGCGCCGTGATGATCGACTTCGGCGCCGCCCGCGAGGTGCTGTCCAAGGAGGGCAACTTCATCCGCCCGATGTACACCCCCGGCTTCGCCGCCCCCGAGATGTACCGGCGCGATTCGTCGATGGGCCCCTGGACCGACATCTACGCCATCGGCGCCTGCATCTACGCCTGCATGCAGGGCTATCCGCCCAACGACGCCCCCCAGCGCATCGAGAAAGACCGTCTCGGCCTGTCGCTTTCGCGCCTGCGCGGCATCTATTCCGACAACCTGATCGAGGTGGTCGAATGGTGCATGTCGCTCGACCCGCTGTCCCGTCCGCAGTCGGTGTTCGCGCTGCAGAAGGAGCTCAGCCGCGAAGGCGAGCGCCGCTACACCAAGCTCACGGTCGGCGAGAAGGTCAGGCTTTCCATCGACAACATGCGCTCCTTCGAAAAGAAGGGGCTGCCCAAGGCCGCAGCGCCCACCACACGCCCCGCATGAAATTCTCGGTATTCCAGGTCAGCCGCAAGGGGGGCCGCCTCAAGAACGAAGACCGCATGGGCTACTGCTACACGCGGGAGTCCGGATTGTTCGTGCTGGCCGACGGCATGGGCGGGCACCCCGAAGGCGAGGTCGCGGCCCAGCTCGCGCTGCAGACCATCGCGGCGCTCTACCAGCGCGAGGCGCGGCCGGTCGTCAAGGACGTCAAGGCCTTCCTGACCGCCTCGGTGATGGCCGCGCACCAGCAGATCATGCGTTATGCCGGCAACAAGGGCATGCTCGACACGCCCCGCACCACCGTTGTCGCGGCCGTCATCCAGGACAACTCCGCCAGCTGGATCCACTGCGGCGATTCGCGGCTCTACGTGATCCGCGACGGCGAGCTGCTGACCCGCACCCGCGACCATTCGCACGCCGAGCGCCCGCGCGCCAATGCCGGCCCCGAGGCCGTCAACCGCAACCTGCTGCTGACCTGCCTGGGCTCACCGACCACGCCGCTGTTCGACGTCTCGGCGCCGCTGCAGCTGCAGCGCGGCGACCGGATCATGCTGTGTTCGGATGGCGTCTGGGGCGTGCTCGACGACAGTGTCATCGTCCACATCCTCTCGTCCGGCAAGCCGGTGTCCGACTCGGCGCCCGACCTGGCCGAGATGGCGCTGCGCAACGGCGGCGCCCACAGCGACAATGTCACCTTGATCGCCCTCGAATGGGAAACCCCCGACGCGCCGGGCCAGAAGCGCGGCGTGTCGACCGACAGCATCAGCGACGGCGTTTTCGCCTCCACCATCCAGGCCGGCATGCCTTCCGACAGCGAGCTGGACGACCTCGACGACGACGCCATCGAGCGTTCCATCGCCGAGATCAACGAGGCGATCAAGCGCTCGGCGGCCCGCAAGACCTAGTCTCCGTCTTTCATTTCCCCCTTTTCCCCATTTCCACGATGACAGTTTTCGTTCGAAGCGCCGGCCGTGCCGCCGACCAGTTGCGCCCGGTGCGCATCACCCGCGGCTACACCATCCATGCCGAGGGCTCGGTGCTGATCGAGTTCGGCCAGACCCGCGTGCTGTGCACCGCCTCGGTCGAAGAGAAGGTGCCGCCGCACAAGCGCGGCAGCGGCGAGGGCTGGGTCACGGCCGAATACGGCATGCTGCCCCGCGCCACCCACACCCGCAGCGACCGCGAAGCCGCCCGTGGCAAGCAGAGCGGCCGCACGCAGGAGATCCAGCGTCTCATCGGCCGCTCGATGCGCGCCGTGTTCAACCTGGCGGCGCTCGGCGAGCGCACCATCCACCTCGACTGCGACGTGCTGCAGGCCGACGGCGGCACCCGCACCGCGGCCATCACGGGCGCCTTCGTGGCCGCGCAGGACGCGGTCGACAAGCTGCTGGCCGCCGGCAAGATCCAGGCGACGCCGATCCTCGGCCACGTGGCGGCGATCTCGGTCGGCATCGTGCAGGGCACGCCGCTGCTCGACCTCGAATACATCGAGGACTCGGCCTGCGACACCGACATGAACGTCGTCATGACCGGTGCCGGCCACTTCGTCGAAGTGCAGGGCACGGCCGAAGGCGCGGCTTTCACGCGCGACGAGATGAATGCGCTGCTGGCGCTGGCCGAGAAGGGCATTGGCGAGCTGACCGTGCTGCAGACGCAAGCCCTCGCCGCTTGAGGATCGACCCCGCGCACCCGCGCCCCGTGACATGAAACTGGTCCTCGCATCCAACAACGCCGGCAAGCTCGCGGAGCTGCAGGCGCTGTTCGCGCCGCTCGGCGTCGAGCTGGTGCGGCAATCCGAACTCGGCGTCGGCGAGGCCGAAGAGCCCTTCCGCACCTTCGTCGAGAACGCGCTCGCCAAGGCCCGCCATGCCGCGGCCATCACCGGCCTGCCGGCGATCGCCGACGATGCCGGTCTGTGCGTCGACGCCTTCGGCGGCCTGCCGGGCGTCGACACCGCCTATTACGCGACGCAGTTCGGCTACGAGAAGGGCGACGCCAACAACGTGCGCGCCCTGCTCGAGCAGATGGCCTCGATCGACAACCGCCGCGCCGCACTGGTCAGCACCCTGGTGGCGCTGCGCAGCGCCGACGACCCCGAGCCGCTGATCGCGGTCGGCCGCGCGCCCGGCGAAATCACGCGCGAGCGCATCGGCGACAACGGCTTCGGCTTCGACCCCGTGATGTTCCTGCCGCAGTTCGGCAAGACCTTCGCCCAGCTGCCGACCGACGTGAAGAACGCCAACAGCCATCGGGGTCAGGCCGCCCGGGCGATGCTGGCCCTGATGCGCGAACGCTGGCTGTCGCCGTGAGCATCGTCATCCCGATCGCTGCCGGCGCCGAAGAGGCGGCCGCGGGCGCGGCCAGCGCCAACGACGTGCTGCACCTGATGCGGCCCGGCCCGCTGCAGCTGGCGGCGCTGCCGCCGCTGTCGCTCTACGTGCACCTGCCCTGGTGCCTGCGCAAGTGCCCCTACTGCGACTTCAATTCGCACGAATGGCGCGGCGGCGGCGGCAGCAGCGACGCGCTGCCCGAGCAGCGCTACATCGATGCCCTGGTGGCCGACCTCGACGCCGCGCTGCCGCTGGTGTGGGGTCGCACCGTGCACACCATCTTCATCGGCGGCGGCACGCCCAGCCTGTTCTCGCCGGCCGCCATCGACCGCCTGATCGGCGACCTGCGCGCGCGCCTCAAGCTGGCGCCCGACTGCGAGATCTCGCTCGAGGCCAACCCCGGCACCTTCGAGCGCGACCGCTTTCGCGCCTACCGCGCGGCCGGTGTCACGCGGCTGTCGGTCGGCGTGCAGAGCTTCAATGACGAGCACCTGAAGGCGCTCGGCCGAGTGCACGACCGGGCCCAGGCCATCGCGGCGGTCGAAGAGGCGGCCGCGGCTTTCGACACCTTCAACCTCGACCTGATGTACGCGCTGCCGGGCCAGACCCTCGAAGGCCTCGACGCCGACCTGAGCCAGGCACTGGCGCTGGCGCCGCCGCACCTGTCGGTGTATCACCTGACCATCGAGCCCAACACCTACTTCGCCAAGTTCCCGCCCACGATTCCCGAGGACGATGCGGCATACGAGATGCTCGATCGCATCACGGAACGCACCGCCGCCAACGGCCTCCAGCGATACGAGATTTCGGCCTACGCCCGCACGGGCCATGTCTGTGCACACAATTTGAATTACTGGCAGTTCGGCGACTACCTCGGAATCGGCGCCGGCGCCCACAGCAAATTGAGCTTTGCGCACCGGGTGGTGCGGCAGGTGCGGTTCCGGGAGCCACGCCTGTACATGGACAACGCGATCGCCGGCCGGGCGGTGGCGCAGAGCGAGGAGGTCGGGATCGCTGCGTTGCCTTTTGAATACATGCTCAATGCCCTGAGACTCAAGGATGGGTTTAGGCTTGCGGAATTCGGCGAGCGCACCGGCCTGGCCATCACCAGCATCCAGCGCGGCCTGGAGGAGGCCGAGCGCAAGGGCTTGATCGAACGGGATCTGGCCCGTGTCTGGCCGACGACGCGCGGCTTCGACTTTTTGAGCGACCTGCAGTCCATCTTCCTGCCGGACTGAGGGGAACGACGACAAGCGCCATGGAACATAACGAAGACAGCATCGAACACACCGAGGCAGCGACCAAGCGCCGCTCGCGGGGCCGCCCGAGTCCCGAGCAGGCGGCTGCGCTGCGCGAGTCCTTCCTGGCGGCGGCGCTCGAGTCCTTCCTCGAGAAGGGCTATTCGGCCACCAGCATCGAGGCCATCGCACGCGAAGCGGGCGTGGCGAAGATCACCATCTACCGCCAGTTCGACAACAAGGAAGCCTTGTTCCGCGAAGTGGCGCACCGCGCCGTGAGCAATGCCCGCGAGACCATGCAGAACACGCTGGTGCACCGCGGCAGCGACGAGCGCCAGACGCTGATCGACCTGGTCGAGCGCATGTACCTGAGCGCGAGCGAGCCCAAGACGCTGGCGCTGATGCGGCTGGTGATCGCCGAGGCGGTGCGCTTTCCGGAGCTGGCGAAGTCGCTCTACGCCGAGAACAGCTACGTGCTGGCGCCGGTGGTCGACTACCTGGCCGAGGCCCACCGCGCCGGCAAGCTGCGCGTGCCGTCGCCCGAACTGGCCGCCGTGCAACTGTCGACCTTGGCCTTCGGCGGCGTGCGGTTCTTCATCTCGAAACCGTTGGCCGGGCCCGACGAGCGTCGGGTCTGGGCGGAGGATATCGTCGACCTGGTGCTGCGCGGCTGGGCACCGGCCGCGAACGACTAAAATCCCGACCCTGCCACCGCGCAACGCGAACGGCAGCCCTGGAGAGTTGGGTGAGTGGTTTAAACCAGCAGTCTTGAAAACTGCCGACGGGCGACCGTCCGTGAGTTCGAATCTCACACTCTCCGCCGGAAGGGCAACCAGCGCCGTCCTCTTTCATCCGGCCGGGGCCGTGCGGGCGATCGCGCGATCAACGGCCTCAGCCGGTTCGCCCGTTTCGCAAACCATGAGGCGTGCATCAATCGTCCGCAAGGGCAACCCTTTATAAGGTTCTCTTGGGAGCGGTCAGGGGCCGATAGGGAGGGGGAGGTCTGGGGGCGGACCGCCGACCAAAGATGCGATACTTGGCCTCGGAGGCCGTACAGCACCGGATTGCCGATGCGACACGGGGGAATTTCCTCGTCCTACGGGAGTGAGCATGGGCAAACTTCCGGGACTTTACGGGGCAGCGCGGGAAAGACCAATTTTTGTCCGTCAAGGTTTGCCGCTCATGCTGTTGAAATAACTCTGAACGTACAACGATCTTGAGTGACTCCACTGCTGCGGCCCACTACAGGCCTGAAATAGACGCACTGCGGGCTTTAGCGGTGGTTGCGGTCATCGTCAATCACTTCAACAAAGACATCCTTCCCAGCGGGTATCTGGGTGTGGACATGTTCTTCGTCATCTCCGGGTTCGTCATCACGTCGTCGCTGGCGGGAAGATCGAGCCAGAACTTCGGTGACTTCCTCGCGGGGTTCTATGTCAGACGGATCAAACGCATCATCCCTCCGCTTGTACTGTTCGTCGTCCTGACGGGCGCTCTTCTATGCCTTTTCAATCCAGGTCCTGGCGAATCCATGCGGACCGGCGTCAGCGCTCTCTTTGGCGTGTCCAATCTCTACCTGCTGAAAGGGAGTACTGATTACTTTGCGGTGGCAGCCGAGATAAACGTGTTCACGCACACGTGGTCCCTGGGAGTGGAAGAGCAGTTCTATCTCTTGTTTCCGCTGTTGCTTTGGTGGGCAGGTGTCGGCCGGGTGACCGCCAGTAGGCCTGTGAGGTTGATGTGGGTCACCGGGGCGCTCTCCCTCGTTTCATTGGCTTCCTTCATCTACCTCTACCAGGTGAGCCAGCCTACTGCCTACTTCTCGATGCCGACCCGCTTCTGGGAACTGGCGGTCGGGAGCATGCTCTTCGTGAGCATGAAGGAATTTGGGCCGCACTTCCGCCTTCTCCAGACCGTACCGGCGTATCTTCTCGCCATTTCCTTGCTAGCTGTTCTGTTCACCCCCTTTCAGTTCGCAGTACCGGCAACCGTCGCTGTCGTCATGCTGACTGCATTGTTGATCGCACGTCTCGGCTTGCCGAATGATGCTCTCGGGATCTTCACTCAAAAGTGGGTTGTCAATATTGGGTTGATCTCTTATTCGCTCTACCTTTGGCACTGGGCGGTGCTGTCCCTCAGCCGATGGACCATTGGAATCCACTGGTGGACGGTGCCCTTCCAGGTCGCAGCCATGCTGCTCCTGGCTATTGCATCCTACAGATATGTCGAAACACCCCTGCGCCGTTCCGAGTGGTCCCCTCTACGCTGGAGGTCCATCACCTATGGAGTGAGCGCCACGGTCTGCGCCGCGGGGATCATGACTGGGATCTTTCTCGTCCGAGGCTGGCTCTATACGGGTGAGAATTACATGGGAGCCTCGCTGCAACAGGAAAACCTGATTGAGGGCACTTCCGTCGATCAGACGAACTGCATGCTCGCACCAGGCAATAGTTTCACAGAAAGCAGTTTTGAAGCCTGCCACCTGACGGCGCGAGACGGCAAGCCGACGATCTTTTTCGTGGGGAGCAGCCATGCGATGCATCTGGCCGGGCTCGGGCAGGGGTTGCACGAAAGGGGATTCGGAGTGGCGTTCATGACGACGCAAGGGCACAACTTCTATCCCGAGGGAGGGGCGGACCCCGAGACCTTTGGATTCAAGTCTACCCAGGATAGAGCGATCTTCTCCATCCTTGAGAGCCATGCCGTTCGGGGCAGTGTTGTAGTCGTCGGGAACAGGTATTTCCAGGATGGGTATGAGAAGGAATTCGTTGGTTCCTACTTCGAGGGCCTAAACGCGTTCGCACGCAGGTTCGAACGAAAGGGAGTCACGGTCGTTCATATCCTTCCCCTACCTGAATTCCAGTTTCACGACATCAATCAGTGCGCCCATCAGTGGTTCAACGCGGGGATGAGACGCGCTGGGATCTGCCTGCCGAAGGACCCGCTGACTCGCCTTCGTCAGTCCAAGGATGTTGAGGCGCGGAGTCCTCGCTCCGAAAATTTCCTTCAATACGACCCCGTGAAGGTGCTGTGCCCTTCTGGAATGGCGGAATGTTACCCAGTCAATCCCACAAGCAAACTGCCTACGTTCCGGAACGGCGATCATCTCTCAAACTACGGAGCGTCGTTGCTCGTCGATGATTTCATCGAGTTCATCGGTCGTCATGGACTCCTACCGCCCTGAGTGATATCGCCTCGCGCTTCGGTGCAGATGCCCATGGGTGCCGTCGCTGGCATAAACCAGGGCTCGATCGCCGACTTTCCGCCCACGCCGGTGCCATTGAGTGTTGCAGGCTGCTAGCCGCCGGTGCAAGCAACCGGCGTGGCGCGCCCCATGGCCCACGAGGTGCGTCCCTGCTCGATGAGCATCGTTTGGCGTCCGTTGGAGAACGTGGTCCCCGACTTTCCGATCGCGGGAAGATCGATGGCGGCCGCTCCGTCAACGGAGACCGAGGCGCTTTCTCCCATCAAGCGCACAGCCAGGCGTGTCCCATCGCAAACGTAGTTGCTGACGGGATAGGGATTGCCGACACCGATCGACGGACCGGGCGTCGGTTGCTGGCAGGCCGCCAGTGTCCAGATCGCAAACGTGCCGGCGATCGAACAAAGAATGCGTTGCCACTTGCCTCTCGCGATGTTCGCCACTTCGTTCGGCGGAGTGATGCTCATTGGCTGCGCAGTTCGCACGAAGGGCTCCTCGATTTCGATGGGATGAACCCTACACGCTCGGGCTGACAGCGTCCAGTTGGCGTTTCGCCAACTGCTAGTTCTTCTTGCTGCCCACCGGCTGCAGCGCGTCCCCCTTCAGCGTCACCGCTTGCCCGACCGGCGGCGCAGTGGTGCTCTTGACCGTGCGCATCGAGCCGTCCTGCATCCGCACGCCGATCTCGTAGGCCTGGTTCGTGTTTTTCTTCTTCTCGACCTTGTTGCCCGCGAAGGCGCCGGCACCGGCACCGGCGACGGTGGCGAGGGTCCGGCCCCTGCCGCTGCCGACCTGGTGGCCGATCACGCCTCCCACCACGCCGCCGGCCACGGCACCGACGCCGGAGGTCGGCTTCGTGCTTTCGAGCTTGCGCACGGATTCGACCTTGCCGCAGACGGAACAGGGCTTGGAAGGCGCCGCGGCAGGCGCCTGTTCCGCCCCCGAGGCCGGTGGCGCCACCAGCATGGCGGCGGCGAGCATGCAGATCGCTTGCACCGCGGCTGCAGCGTTCGGCCGTCTGGATGAAGTCGATGCCATGGCGGTCTCCCTTCGATCCCCCGATGCGAAGGCACCGGGACGCACTCTGAAGCATCGCCGATGCGCGGCGCCTGTCAATACGGAGTTCGTCCAGCGGGACGTGAAGAAGTCATTGGAACCAGCGAAGACCGGCCCAGAACCTGTCGCCAAGGCGAGCCGCGCCCATGCCGCAGGCGACGACCGCGACGGTGACGAGCATGCACACGGCGAAGATGCCGAGGGGCCATAGCCGGACACACAGGCCCAAGCCGACGACCAGGCCCAGCAGCGCGCCGCAGCAGAACCGCACTCTCTTCTCGAATGCGTCGGGCTGTCTGCCTGCGAGCACGGGGCCTGATTCAGTCTTCATGGGCAATGGCTGGCGATGGTCCGGTGTGCCGGACTGTGCCACAGCGACGAAGACCGTCATCTGTTTCGAGGACGACAGCCACAGGGCAAAGGCGTACCTTGCGTCCAACGCGAAGGCTGCGCAGGGCGAAGGTTCGACGACTGGCGCTTCGCGTGCAGGAGCGTGTCATGTGCCCTCAAGTATTTCGTCCCCTGGTGATCGCGTGCCTGGTCATTGCGAGTTCCGCGTGTCAGCCGCAGAGGTCGGGCATCCAATCGAAAAACATGGGAATCGTCGTTGCGGGATACGTGGAGCCGGCAGGAGCGGGACCGGCTGGAGCGCTCCCAGTCAGCTACCTCGGCGACATGTTCTCGGGAGAGGAAGCGGCGCTGGCGTCCAAGCCCCCGGAGATCGAATCGCCCACCTTCTGAGGCCTGCGCGGGCGCCGCAGGAACACGGTGATCCGCTGAACTACGTTCTTGCCTGCTGCGGAAGCTCGGGCACCGGGCCCACGTAGCGACCGCGCGGGCGGATCACCTGGGTCCCGCCCAGTTGCTCCAGGCTGTGGGCCAGCAGCCCGACGCTGCGCGCGGTGGCGAAGAGGCCGAAGGCCGCGTCGGCGGGCAGCCGATGGTGCGCGACCAGGGCCGCCAGGGCGACGTCGATGTTGGGCCGCAAGCCGGTCTCGCGCGTCACCTTCTCGATGAAGCGCGCGATCACCTTCGGCGGCTCGAACAAGGCCAGCAGGGCAGCGGCGCGCGGATCGCCTTCGGGATAGAGGTGGTGACCGAAGCCGGCCAAGGGCATGCCGGTCGACAGGTAGTGCGCCAGCACCTGGTCCTCGCCCAGCCGCTCCACTTCGCTGAACAGCGCCTGGACGCGGCCCGAGGCGTCGCCGTGCAAGGGGCCCGAGAGCGTGGTCAGTCCGGCCAGCAGGCAGGCCGGCAACGATGCGCCGGTCGACGCCGCGATGCGGGCGACGAAGGCCGAGCTGGTCAACTCGTGGTCGACCAGCAGCACCATGGCCGTGCGCAGCAGCTCGGCCACCCGCGGCGTCTGCTTCCAGCCCTGCGCGAAGCGCAGGTGCAGCGGCTGGCGCCCCGGCTGGGCGCCGAAAGCGTTGGCCAGCAGACCCACCAGGCCCTGGCCCTCGGTGTGCAGCACCCGCGTCAGCCGCCCGCGGATCGAGTGCCCGCTGGCCGCCAGGCCGGCCAGGGCGGTGAAGGCGGTCACCCGCCCGGGCTTGCCCGAACGCATCGGCGTGGCGCACGAGAGATCGGCGGGCTGCTCGGCGTCCCACAACAGTCGCGCCACGTCTTCGAGGTGGGCCGTCCGGGCCAGTTCCACCGCATCCTGGCCGCGGTAGTACGGGCGCTCGCGAAAGAACGCGCAGAGCGCGGTCGGGATGCTGGGCTCCGAGCCGAACAACGTGTTGGCGGCCAGGGTCTCGTGCTTGCGGCCGGCCTGCTTGCGCTTGGCCAGGGTGGCCACGTCCTCGGCGCGGTACAGGCTGCGGCGCGTGTCGGCCGGGTCGGGCGCGACCTCCAGCTTGCCGCGGCTGACGTAGGCGTAGAGGGTCTGGGGCCGTACGCCGAGGAGGCGACAGGCCTCGTCCATCGATATCCAGGAAGCCATGGTCGGAATGAAAAGGGTCTAAATATGTTGATTATATAAATCAATATTGACGCTGATATCAAGCATTAATTAGCATGACCGGCATGAACTCCCAGGTCCTGCAACTCAATCCGATCCTCATCCCCGCGATCAACGACAAGCTCGCATCGCGCTACACCGTCCACAAGCACTTCGAGGCCGCCGACGGCGAAGCCTGGCTGCGTGCCCATGGCGCTTCCGTCGACGCCGTGATCACCGGCGGCCACACCGGCATCTCGCGCGCCATGCTGGAACAGCTGCCCAGCCTCAAGGTGGTGGCGGTCAACGGTGTCGGCACCGACGCCGTCGACCTGGCCTACTGCCGCGCGCGCGGCCTGCCGGTCACGGCGACCCTGCGGGCGCTGACCGAGGACGTGGCAGACCTGGCCATCGGCCTGCTGATCGCCGCCTGCCGGAACCTGTGTGCCGGTGACCGCTTCGTGCGCGACGGCCAGTGGGAGCGCTTTCCCCAGCCGAGCGCCATCCCGCTGGCGCGCCGGTTCAGCGGCATGCGCGTGGGCATCGTCGGCATGGGCCGGGTGGGCCGCGCCGTCGCGGTGCGGGCCGCGGCCTTCGGCTGCCCGGTCAGCTACACCGACCTGCGTGCGATGGACGATGTGGCCCATCGCTTCGTGCCGAGGCTGGTGGATCTCGCGCGCGACGCCGACGCGCTGGTCCTGTGCGCGGCGGCGGACAAGGCCGAGGGCATCGTCGACGCGGCCGTGCTCGACGCCCTCGGCCCGTGCGGCTTCCTGGTCAATGTCGCACGCGGCCGGCTGGTCAACGAGGCCGACCTGGCGGCGGCGCTGACCGCCGGCCGCATCGCCGGTGCGGGCCTGGACGTGTTCGTCGACGAACCCCGCGTCCCGCTGGCGCTGCGCCAGTCCGAGCGCGTCACGCTCCAGGCCCACCGCGCCAGCGCCACCTGGGAGACCCGGACCGCCATGGCCGAGATGGTGCTCGACAGCATCGCCCAGGCGCTGGCGGGCGAGCGCCCGGCGATGAGCCTGACCACCTGATCCCATGACGGCATTCGTCTTTCCCGCACCCGCGCCGGTCACGCTGCCCGTGGCGGGTCGCGCGGCGCTGTTCCCCGTGGGCCGCGTGTTCTGCATCGGCCGCAACTATCGGTGGAGCCCCGACGAGCCGGCGAGGCCGGTGGAGATGCCCGCCTGGTTCATGAAGCCGGCCGGCGCGGTGGTGCCGGCGCAGGGCCTGCTGCCCTATCCCCCGGCCACCGGCGACTTCTGCCATGAGATCGAACTGGTGGTCGCCATCGGCCGCGGTGGCTTCGACATCGACCCGGCCGAGGTCGAGCGGCATCACGTCTGGGGCTATGCCGCAGGCCTGGACCTCACGCGGCGCGACCTCCAGCAGCAGGCCAAGCGCGCCGGCGGCCCCTGGGAGGCCGCCAAGGCCTTCGACCACTCGGCGCCCTGCACGCCGGTGGTGCCGGCGGCCGTCTGCGGCCATCCGCGGCAAGGCGCCGTGTGGCTCGCGGTCAACGGCATCGAACGCCAGCGCGTCGACCTGTCGGGCCTCTTGTGGCCGGTGGCCGACCTGGTGGCGATGTTGTCGCGCTCGGTGACGCTCGCGCCCGGCGACCTGGTCTACACCGGCACGCCCGCGGGCGTGGGCCCGCTGCAGCCGGGCGATGTCGTCAGCGGGGGCGTGGCGGACATCGGCCGCTTCTCCATGACCGTGGGCGACCGCGCCTGATCCAACCCATCCAGGAGTCTCCCTTGAACGCAATGACCCCCCAGAAGATCGCGCTGGTCACCGGCGCCGGCAGCGGCATCGGCCGCACCGTGGCGCTCGGCCTGCTCGACGATGGCTGGGCCGTCGTGCTGGCCGGCCGCCGCAGCGAGCCCTTGAATGCGCTGGCGGCCGAGGCCGAGGCGCGCGGCCAGACCGCCATGGCCGTGCCCACCGACGTGACCGAGCCTGACAGCGTGCAGGCGCTGTTCGACACCATCGAACGCCGCTTCGGCCGGCTGGACCTGCTGTTCAACAACGCCGGCGTCAACGCCCCGGCGGTGCCGATGGACGAGCTGCCCCTGGACAAGTGGTTCAGCGTGTTGAACACCAACGTGACGGGCGTGTTCCTGTGCGCGCGCGCGGCCTTCGGCCTGATGCGCCGCCAGCAGCCGCAGGGCGGGCGCATCATCAACAACGGTTCGGTGTCGGCGCACACGCCGCGCCCCTTCACCGCGCCGTACACCGCCAGCAAGCACGCGGTGTCGGGCCTGACCAAGGCGCTGGCACTGGACGGCCGCGCATTCGGCATCGTCGCCAGCCAGATCGACATCGGCAATGCGTTGACCGAACTGTCCGAGCGCATGACGCGCGGCGTGCTGCAGGCCAACGGCACGGTCGCGCCCGAACCCATGATGGACGCGAAGCACGTGGCCGATGCGGTGCGCCACATCGCCGCGCTGCCGCTCGGCGCCAACGTGCTGAACATGACCGTCATGGCCAGCGCCATGCCCTACGTCGGCCGCGGCTGAAAACCGGTTTTTCGATTCAACCCAAGAAGGAGACATCCATGCCACGCCCATCATCCCTGTTCAAGATCCTTGCCGTTTCGGCGACCCTGGCCGCGCTGCCGATCCTGGCATCGGCCCAGGCCTACCCGACCCATGCCATCCGTGTCATCGTGCCCGCTCCGCCGGGCGGCGCCATCGACACGATCGCCCGCGTCGTGGGCGACAAGATGGCGGCGTCGATGGGCCAGCCGGTGGTCATCGACAACCGGCCCGGCGCCTCCAACAACCTCGGCACCGAGGTACTCGCCAAGGCGGCGCCCGACGGCTACACGATCGGCATCGTGGGCGGCAGCCACAACATCAACAAGTTCCTGTTCAAGAACCTGGGCTGGGACCCGGAGAAGAGCTTCGAGCCCATCGTCTACACCCACGTGGTGCCGCTGGTGTTCGCCATCTACCCGAAGATCCCGGCCAAGACGCTGCCCGAGTTCGTGGCCTGGATGAAGGCCAATCCAGAGCAGGCCAAGGTCGCCACCTCCGGCCGCGGCAGTGCCCAGGAGATGGCGGCCGAGATGTTCCGCATGGCGACCGGCGTGGACATGCTGCTGGTCCCGTACAAGGGCTCTTCCGCCGCCCAGCCGGACCTGCTGGGCGGCCGCACCGCGCTCTACATCGACACCATCAGCGCCATCCAGACGCAGGTGAAGGCCGGCAACGCCCGGGCGGTGGCGGTGTCGACCCGCAAGCGCGCAGCGACGCTGCCGGACGTGCCGACCGCGGAAGAGCAGGGGCTCAAGGGCTACGACGCCAACACCAACGGCGGCTTCCTGGCGCCGGCCGGCACGCCCAAGGCGATCGTCGACAAGCTCAACGCCGAGATCAATGCCGCGCTCAAGCTGCCCGACGTGCGCGCCAAGCTGGAGGCCGCCGGCATCGAGATCCAGGGCGGCACGCCGCAGGAGTACGCCGCGCTGATCCAGTCCGACCTCGCCAAATGGAGCAAGGTGGTCAAGGCGGCGGGCATCCAGCCGGAGTGAGCCTGCGGGGCGCGCGGCTCCCCGCTGCATACGCCGTCTGCCAGATTGTGCCGAGGGCCTGCCCTGCGCGAAGATGCGCGGCGGGCCACGAGAGGGGCACATGCCAGACGCAACGGAAGAGGTCTTCTTCAGCTATTCGCGCAGCGATGAAGCGCTCGTGCTGAAGATCGCCTCGGCCTTGCGGCGGGACGGGCGCCGCGTCTGGGTCGACCAGATCGACATCGCCAAGGGCGCGCGCTGGGACGACGAGGTCGAGAAGGCGCTGAAGGCCTCCTCCTGCCTGCTGGCCATCCTCTCGCCGGCCGCGGTCGCCTCGCAGAACGTGATGGACGAGGTCTCGTATGCCCTCGGCGAGAAGAAGAAGGTCATCCCTGTCCTGGCGAAGCAGTGCGACATTCCCTTCCGCCTCAAGCGCCTGCAGTTCGTCGACTTCACCGGTGACTACGACAAGGGCTATCGCGAGCTCTCGTCTGCACTCGACGGTGGCGCGGCTCCGCCTCGCAGGGACGATCGCGTGCCGCCCGGCCCATCCAGCCGCCGCACGCAGCAGGCCGTAATCGGAGGCGCTGTCGTGGTGGTGGCGGCGGTCGCGGGCTATGTCGTGCTCGGCCGTCCGACCCCGGCGCCCGCGCCTGCGCCTGCGCCGGTCGTCGTCGCCCCGCCGCCTCCCGCGGTGCAGCCTGCGCCTGTGGTGGTCAAGCGCGAGCCCGAGCCTGCGCCCGTGGCGCCAGCGGTGCAGCCTGCGCCGGTCGCGCCGCCGCCGGCGCCGCCACCGGTCGTTGCTGCAGCACCCGCCCCGGTGTTCGTGCCCCCGCCGGCGCCCGCGCCCATGAAGCAGGTCGCCTCCGACCGCCAGCTCACCGATTTCGTGCACCGGTACATCAGCACCCAGAACCGTTCGAGCCCTTCCGAGCTGGTGGCCTTCTATGCCGACGAGGTCGAGTACTTCAACGAGAAGCACGCCACCAAGGCCTTCATCATGAAGGACCGCTTGAACTTCCAGCGTCGCTGGCCGGAGGTCGACAACCGGCTCGCCGGACCGATCGACATCGACCGGTCTTCAGGCGACGGAACGGCGGTGCTGTCCTACACGATCCGCTACGGGGTCCGCAGCCTGGAACGCGGCGACAGCAAGTCGGGCATGGCCCGCGACGAACTGCGGGTGCGTCCCGTCGATGGCCAGCTGCTGATCGTGGGCCAGCGCCAGAAGATCCTCAACGCGCAGGCGAACTGAGGCGATGCGCACCATCCGCCGTGCGTTGGCGTGGCTCTGGCCCCTGCTGCTGGCCGCGTCGCCCGCCGGGGCCTGCGACAGCGCCGGCTTCGCGATCGCCATCGATCCGGGGCACACCCGGGCCAACCCAGGAGCGACCAGCGCCCGCGGCGTGCCGGAGGTGCAATTCAACGCCCAACTGGCCGAGGTCGTGCTGCGCGAGCTGCGGCGCGCCGGTTTCGAGCAGTCCTTCCTGACGGTCGAGGACCAGGCCCCCATCACGCTGCCCGAGCGCGCCGCGCGGGCCGAGGCGCAGCATGCGCGCCTGTTCCTCTCGCTGCATCATGACTCGGTGCAGCCGCAGTACATGTCGGATTGGGTGTACGAGGGCCGGGCGCAGCGCTACAGCGACAGGTTCAGCGGCTACTCGCTGTTCGTGTCGGCCAAGAACGCCGATGAGGCCCGCAGCCTGCGAATGGCGCAGCTGCTCGGTGCCGAGTTCCGACGCCGCGCGCTGGCGCCCACGCTGCATCACGCGGAACCCATCGCCGGAGAGAACCGGCCCCTGGTCGATCCGGCGCTCGGCATCTACCGCTTCGACGACCTGGTGGTGCTGAAGCGGGCCTCGATGCCGGCGGTGCTGATCGAGGCCGGCTTGATCGTGAACCGGGCGGACGAGTTGCAGCTCGACAGCGCGCCGTTCCGGCAGACGCTCGCCGAGGCGATCACCGCGGCGGCCCGGCAGTTCTGCGACGAGGCGCCCGCCGCGCCGGCCGGCGTGGCCGTCAGGTCGAAGGCGTCTTCAGCCGCTCGAGCGTCGCCAGCAGCTCGGTGACCCGCTGGCGGACCGCCTCGGGCTGGTCCTTGCGCGACAGGCAGGGTTCGAGAACGAAGCGGGCCTGGTTCCAGACCGAATCCCACATGGGCGGCGACGGCACGCGCACCTTCAGGTCGCACAGCGTGGCGATGAGCCGGGGTGCGTCCTGGTCGAGGCGGCCGCGAACCAGCGACACCAGGATGTCGAGTTCGGTCTCGCCGACCACGGACCAGAAATCGGGCGCCTGCGCGACTGCCAGTTGCAGCGCATCGCGCACGTCCTGGATGCGCGCGTCCGCCAACTCGGGCGGCTTCTTGCTCAGCAGCGCCGCGCGGACCTCGGCGTCGAGGTAGTTCTTGGCCGCATAGAAGCGCTTCACACTGCCGCTCGCGCGGGCCGTGTCGTTGGCTTCGCGATAGTGCAGGCTGGCCTGCTTCAGCGCCGCCTTGGCATCGGCTTCCCGGCCCTGGATCGCCGACAGGGCGAGCGTCTTCCGCTTCCAGCCCGAGCCCAGCAGGGTCTGGCGTTCGTAGGTCCGCCCCACCGCCAGCACCTTCTCGAGCAGCATCAGACCTTCGTCGATCAGCGCGATGTCCCCGTTGGCCTCACCGAGGCGGGTGAGCAGATTGCCGAGTTGCTCGGCCGCCTTCAGCGAGGCCGTGCCGTCCTCGGATTCGACGGCCTTGCGGTACCAGTCGACCGCCTGCGTGCGGCGGCCGAGGTTCTCGTTCGCCCTGCCGAAAGCCTCCGCCACGATGCCGAGCCGGCCCCACATCGGGCCGAAGGCCTGCTCCAGGTAGAGCAGCTTGTCGCCAAGGCCCCGCGCGTCCGGCGACCGGTACTCGCCGTCGACCGCGATCTTCTCGAGCGCCAGTTCGAGCGACACCCTCGACGCCACGCCCGCGTACTCGTCCGACGGCGCGCGGCGGGGCGCCTGGGCACCCGCGTTGTCGCCGCGCCAGGTCCAGTCCGGGTCGCCATAGCACTGGTACGCGGCCCAGGTGTTGCCGTTGCGGTCGGTCTTCCAGGCGGCCTCGCGCGCGGCGCCGACGGCCTCGATGAAGCGCGCGTTCTCGAGCAGCCTGGCGTAGAAGGTGGTGGCGAAGGTCGCTGCCGCCTCGTCGTCCACGGCCCAGCCGGCTGCGATCACGCAGCGCACGCCGACCTTGATCAGCGCCTCCGCGATGTTGGCCGCGAACGCGGCGCGGTCGTACGGCTTCGGGGGCGTGAGCACGGTCGATGCGTCGCGGCCCGCGAGGTGGCAGCAGTTGAGGAACACCAGCTGCGGCACCACCCGCATCGCCTCGATCTCGTTCGCGCCCAGGTAGGTGTCGGTGCCCGACAGCACGACGCCGCCGTTCGGCCCGAAGGCGCCATGCCCGGCCACGTGCACGGCGCGGTAGGGCCGGTCGAACAGCGCATTCACCACCGCCTGCGCATTCGGCTGGTCGAGCGCCACCACGGCGCTGGTGGTTCCGGCGGCACTCGCGGATCGCAGGAGGTTGGCCACCGCGGTGGCTTCGCGGCGCGCGCCCTCGAGGCTGGGGTATGTCGTGGGATCGCATTGCGGCTCGCCCACCACCAGGATGGCGGCCTCGGGCGTGGCGTCGCGCGGCTTGGCACGGAAGTCGTCCAGCCGCAGCTTGCGCAGCAGCTTGGTGCGGATCGCCCAGGGCCGCTGGTCGTCGGAACTCGGGTCGGGGTTGGAGTTGAGCAGCTCCCAGGGGATGCCGGCGGTCTTCGGTTCGAGCTCGATCACCATCTCGCTCTTGCCTCCGAGGAAGGGCTCCATCTCCACCGGCACCAGCAGGTTGAACAAGGTGCGGCCGATCGATGGATCGCGGTTGCCGTCGTTCGAGGCCGTGGCCACCATGTCACGCAGCAGGTTGCCCTGGGCGCGTTGGGCACGGACTTCGGTCCGCGCCCGCCGGGTGTCGAGGGTGTAGGCGATCACCGGGTTCGTGGCGTCGCCGGCCGGGGGCGCCTGCAGCGCACTGATGAGGTCGTAGCTGGCGCCGCGATAGCCCGAGTCGACCATCCGCGTCATGGCGCCGGCGCCGGACTCGACGTGGCCGACCACCTTCAGCCGATCGGGCGTTGCGGTCTGCTGCACGTGCAGCGCGCGCCACGCGTCGCCGGCCCGGTCGAGGAACAGCTCGACCACGAGCAGCCGGCTGAGCTGCGGCCAACCGCTCTTCTGCAGCCGCTGCCTGGCCTCGGCCGCGCCCAGCGCCACCGCGATCGCGGACCCGCCGGTCGTGATGCCCGTGCCGCCGCTGCCGATCAGCGTCGCAGCCAGTTCGAAGTCGGCCGGCGCGCCGCCCGGGTGCTCCGACAGGCGCTGGGCGTAGGCCAGCACCGCCTGGCGCACCGTGAACACCAGGTCCTTCGCCAGCAGCTTGCCCTCGGGCCCGAGCCCGCAGACGATCGCGGCGGCCGGGCTGGCCATGCGCTTCGGGTTCTCGGGGTCGCCGCGCCAGTTGCCGAAGATCTGGTGCGAGCCGACCAGGTCCGGATACAGGCCGGCATCGAGCCCCCGGCTCATGCCCTTGCCGACCAGCCGGTCGATCACGGCCTCGGCGCCGGTCAGCCGCATCGCGCTGTAGTGGCCGACCAGCAGCGCCGGCTGGACGAAGCGGATGTCGGCATTGAGCACCTGCACCTCGAGGGCCGTGGTGGGCGGCGGCCGCTGGTCCGCGGCCGACGAGGCGCCGAAGACATCGGCGTCGGACGACGGCGGCTGCGAACCGAGCAGGCCGCGCGACGGCCGGCTGCGCACCACCGCGGCCAGCGGCGCCGCGCCGGCGCCGCGGCTCGGCGCGGCGAAGGCATCGAGCTGCTTGGTCTTGCCGGTGGTCAGCAGTTCGACATACGCGGCCCATGCCTGCGACACGGCGGGCAGCTTGCCGTGCTCGGCATCGAGCTTCCAGGTGGGCACGCCCAGCTGCATCGCGCTTTCGTAGGTCACGCGGCCGTCGCCGGCGTCGGCCGAACCGGTGTATTCGAGGCCGACGCCGCCATCCAGCGCGTAGCCCGTGGGCGTGAACGGCGCCCGGCCCACCACCAGCACGATCTTCGACTTGGTGTCGCCGAGCGCGGCCACCTGGTCGTCGAGCTTGCGGCGCAGGCTGGTTGCCGCATCGAGCACCTGCTGCGGCGGCGCGCTCCAGTCGTACACGGCCTTCTGCGCTTCGAGCTGGTGCCAGGTGCTGCGGGCCGCCAGGGCGTCCTTGTCGGCCTTGACCAGCGCCTCCCATTTCTCGGCGCTGCCCAGGCCCCAGGCCGGGTCGAGCAGGCCCGCCTGCATCTCGAGCAGGCCCGGCATGCCGGCCATCATCCTGCGTGCCTCGCCGTTGTGGAACAGTGATCCGAAGGCGACCAGCGCATTGCCGAAGTTGTCGTCGCCCGAGAGGATCTGCATCGGTGCCCACGAGCCCCCGTTGGGCACGCCGAGCATCAGCAGGCGGGCGTCGGCATGGGCCATCAGGCGGTTCCAGGTCTTGGGCGACACGATCTGCATCGTGCGCGCCACCAGGCCGCCCATCGAATGCGCGACGATGCGCACCGGCTGCCCGCTGGCCGCGCGCGCATCGAGCTGGGCATCGACCGCGGCCGCCAGCCGCTTCGCCTCGTCCTCGATGGGGCGCCGCCAGTCGAAGGCGAAGGGGAACACGGCGTGGGTCTCGGCGAGACGATCGATGAGGCCCTCGTAGCTGCCCTTGACCGGGCCGTCGGGCTGGACGTTGTCGGCGGTCGCCGGGTCCCAGCGCAGCTGCAGCAGCCCGTTGAGGAAGGCGAAGCCCAGCCACACCCGCTTGTCGCCGACCTTGAGGTTCGAGCCGAGGATCCCCGGCAGCACGAACACCGCCGGGCGCGTGGGGTCGTTGGCCGGCACGCCGCCCCGGGTGCCCTCGGCGCTCTCGCCGCGCCACGACAGCGGACCGATGGCGGCGAAGGCCGGCGGCGCGTTCTCCAGCAGCGCACCGACGATGCCGTCGACGGTGGTCGGATTGGCGAAGTAGTTGAAGTGATTGACCTTGGCGCCGCGGTCGAGCAGGAAGCTGGCGCCGCCCGCCGCCGAGCCGGCGGCCCGCGGCACGCCGCCGTACATCGAGCCGGTCTGCACCACCAGGTCGTTGTCGGCCCAGTAGAACGCGTCGGCCATCAGGGTCTTGACCCAGGAGCCGATCGAGTCGCCCTGCATGTCGCCGGCCACCACGCGCAGGTCGCCCGGGATCTGGACGCTGCCCATGTCGAGCCACTTCACGAGCGCGCTCTCGGGCATCATCGCCTCGATGCCGGGCAGCTGCGTCGGATCGGCGCGGCGGCGTGCGACCTCGTGCAGGAAGTCGACCAGCTCCGGCGCGACCGGCACGCTCGCCAGCTTCAGGCCCCACTGCAGCACCGACAGATAGGCATCGAGACGGCCGGACGCCAGCGTGGTGCCGCGGGCCGGGCAGGCCACGCGCACCATGCGCTCGACGCGCAGGCCCTTGACCTGGGCCTCAGCCACCAGCGCCTTCAGGTCCTGTCGCTCATCGCTGTAGGCGTCGGCGGCGAACAGCGCCAGTTCGTCGTCGCCCAGCGCGGCGCCGCCGCAGGCCCGCGCGAGCACCTCGGCCACCAGCCCGCCGCGCGAATGCGTCAACAGGTGCAGCCGCGCGCCCGCGGGCAGCGCGCGCACCAGCGCCAGCGCGTTGCCGATCGGGCTCTTGCCCACCGTCGGATGGTCGAGCGCATAGACGCGGTTCTTGTAGCGGTCGAACAGCGTGCGCACCTTGTCCGGCTGCAGCCACAGCTTGCCGAAGGTGCTCACCGTGTCGACGAAGGTGCCATGCACCAGCACCAGCAGCGGGCCGCCGTCTTCCGCCGGCTCCACGGCGGCGGCGCGGATCGTGCCCTTCATGAGGGCTTCGGGCTGCCAGTCGGGCGGCAACTTGTAGACCCCCTCGACGACCTTGCCATCGATCTTCTTCGTGACCATCGAGGCCACCAGCGTCGCCGCGTCGGCCTGGAACCCGGTGAGCACCTTGAAGGCCGAGAGCGCGACCTCGCCCATCCAGCCGCGTGTCGCGCTGCGGCTGGCGGCGGCTTCGAGGCCGGGCCAGCCCAGCTGCGCCTTGACGACCAGCGCGCCCGCATCCGTGGTCTCGACTGCGCCGCGGGTGCCGGCGGGCGCCTGCGCGCGCAGCAGGTCGGCCGCGCTCTGGGGGCTCAACACCAGCGTCGGACCGTTGATGACGGTGAGTTCGACCACGTCCTCGCCGTCGCGCGCGACCACGCTGGCCATGTCGTCCTCGCCGCGTGTCGCGCCGATGCCGGGCACGGCCGTGGGCGCCACCGGCACCGCACCGCGCGAGGTGGTCGAGGCCGCCCGGTCGGCCGCCATGCCCGAATCGGCCTTCAGCAAGCGATTGGGAACGACGAAGGTGATGTTCCTGACGGCATCGGCCAATGAGAACTCCTTGCGGCCATCCGGCGCAACGGCGGGTGGGCGAGGCAGTATGTCGTCGAAGCCGGCGCGGGGCAATTATTGCGGGAGGCCTATGCCTTGGACGTGACCCGTGACAGGCCGATGCGCCCGCATGCATACTGCGAACCCTTCGTCGTTGAGGGGATCGGCATGCAGACGACATCTTGGTCCGCTGGCTTGCGCCTGCTGGCATGGGGTCTGGGCATCCTGGCGCTGCTGGGCCTGCATGCATGTGGCGGCGATGGCGGCAGCGGTTTCTTCGTCCCCGGCGTTGCCACGCCTCCCGCCGGCCTGCACTACCAGCGCAATGCCGTGGTCTACGCCCTGGGCCGGGAGATCCGTCCGAACGCCCCGAGCAGCAGTGGCGGGAAAATCCTCCGCTACGCCGTTCGCCCCGCATTGCCCGAGGGGCTCCAGATCGACCCGACCAGCGGCGTCATCAGCGGCACGCCGCAGGCGGTCGCGGCCCCTGCGCTGTACACCGTCACCGGCAGCAACTTCGCGGGCGCGGTCACGACCGGCCTGCTGATCGCGGTCAGGTCCAGGACGGAGCCCCCTGTGAACCTGAGCTACGAGAACCAGAACGCGATCTACGTCATCGGCGTGCCGATCCCGCCGAACCATCCCTCGGTGGATGGCGGCGACGTCGGCAGCTTCACGGTGCAGCCGGGGCTTCCCGACGGCCTGGTGATCGACTCCGTCACCGGCGTCATCTCCGGCACGCCCAGCCGGCTCGCCGCCTCGGCCAGCTTCACCGTGACCGCCGCCAACAGCGCCGGTTCGAGCAGCGCCGTGCTGCAGATCGAGGTCAGCAGCCCGCCGAGCAGGGGACCCAGCCTGCTGGTCTACCAGCAACCGAAGGCCGTGTACGCTGCGGGCCGGCCGGTCATGCCCAATCTGCCGCACAGCGTCGGCGGCCCCATCGATGCCTTCGCCGTGTCGCCGGCGCTGCCGACGGGCCTGAGCATCGATGCCTCCGACGGCGTGCTCTCGGGCACGCCGCAAGAGGTCAGCGCTGCCGCCGACTACACGGTGACCGGCAGCAATGCGGCGGGAACGGCCTCCGCGACGCTGAACATCGAGGTGGTGCCCGCCGGCACGGGCGTGCCGACCGGCCCCATGAGCGTTGCGCGCGCCCATCCGACGGCCAGCCTGCTCGCGCCGGGCTTGGTGCTGATCGCGGGCGGCAACGACGACACCCATACGCTGGCATCGGCGGCGCTCTACACCCCCGGCACCCGCTCCTGGGCGTCGACGGGCTCGATGAGCACCGCGCGCTATTTCCACACCGCGACGCTGCTGCCGGACGGCCGGGTGCTGGTCGCGGGGGGCGAGGATCTCAACGGCGTGTTCCACGCCTCGGCGGAGATCTACGACGTCGCCACCCGCCAGTGGTCGCCGACCGGGGCCATGGGCGTGGCGCGCAGCGGCCACACCGCCACCCTGTTGCCGACCGGCCAGGTGCTGGTGGCGGGCGGAACCAACGGCGGCTTTCTCGCGACCGCGGAGCTCTACGATCCCGCCACCGGCCGGTGGACGCCGACCGGCACCATGAACACCGCCCGCAGCGTGTTCACCGCCACGCCGCTGGCGGACGGCCGCGTGCTCGTCGCCGGAGGCATCGGCGGCGGCCCGCTCGCCGCGGCGGAACTGTACGACGCGGCCAACGGCCGCTGGACGACCACCGGGTCGATGCTCGCGGCCCGGCTGACGCACACCGCCGTGCTGCTTCCCGATGGGAAGGTCCTGGTGGCTGGCGGCAACGGCGGCGCCGCCGGCGGCGGCTCGCTGGCGAGCGCGGAGCGCTACGACCCCGCCACCGGCGCCTGGTCGGCCACCGGCGCAATGAGCACCGGGCGCACCGCCGCCACCGCGACCTTGCTGCCCGAGGGCCAGGTGCTGGTGACAGGGGGCTACGACAGCAGCGGCCGCGCGCAGGCTTCGACGGAGCTCTACGACCCCGCCAGCGGCCAGTGGAAGGGCACCGGCGCCATGCGCGACGCACGCTACTTCCACACCGCCACCCTGCTGCCCGATGGCAACGTGCTGCTCGCCGGAGGCACCAACGATGTCGAGGCGCTGGCCACCACGGAGTTGCACGTGCCGTAGCGCCGTCCACGCGCTCGTCCGTGTCAAGCCGCCGATGGGGGATGCATGCGCCCCTCGGCGGGCTAGTCTGGGCGCTTTCGGGCCCGAGCGAGGTCGAGCAATGAAGCTGATCCTGTGCACTGCCATCGCGTTGACTCTCGCCGGCTGCGGAGGCGGCGGCGGCGGGGGCGGCATCCCGGCGGTCGCTCCGGCCTCGGCGCCCGCCGCCGCCAGTCCGGTCGTGGCCGATGCGGCGACCGTCGTCGCCGTGCGCCCGGGTGTCTCGCCCTTCATCGCCTTCGTCGACCTGCGCGTGGCTGCCGGCGAAGTGCTGAGCTCGGCCCACTACCGCATCGAGCCCAAGCCAGGCAGCGTCTCGCGCCCGGTCGATGTCGACTACGCGGCGTCCTATCTGAGCGGTCGTGGCTATGCGGCCAGCCTCGGGAGCAGCGGCAGCACGGTGACGGTCCCGGTGTTCGGGCTCTATGCCAACTACCAGAACCTGGTCGACATCGAACTGCAGTTTGCCGATGGCGACGTGGAGCCGATCCAGGCCAAGGTCGACACGGCCGCATACACCGACCCGAACGGCATCTACGACCGCCCCGTCATCCTGAAGGCGCGAACGGCGGGCGCTGCGCTCGGCTTCGACTTCTTCTACATGAAGTCCGCGCTGGGCAGCCCGGTGGTGGTCGACACCGACGGCCAGATGCGTTGGGTGGTGCCGGCAACGATGTCGTCGGTCAGCTCGACGCTCCACGGCAACGGCTTCGTCATCGGCGACCCGCAGGCGCCCCGGGTGCGGCGCCTCGAATTCGACGGCACGACGCGCGACACCGCCCTGCAAGCGCCGGACGTCACCAACTTCCACCACAACATCGATCCCGGCAAGGTCGGCTTGCTGGGCGAAGTGGATGCCATCCGCAACGGCGTGCAGGCCATCGAGAGCACGCTCGTCGAGTTCGACCCGGACACCGGCGCCCTGATCAAGACCTGGGACCTCGGCGACACGCTGTCGCGCGCCATGCAGGCAGCGGGCGACGACCCGGCCGCGTTCGTGCGACCCGGCGTCGACTGGTTCCACATGAACGCCGCGACTTACGACCCGAGGGACGATTCGGTGATCGTGTCGAGCCGGGAGAACTTCGTCCTCAAGATCGACTACGCCAGCGGCGACCTGCTGTGGATCCTCGGCGATCCGGCCAAGTACTGGCACACGTTCCCCTCGCTGGAGGCCAGGAGCCTGACGCTCGGGTCCGGCGGGCTCTACCCGATCGGGCAGCACGCGGTGTCGATCGCGCACGACGGTTCGCTGATGCTGATGAACGACGGCCTGGCATCGGTCAACCAGCCCGCCGGTGCGCCGGCCGGCGAGGCTCGCGGCTACAGCGCCGTGTCGGCCTACACGATCGATGCGGCGGGGCGCGGCGCGACCGAGGCCACGCGCTTCGACTACGGGCAGTCGGTGTTTTCGTCGGTCTGCTCCAGTGCCTACGAGGCGGCGGCCGACGGCTCGGTGCTGGTGGACTACGCGGTGGCGGACAACACCACGCATGCGCGCCTGGTCGGGCTGGACCCCGGCCAGAACGTCGTGTTCGATTTCGAATACCCCACCACGGGCTGCAACACCAGCTGGAATGCGCAGCCGATCTCATTCGACGCGATGCGCTTCCAGTGATGCAAATGAAGCCCGAGTGCGCCGCTGGGCTGTCGAATTGAGGTGAGAATGCGTGCGCACGCTCACGCCGTGCCACCATCACCATGCCGCTGCTCCTCATGACCACCGCCAGCGGCGAGACGCTGCAGGTCCCCCTAAAGCCCCACGACAACAAGGTCGGCCGGGGCACCACCAACGACGTGATCGTCGACTCGTCCCAGGCCAGCCGCGACCACGCCGTGATCGACGTCGAGCATGCCTTCGTCACCATCACCGACCTGGGCAGCCGGAACGGCACCTTCGTCAACGATGTCCAGATCCAGAGCCAGGTGCTCGCCGACGGCGACCTGATCCGGCTCGGCAGCTACGCGATCAAGTTCGTCGCCGCCGACCAGGAGTTCAGCCAGGTCGAGGCGCAGCGGATGATGACCATGCACGGGCTGCTGGTGAACATCGACACCGAGCGCGCCGGGCCCGAGGCGGCGACCGGCCCAGGAGTGCCAGGAAGTACCCGCGGATCCATCTGAGAGTTGCGGCCATCAGCCTCCAGTCAGCTTTCCGGCAGAGTTGATGTAACAATAAGGTGTTACACAAATTTGCATCTGCCGAGGACGCATGCCGAAACTGATCTTGATGAAGGGTGTTGCCGCGACCCGGCAATTCTCCTTGCTCGCGAAGCAAACCACCATTGGCCGGGCGTCGACCAACGACGTCGTGCTCGACTCGATGCAGGTGAGCCGGCACCACGCCCTCGTGACCGTCGACGGCCCCTCCGTGACGCTCAGCGACCTGGGCAGCCGCAACGGCGTCTTCGTCAACGGCGTCAAGGTGCGGTCCCAGGTGCTGGTCGGCGGCGACGAGGTGTCGATCGGCACCTTCAAGATCCGCTTTCTCTCGGGCGACCTTGATCCGTCGCGGGTCGACGCGATGCGGCTCGTGACGACGCCGGAACTGCTGGCCGACCTGGACCGGTCGCGCGAGACTTTGCACGCGTACGACGTCTGAGCGGCTACAGCGACAGCAGCCGTTCCAGGAACGCCCGGTCGCGTCGCAGCGCGACGCGCAGTTCCTCGGTCGACTCCGCCTGCTCGGCATGCGCCTCGATCCGGCTGCGCTCGCCGCTGAAGGATTCCGCCAGGTTGTTCAGCACCTGCTGCACCAGTTCATCCGCCTTTTTCACCGCCTGCCGGGGATCGTCGACGAAGCCGATCTGGACGGCGTCCCAGCCGCGGCGGAAGTTCTCCGCGACGTCGGCCGGGAAGAGGGGCTCCAGCGGCTCGACATCGGTGCGCCGACTGTCTGTCTGGCTGTCCGCTGCGGCTCTCACGGCCACCGGCACGTCTTGGGGGTAGCCACCCCGGTCCATCCGGTCGACTCGCACATCGGGAGCCGGCACTGGCACTGCAACTGCTGAAGGAGCCTGGGCGAGAGCCTCTGATTCCACTTCGGCCTGGTGGGCCTGACGGCGCTTGGTTTCGAAAATCATGATCGCACCTCCATGGGTCGGGTCGGCCGGATCGATGGCTGGGGCCTGGCCTCCGGCCGCAGCCCGCGCACTTCCAGCAATTCGTCGAACAGCGCGCGGTAGTGCACCACGGCCTTGCGCAACTCTTCGGTCTCGACCTCGCCGCGCAGCGTCCGCCCGCGGATTTCCTGCGCTGCGCGGTAGTTGCTCACCACCGTCGGGTGATCGACCGAGATGTCCGCGGCCCGATGCTCGAAATCCGTTACCGGATAGCCACGCTTGGCCAGCAGCTCCCGCACCAGCGCGTCAGCCTGGTCGACCACGCCGCGCGGGTTGTCCACGAAGTCGGCCTGCAAGGACGTCCAGGCCGCGCTGAAGCGCGCGGCATCCGCGGCTGCCAAGGGAACGATCGTCAGGTGCCCGACGCGCTCCTCGCGACGTCGCAGTTCCGCTTCGGCCTGGGCACGGCTGCCGTGCGCCTGGACGGCACGGTCGTATTCGGGTCCGAAGCGCGTTCGCAGGCCCTGCGACTGCTTGCTGCGGCGGATGGCATAGGCAGCCAGCGCGATAACGATCACGGCTGCGACGATGGCGACAAGTGTCCATGTCTGGGGGGTCATTGCGTTCATTGCACTTCTCCCGGGTAAGGCGGTGAATCACCGGCCCCATGCGCGGGCAGCGTCAGGAATCGCCGGCAATTTCAGCTTGCGCCAAGTCACTGCGCAGTTGCCGCAGTCCAGGGGAGTTTCGGGAGTCGGAGAGGGCCTACGGACGCGGTGCGAATTTTCCGCGCGCCCTCAAAGCCGGGCGGGAGATCAGCAGCCGCGCGCCCCCAGCGTCTCCGACGGCCTTTCCCCGAACCGCGCCCGGTACTGCGCCGCGAAGTGCCCCAGGTGCAGGAACCCGTACTTCTGCGCCACCTCGCGCACACCCCCCGCGGCAACGCCGGTGCATGCCTGGAGCTCGGTCCGCACCCGGTCCAGCCTGAGCTCGCGCAGGAACTCCATCGGCCCCTGCCCCGCATGCTGGCGGAACGCCACTTGCAAGGCCCGCGCGCTGCAGCCGACTTCGCGGCAGATATCCGCCAGCGACAGCGGCTGCTCCGCATGCGCCGCCATGTATTCCTGCGCCTTGCGCACCACGCGCGGCAGCAGGCTGCGCTGCGCCTCGCCGGCCAGCGCGCGCGAATGGTTGTGGCCCGCCGACATCAGCAGGCTCGACATCAGGTATTCCTCGGCATGCTCGCCGAGGCGCCCGCCCGACTGCAGCGCGTTGCCCGCATCGAGCGTGAGCCGCAGGTAGTCGATGAAGTGCACCAGTGGCGCCAGCGCGGGGTTGTACAGCGGCACGCCCAGGTCGAACACCAGCTGCTGCTTCAGCGGCGCCTGCAGCAAGGATTCGAGCCGCGAGAGCAGGGCGGACCGGGCCAGCCGAACGATCAGGTGCGGGCTGTCGTCGGCCCAGCGCATCGACAGCGGCTCGGTCGGCGAGGGCAGCGACGCCAGGCTGGGGGTCGCCTCCACCTGCTGCGCGCCGCAGCGGATCTCGGCCCCGCCGCGCAACGGAATCTGCAGCAGGAAGAAGTCCTGCAGGTAGCCCGGATCGATCTGCACCCCCGGCCCGTACTGCACGTAATTGAGGCTCACGTCCCGATGCAGCCGCGCACTGTGATGGCACGCATCGAGCTCGGTGCGCGGCCGCAGCATGACCAGCTTGTGCGGGCAGAACACGCGGGCCACGCTCTCGCGCGCCTCGTCCATGTCGTGGCTCTCGAAAAGTCGGTAGCGCTGCAGCGGCAGCCGTGAAGGGGTGGCGGTTTCCATGGGGCCAGGGCACCGTAGCAAAAACCATCCCCGCCCACAATTCGGGCCAGCCCTTTGATGAAAGCTGCGCGCCATGGACAGCGCCTGCGTTTGCGGGACTCGCCAGCGGCCTCCCTGGCCCTAACGTTCGCTCCACAGGCCATCCCGGCCTGCCGATCAACCCAGGAGAGCAAGCGTCATGTTCAAGGGACTCCCGGGCAAGAGCGCCATCGTCACCGGTGGCTCCACACTGATAGGCGCCGGCGTGGTGCGTGCACTGCACGCGGCCGGCGTCAAGGTCGTCATCGCCGACATCGATGCCGACAACGGCCAGCCGCTGGCCGATTCGCTCGGCCCCGGCGCGCGCTTCGTGCGCACCGACATCACCGACGACGCCCAGGTGCAGGCCTGCGTGGCGGAGGCGGCGGCACGGCACGGCGGCGTGCATTTCCTGGTCAACCTGGCCTGCTCCTATGTGGACGACGGCTTCAGGTCGCCGCGCGCCGACTGGCTGACCTCGTTCAACGTCAACGTGGCGAGCGCGGTCGCCATGCTGCAGGCCGTGCACCCGCACATGGTCGCGGCCGGCGGCGGGGCGGTGGTCAATTTCACCAGCATCTCGTCGCGCGTGGCGCAGACCGGCCGCTGGCTCTACCCGGTGAGCAAGGCCGCGATGGCGCAGCTCACCCGCAACATGGCGATGGACCTGGCGCCCGACCGCATTCGCGTCAACAGCGTGTCGCCGGGCTGGACCTGGTCGGCCGTGATGGACAAGCTCAGCGGCGGTGACCGCGCCAAGACCGATCGCGTGGCGGCGCCCTTCCATCTGCTCGGGCGCGTCGGCGATCCCGACGAAGTCGCGCAGGTGGTGCTGTTCCTGTGCTCGGACCACGCCAGCTTCGTGACCGGCGCCGACTACGCGGTGGACGGCGGCTACTCCGCCATGGGCCCCGAGCAGGCTGTGCCCGCCATTCCCAAGCTGATGGATTGACCCGATCAAGGAGACACGCAATGAAACGAATCGCCATCGTCGGCGCAGGCCAGTCGGGCCTGCAACTGGGACTGGGCCTGCTCGCTGCAGGCTACGAGGTCACGATGTACAGCAACCGCACGGGTGACGACATCCAGCACGGCAAGGTCATGTCGAGCCAGTGCATGTTCGGCGCCTCGCTGCAGATCGAGCGCGACCTGGGCCTGGACCACTGGGCGAGCGATTGCCCCACGGTCGACGGCATCAGCCTCGCCGTGCCCCATCCCGAGCAGAAGGGCGCCAAGGCCATCGACTGGGCCGCGCGGCTGAACGCGAGCGCGCAGTCGGTCGACCAGCGCGTCAAGATCCCGGCCTGGATGGACGAATTCCAGAAGAAGGGCGGCGAACTCATCTTGAAAGACGCCGGCATCGACGACCTCGAAGCCTGCACCCGGAGCCACGACCTCACGCTGGTCGCCAGCGGCAAGGGCGAGATCTCGAAGCTCTTCGAGCGCGACGCCCACAAGTCCACCTACGACAAGCCGCAGCGCGCACTGGCACTGACCTACGTGAAGGGCATGAAGCCGCGCCAGCCCTTCTCGGCCGTGTGCTTCAACCTGATCCCCGGCGTGGGCGAGTACTTCGTGTTCCCGGCGCTGACCACCACGGGGCCGTGCGAGATCATGGTGTTCGAAGGTGTGCCGGGCGGCCCCATGGATTGCTGGGCCGAGGTGAAGACCCCACAGGAGCACCTGGCGCGCAGCAAGTGGATCCTCGACACCTTCACGCCCTGGGAGGCCGAGCGCTGTCGCGACATCGAATTGACCGACGACAACGGCATCCTCGCCGGCCGCTTCGCGCCGACGGTGCGCAAGCCGGTGGCGACCCTGCCATCGGGGCGCAAGGTGCTGGGCCTGGCCGACGTGGTGGTGCTCAACGACCCGATCACCGGCCAGGGCTCCAACAACGCGGCCAAGTGCGCCGACACCTACCTCAAGAGCATCCTCGCGCGCGGCGACGGCGCGGCCGATGCGGCGTGGATGCAGCAGACCTTCGACCGCTACTGGTTCGGCTACGCGCAGTGGGTCTCGCAGTGGACCAACATGCTGCTCGCACCGCCGCCGCCCCATGTGCTCAATCTGCTCGGCAGCGCCGGTGCGATACCGCCGCTGGCCAGTGCCTTCGTCAACGGCTTCGACGATCCGCGCACCTTCTTCCCGTGGTTCGCGGACCCGGCGGAGGCGGAGCGCTACATCGAAACCTGCGCCGCCGTCGCTTGAGCCGGAGCCCGGGCATGAAGCGACGCGTGGCCATCGTCGGCGCCGGACAGTCCGGCATGCAGCTCGCGCTCGGCCTGCAGCGCGCGGGACACGAGGTGACGGTCTACTCGAACCGCACGGGGCAGGAGATCTTCGATGGCCCGGTCATGTCGAGCCAGTGCATGTTCGAGACCGCGCTGCAGACCGAGCGCGAACTGGCGCTCGACGGCTGGGCCGGTGAATGCCCCATCGTGGAAGGCATCGGCATGGTGGTGCGCAGCCCCGAGGGCAGCAAGGCCATCGAATGGAGCGCGCGGCTCGACGGCCCCGCGCAGTCGGTCGACCAGCGCCTCAAGATCCCCGCCTGGATGGCCGTGTTCGAGCAGCGCGGCGGCCGGCTGCTGCTGCAGGACGTGGGGCTGGCCGAACTCGAAGCCTGTGCCGCCACGCATGAGCTCGTGGTCGTCGCCAGCGGCAAGGGCGAGATCTCGCAGCTGTTCGAGCGCGACCCCGAGCGCTCGCCCTTCGACCGGCCCCAGCGCGCGCTGGCGCTCACCTACGTGAAGGGCATGAAGCCCGCCCAGCCGTATTCGCGGGTGTGCTTCAACCTGATCCCCGGCGTGGGCGAGTACTTCGTGTTCCCGGCGCTGACCACCACGGGGCCGTGCGAGATCATGGTGTTCGAAGGCGTGCCCGGCGGCCCGATGGATTGCTGGTCGGACGTGAAGACGCCGCAGGAGCACCTGGCGCGCAGCAAGTGGATCCTCGACACCTTCCTGCCTTGGGAAGCCGAGCGCTGCGGCGACATCACCTTGACGGACGACAACGGCATCCTGGCGGGCCGCTTCGCACCGACGGTGCGCAACCCCGTGGCGACGCTGCCGTCGGGGCGCAAGGTGCTGGGCCTGGCCGACGCGGTGGTGCTCAACGACCCGATCACCGGCCAGGGCTCCAACAACGCGGCCAAGGCCGCCGACATCTACCTGAAGCGGATCCTCGAACACGGCGATGCGCCCTTCGACGCCGCGTGGATGCAGCAGACCTTCGACCGCTACTGGGAAGGCTATGCCCGCTGGGCCACCGACTGGACCAACAGCCTGCTCGCACCTCCGAAGCCGCATGTGCAGAAGCTGCTGCAGAGCGCCACCCACATGCCCGCGGTCGCGAGCACCCTGGTCAACGGCTTCGACGACCCGCGTGCCTTCGCGCCCTGGTGGTTCGATGCCGCCGAGGCCGACCGCTTCCTGGAGGGCAGGGCGCGCGAGGCGGCGGCCGATCGTTTCGACCGGCGCGACTTTCGCAAGGCGCTCGGCCAGTTCACGACCGGCGTGACCGTCATCACGACCCGCGGCATCGACGGCCGGCGCGTGGGCATGACCGCCAACTCGTTCTCGTCGGTCTCGCTCGACCCACCGCTGGTGCTGTGGAGCCTGGCCCGGCAGGCGCCGAGCGTGGCCGACTTCACCGGCGCCAGCCATTTCGCGATCAACGTGCTGGCGGCGCACCAGCATCACCTGTCGCGGCAGTTCTCGACACCCCAGCCGGACAAGTTCGGCGGCGTGGACTGCTGCGATGGCACGGCCGGCGTGCCGCTGCTGAATGGCGTCATCGCCCGCTTCATCTGCCGCAACGTGAGGCAATATGACGGCGGCGACCACCTCATCTTCATCGGCGAGGTCGAGCGCTACGACCGCTTCGACGGCGAGCCGCTGGTATTCCATTCGGGCTATTACCAAGTGACGACCCGACATCCGGAATGCGTGCAATGAGCGCGCGGCCCGCATACCCATCCACCCCTTGAACGGAGCACTTCACATGCAGGACCCAGCAGCCACCCACTCCCCGCGCCACATCCGCATCCAGGCCAGCGACGGCAGCGGAAGCTTCAACGGCTACCTGGCCGTGCCGCGCTCGGGCAGCGGGCCCGGCCTGGTGCTGGCGCAGGAAATCTTCGGCGTCAACCAGACGATGCGCGACGTGGCCGACTACTACGCCGAGGAAGGCTACGTGGTGCTGGTGCCCGACTTGTTCTGGCGCCAGCAGCCCGATGTCGAGCTCGGCTATTCACCGGACGACTGGCAGCGTGCCTTTGCCTTCTACAAGGGCTTCGACGAGGCCCGCGGCGTGGAAGACATGCAGGCCGCGATCACCGCGCTGCGCGGGCGGCCCGAGGTGGAGGGCGCGAAGGTCGGCGTGCTCGGCTTCTGCCTGGGCGGCAAGCTGGCCTACCTGGCGGCCTGCCGCACCGATGCGGACGTGGCCGTGGGCTACTACGGCGTGGGCATCGACGCGGCGCTCGACGAGGCCGACCGCATCCGCTGCCGGCTCGCCCTGCACGTGGCCGAGCTCGACGGCTTCTGCCCGCCCGAGGCCCGCGAACGCATCGTGAGTGCGCTGCGCGGTCGGCCGAACGTCGAGGTGCATGTGTACCCCGGTGTCGACCATGCGTTTGCGCGGGTGGGCGGCGAGCACTACCACCGGGGCTCGGCGCTGATGGCGCACGAGCGCAGCATCGCTGCGCTGAAGAGCGCCATCGGCCCGCACTACGACCTGGCCGCGCTGTGGGACAAGCATTGCGAGTACGAGTTCGCGACCCGCAACGTCGACGACACGATGAGCACCATGGTGGCCGAGCCCTACGTCAACCACATCCCGACCATGACCGGCGGGGTGGGCTACAAGGCGCTGCACCATTTCTACACGCACCACTTCGTCAACAGCAACCCGCCGGACACCGCGCTGGTGCCGATCTCGCGCACCGTGGGCGCGTCGCAGGTGGTCGACGAGATGCTGTTCAGCTTCACGCACACGACCGAGATCCCGTGGATGCTGCCGGGCGTGGCGCCGACGGGGAAGCGGGTGGAGATACCTTTGCTGGCGGTGGTGAAGTTCCGGGGGGACAAGCTCTGCCACGAGCACATCTACTGGGACCAGGCGAGCGTGCTGGTGCAGGTGGGGTTGCTGGATGCCAAGCGGTTGCCGGTGGCGGGGGTGGAGACGGCGCGGAAGCTGCTGGATGAGAGCTTGCCGTCGAACACGTTGATGGGCTAGCCAAAAGCCCGCGCAGCCGCTTGGCTATTGGCCCAAAGTCCTATTCCCCCTCCGCGCCTCGGCGGCTAGGCTCCCACCACTCGCAAAGCCGAGCACGACCCGCGCACAAGCCCGGGCGAACGAGTTGAGGAGCAATAACTTGAAGAAGAACACGACGCGCCGCGACGCGGTCCTCACCATGACCTTGGGTGCGCTGGGCGGCTGGGTGCCGGGTGCGCATGCGGCCGAAGGCCTTCTGATCGATGCCAAGGAGGCCGTCGAGGAAGGCGTTGCCGAGGTCGAGACCGACGTCAAGGCGCGGCAGGCGCGCGACCTCGCGATCGAGGCCTACATCTACGCCTACCCGCTGGTCACCATGGAGCTGACCCGGCGCAGCCTCACCAACATCGCGGCGCCCGATGAAAGCAAGGCGCCGATGGGCCAGTTCCTCAAGCTGCGCGGCTACCCCGCGGTGGACAACCACGCGGTCACCGCGCCCAACGCCGACACGCTGTACACCATCATCTGGCTGGACGTGACCAAGGAGCCGTGGGTCATCTCGACGCCGGACATGAAGGGACGCTTCTTCCTGCTGCCGATGCTCGACGGCTGGACCAACGTCTTCGAGGTGCCGGGCAAGCGCACGACCGGCACCGGCGCCCAGAAGTTCGCCATCACCGGTCCGGGCTGGAAGGGAACCCTGCCCGCGGGAGTCAAGCAGTACAAGTCGCCCACCGGCATGGTGTGGATGCTCGGCCGCATCTACTGCACCGGCACGCCCGAAGACTACGCGGCGGTTCACGCCCTGCAAGACGAGATGACGGCCGTGCCGCTTTCCTCCTACGGCAAGTCCTTCACGCCGCCGCCCGGCACGGTCGATCCGAGCATCGACAGCAAGACCGCCGTGCGCGAGCAAGTCAACGCGATGGATGCCGCCAGCTACTTCGCGCTGTTCGCGCAGCTGCTGAAGACCAATCCGCCGGCCGCGGCCGACGCCCCGATGGTCGCCAAGCTGGCCAAGATCGGCATCGTCCCGGGCAAGGATTTCGATGCCTCGAAGCTCGACGCGTCGGTCCAGAAGGGATTGTCGAAATCGCCCAAGCCGGCCCAGGCCAAGATCATGGGCTGGATGAAGAAGGGCCTGCTCTCCGGCGACCTGAAGCTCAAGAACGGCTGGACCTTCACCACCAAGACGGGCCTCTATGGAACCAACTACATCCAGCGGGCCCTGATCACCGCGATCGGCCTCGGCGCCAACCGGCCGCAAGACGCCGTCTACCCTACGTCCACCGGCCCCGACATCCTGCAGAAGTACCACGGCTCGAAAAAGTATGTCCTGCGCTTCCCGAAGGGCCAGCTGCCTCCGGTCAACGGCTTCTGGTCGCTGACGATGTACGACACCGACTACTTCTTCGTGCCCAACCCGATCAATCGCTACACCGTCAGCCAGCGCAACCAGCTCAAGGCCAATGCCGACGGCTCGGTCGACCTCTACATCCAGAACGAGTCGCCCGGCGCGGACAAGGAAGGCAACTGGCTGCCGGCGCCCAAGGAGGGCTTCATCCTCATGATGCGGCTCTACTGGCCGAAGGACACGCCCCCCAGCCTGCTCGACGGCAGCTGGACCATTCCGCGAGTCAAGCCGGTCTGAGCGCCTTGCAACGCTTCCGTGTGTCCCATCGATCTACCTGAGGAGACTGCCATGAAGCACTTCGTTTTCTCCGCATCGGCCGTGATCGCACTGGCGTGTCTCGCCCCCGCATCGTCCTGGGCGGTGACTTGCGCGAAGGGCGTCTACCGAGAGGGCTGCGCGGGTCCCAACGGCGCCGCGGTCGTCAGGAAGCCACCGCCGCCGGCGACTGTGACCTGCGCCAAGGGCGTCTACCGCGAGGGCTGCGCCGGCCCGAACGGCGCAGTGGTTCGCAGGCGCTACTAAACCGGCAACACGAGGAGAACAGCATGAAATCAACCCGATTCGTCCTGGCGCTGTGCGCCGCACTGGTGGCAGCGGGCTGCGTCACCAAGCAGACCTACAACACCGAGGTGCAGAAGGCCGACAGCTATGCCGCGCTCAGCCAGAAGCTCTCGGGCGAGCTGAGCGCCGACCAGGCCCAGATCACGCAGCTGCAGAACGAGCTCAAGGTGACCCTGGTCAACGAGATCCTGTTCCCCGAAGGCGGCTGGTCGCTGAGCCCCAAGGGCGAACAGACGCTGGACAAGATCGCGCCGACGCTGGCCAACCTGAAGGGCCAGCAGATCGTGGTCCAGGGCTTTACCGACAACGTGCCGATCGGACCCGAACTGAGGGGCCGCTTCCCGTCCAACCTGGAGCTGTCGTCGGCCCGGGCGGACAACGTCGCGCGCTTCCTGACCTCGAAGGGGGTGCCGCAGAACACCATCTCGGCGCAGGGCTTCGGCGAAGCACGCCCGGTGGCGAGCAACGACACGCCGCAGGGCAGGGCCAAGAATCGACGCGTGGAGATCGTGATCTCGGCGGCCAATCGGCCGTAGCGCGCCGGCCATGCGAACCAGTTTCCGACTGCCATGCACGAGGCTGGGCGTGGCGGTCGGCATGGTGCTCTTCGCTGGCGTTCCGGCCCGCGCCGAGATGAGCGCCGAGGAACTCGCCAAGCTGGCGCAGAACCCGGTCGGCAACCTGATCAGCGTGCCGTTCCAGAACAACACCAACCTCAACTACGGGCCCGAGAAGGGAACGCAGAACATCCTCAACATCCAGCCGGTGGTCCCGATCTCGGTCAACTCCGAGTGGAACGTCATCACGCGCACCATCCTGCCGGTGATCTCGATGCCTTCGCTGGGCCCGGGCATCGGCAGCCTCAGCGGGGTCGGCGACACGGTGTTCACCGCCTTCCTGTCGCCGGCCAAACCGGGCAAGTGGATCTGGGGTGCGGGCCCCGTGGTGCAGATCCCGACCAACAGCAACTCGGAGCTCGGCAACAAGAACTGGGGCATGGGGCCGGCCTTCGTCGTGCTGCACATGGACCACGGCGACCCGTGGGTCTACGGCGCACTGGTCAACAACATCTGGTCGGTCAGCAGCAGCAAGCAGGGCGGCTCGTACAACAACGGCACCTTGCAGCCCTTCGCCAACTACAACTTCCCGGGCGGCTTCTACCTGACGACGGCCCCGATCATCACGGTCGACTGGAACGCCGACAGCAGCCAGCGCTGGACCGTGCCGCTGGGCGGTGGCATCGGCAAGATCTTTCACCTGGGCAAGCTGCCGGTGAACACGCAGCTCTCGGCCTACTACAACGTCGTCAAGCCCGACAACGGGCCCAACTGGCAGATCCGCCTGCAGGCGCAGTTCATGTTTCCCAAGTGAAGCGCTTCGTCAACTCGAAAGCACCCATGACCAACACCCGACTTCTCGCAAGCACCGCGCTGCTCGCAGCGAGCCTGGCGCTCGACACCGGGGCGGCTGCGCAGAGGCCCGCGGCCACCAAGCCGGCGGCCCCTTCGGCCAGCGCTGCCGCCAAGGCCGCGCCGCAACTCGATGCCAGGGCCATGGACCTGCTGAAGGGCATGAGCAGCGCGCTCACGGCGGCGCAGTCGATGGCGTTCACGGCGGTCGTCACCTACGAAAGCCCGAGCAGCGTCGGCCCGCCGCTCGTGTATTCGACATCGTCCGAAGTGCTGGTGCAGCGCCCGAACAAGCTGCGCGTCATCACGCTGGGCGACGGCCCGGCCGCCGAGTACAGCTACGACGGCAAGACCATCACCGCGTTCGCGCCGGCCGAGAACCTGGTCGCGGTCACGGATGCGCCGCCCACCATCGACGCGATGCTCAAGGCCGCATTCGACAAGGCCGCGATCTACTTTCCGTTCGCCGACATCGTCGGCGCCGACCCGTTCGGCAACATCGCCGACGGGCTCACCAAGGCCTTCTACATCGGCCAGTCGAAGGTGGTCGGCGGCACCACCACCGACATGATCGCGGTGGTCAGCAACACCGTCTTCATGCAGATCTGGATCGGTGCCCAGGACAAGCTGCCGCGCCGCATGCGCGCGGTGTTCCGCGGCGACCCGCTGATGCTGCGGCACGACGTCGAGTTCTCCAACTGGAAGCTCGATCCGGTGATCGCGGCCGAAGCCTTCGCGGCGGTGAACGCGGCCAATGCCAAGAAGATCGACTTCGCCGCACCAAAGCCGACGCAGCCACCGAAGGCCGGCCGGAAGCCGGCGAAGGCCAAGTGAGGAGACGAAGCATGACGAACACCAAGGCCCTTCTTCCGCTGCTGGCGGCATGGCTCATCACGGCAGGCTTCCATGCGCCGGCGGCCGCCTGGGCCAGCGCCAATCGCTTCGGCGGCCACTCCTACGGCGGCTTCGGCAGTGCCACGCATGACAACCGCTGGGGCGGCTCGACCTCCGCCAATGCCTTCGGCGGCTGGAGCCATACCAACGCCTATGGCGGCCACAGCGAAGGTGTCGCGGGCTACGGCGCGGTGCACACCACGGCCGGCGGCTTCAGCACCTACCATCCGCCGGCCTATGGCTATGGCGGCTACGCGCCCTACCACGCACCGGTGGCGGTGCCCTACTACCATGCGGGGTGCTACGACTGCGCAGGCGCCGTGGCCGCCGGCGCGGTGGTCGGGGTCGCGGCCGGCGCGGCGGTTGCCAGTGCCGCGCGCCCCGTGTATGCGGTGGGCGTCAACTACGCGACGGTGCCGCCCGGCGCGGTGATCGTGAACCAGGCCGGCATCAACTACTACCAGGTCGGCAGCACCTGGTTCCGGCCGTACTACGGTGCCAACGGCGTGTACTACACCGTGGTGCCGGCGCCCTACTGACCATGAACATGAACCCACCCCATGCCACTCCGCTCGCGCTCGCCTGCCTCGCACTCGCGGCAGCCCTCGTCACCGGCTGCGCGGCGCCGGGGTCGGGCAATGCCGGCGTCACGGCCTCCGAGAACAACCTGGCCAAGGTCTCCAATGTCGGCTTCCTCAGCGACCCCGGCAAGCTCAAGGTCCAGCCCGCGAACGGCGGTTTCCTGTGCTGGCGGCAGGCCGGCGTCGACTGGCGCAGCTACGACAAGGTCATGATCGAGCGCATCAAGGTCTACGTCACGCCGGCGACCGACCAGAGCCCGATCGACCCGACCGACCTCAAGGCGCTGCTCGACTACTTCCACAGCGCGCTGGTCAAGAACCTGTCGCCCGAGGCGAAGATGGTCGATGTCGCCGGCCCCGGCGTGCTTCGCGTGCGGCTGGCGCTGACCTCGCTGGTGCCGACCAACACGCTGGCCAGCATGGCCGGCACGGCGGTGCCCTATGGCTTCGTCGCCGAGATGGGCTCGGGCGCGGCCACGGGCCGTCCGGTGGGCTCGACACCGTACCTGGGCAAGACCGGGCTCGAGGCCCAGTTCCGCGATGGCGCCACGGGGGCCGTGCTGGCCGAATGCGCCGACACCCAGATCGGGCTCAAGTACGCGGCCGACCTGAACAAGGGCGCGACCACCGCGGCCGAAGCCTGGATGAACGGCTACGTGAGCTCGTTCACCAGCTGGAGCTACGCGCAGGACGCCTTCAACAAGTGGTCGGCCGCCTTCGCCCGCCGCTTCGCCGAGCTGCGCGCTCAATCGCCGCAATGAACGCGCCCCGCTTCGCCACCCGCTGGCTCACCCGGGCCGTGGCCGGCGTTGCCGCCGCGCTGGCGGGTCTGCCGGTCCTCGCGCAGACCAGCGTGACGCCCGCCAACGAGTGGCAGTTCGAATTCATTCCCTACCTCTGGCTGGCCGGCATCCGGTCGGACCTGAAGCTCGGGCCCCTGCCCGGGAGCACCGTCTCCGTGAGCTCCAGCAGCGTGCTCGGGGCGCTCGACTTCGGCGCCATGGGCACGCTCGAAGCGCGCAAGGGCGCCTGGGGCGGCCTGCTCGACGTGCAGTACGTCAAGCTCGGCGTCGACAGGCAGCTGGCGGGCGGGCTGCTGGGCGGCTACAACGTCAAGTTCGAGCAGACCATCGCCACCCTGGCGGGCTTCTATCGCGTGCTCGAGGCACCGGTCGCCGTCGATGTACTGGGCGGCGTGCGCTACGTCGACGCCAAGACCCGCATCGATATCGCACCCAGCCTGCGCGGGTTCGGCCGGCAGATCGAAGACTCGGCCGGCGCGGCCGACGGCATCGTCGGCGTGCGCACCATCGTGCCGGTCGGCGACAAGTGGTCGCTGCTCGGCTACCTGGACGTCGGCGACGGCGGCTCGACATCCAGCTGGCAGGCGATCGCCGGCGCCAGCTACCAGTACTCGCCCACCACCTCGCTCAAGTTCGGCTACCGCTACCTGAGCTACAGGCGCGACAACGGGCTGCTCGACAAGGTCGCGATGGGCGGCTTCTACTTCGGCGCCGGATTCAGGTTCTGATCCGCTGCGCCATCGCCCCGGGCGGCCGGCTCGAGCGGCAGCACGAAGCGGAAGGTCAGGCCGCGGCCTGGGTTGCGCTCGACGTCGAGCGTGCCGCCGTGCGCTTCCAGGATCGAGCGGCACATCGACAGGCCCATGCCGAGGCCCTTGGCCTTGGTCGTGTAGAAATGATCGAAGACCTTGTCGATGTCCTCCTCGTCGATTCCCGGGCCGCTGTCTCGGACCTCCACCCGGACCCGTCGCCCGTCGCTCGGCGCGACCGACACGTGCAGGGAGCGCGACCCGCGGGGCTGCTCGGTCATGGCCTCGTTGGCGTTCATCGCCAGGTTCAGCACCACCTGCTGGAGCTGGCCCTTGTCGCCCAGCACCACGCAACCGGGTGCCATCGACCGCGTCACTTCGACGCCGCGCTCCAGGAAGTCGCTGTGCATCAGGTCGACGACCTCCTGCACGCAGGCGCCGATGTCGACCTGCTCGCGTTCGGTCTCCTGCCGCCGCAGCATGGTGCGCAGGCCGTTAATGACGGCGCTGGCGCGCTTGTCGTCGCGCACCACGTCCTGCAGGATCTCGCGCAGGTCGGCGATATCGGGCGGGTCCTGGGCCAGGAAGCGCAGCCCGGCCTGCGCGTTGCTCAGGATCGCGGTCAGCGGCTGCGACAGTTCATGCGCCAGCGATGCCGCCAGCACGGCGGTGCGTGCCACCCGGTCGGCATGCCACACCTGGCGGCGCAGCAGGTACATCTCGCGCTCGTTCCGGCGCAAATCGGTGACGTCGGTGAAGACCCCGCACATCGCATCGGCGCTGCCGTCGCGGTTCATCAGCGGAAACTTGAGCGACGAGAAGATGCGAGGCTCGCCTTGACCGTTTCCGCCGATGCGTTCCTCGCGGCGCACGGCCTCGCGCTGCTGCAGCACGCGCCGGTCGCTGGCCAGCGTCGCCTCGGCCTGGGCGCTCGCGAAAAGTTCGAGATCGGTCTTGCCGATCGCCGACCCGCTCTCCAGGCCGAACAGCTCGTCGTAGACGCGGTTGGTCATCAGGTAGCGGCCGTCCCGCAGCTTGACGTAGACCGCGGCCGGAATGTTGTCCAGGATTCCGCGCACCCGGTCGCGGCTCTGGCGCCGCTCGCGCGCGAGTTCGAAGTCCAGCAGCACGACCAGAGCGAGAAAGGTGAACTCGGCGACGTGCACGCCGGGAACTATCTGGAGGTCCACGAGGTGGTTGTAGAACATGCCGCCGATCAACAGCAGCAGGCAGGCGGCCAAGGACAGGCTGCCGCGCCGGTGTTCGCCGGCCCGGACTCGTTGCAGCGCGGCGAAGGCGCACCAGCCGAAGATGAGGTAGTAGCACAGCACACCGATCACGTACAGGGGCGTCGGGTGGAAGACCCGCGGGTCGGTCACGCGCTCGCCCCAGGGCAGCGTGATCTCGGCCACGGCCGGCATGCCTGCATAGGCCAGGCCCCATGGAGTCCACTGGTTGGCGACGAAGAGCAGGGCGCATGCGAGGCTCATCGTGGCCTGCAGGCGGCGGGTGCGAATGTGCAGGTAGGCGCCGACGAACCAGGGCAACACGCCCGCGAAGACGATGCTGGCGCCGATCTCGACCCTGCGCATCCAGACCAGTCCGTCGGGCGTCGAGGCGCGGTAGGCCCCGGTCTTGGCGCCGACGTAGACCGTGATGGTTGCGCAGATGACCGCGAACAGCAGATGGGTGCGGTGCACCGGTCGCTGCAGGCCGACGATGCCGTTGTGCAGCGCGGCATAGGCGATGACCCCCGCCAGGGCGCACATCGTCAGGACGAAGGGTTCGCTCATCGCCCCGAGCTTAGCCGGGCGCCGCGACAGCTGGAAAAGTGCGCGACGACGTACCATTCCGTCGTCGTCACTTGCAAAGCACCCGCCGCATGACCTCTGACCGACCTGCCGTTTTCGTCGTCGACGACGACCCCTCGGTCCGCACCAGCATGGAGCGGCTGATCCGCTCGGTCGGCTGGAAGGCCGAGACCTTCGCGTCGGCCGAAGCCTTCCTCGAACGACTGCCCCTGGACGGCAGCTGCTGCCTGCTGCTCGATGTCCACATGCCCGGCACCACCGGCACCGAGCTGCTGGACATGGTGTGCGCCCGGGACTGGAACCTGCCGGTCGTCTTCCTGACGGGCCAGGGCGACGTCCCGACCTGCGCCGCATCGATGAAGAAGGGCGCGGTCGACTTCCTGCTCAAGCCGGTCGACGACGAACTGCTGCTCGACGCCTTGCGCCGCGGCCTCGAGCGCCATGCCGCGCAGGGTGAGCGCGCGGCGCGGCGCAGCAGCGTGCAGTCCCATCTCGACAGCCTCTCGCCGCGCGAGCGCCAGGTAATGGACGGCGTGCTCTGCGGGCGCCTCAACAAGCAGATCGCCGGCGACATGGAGATCTCCGAGAAGACCGTCAAGGTGCACCGGGCGCGGGTCATGGAAAAGATGGGCGTGCGCTCGGTGGCCGAACTGGTGAGCCTGTGCGGCGCCGACATCGTCGCCCGCGCGGCGACCGCACAGCAGCGCGGCGGCGGCGCGGAGGCAGGCTGATCGTCAGCGCGGGGGGGCCACCGAAGGCGCGGCGCCGCCGCTTCCGGTGACCCAGTCGATGGCGTCCAGCAGGGCCTGGTCGTCGACCGGCTTGCGAAGAAAGAACCGGGTGCCCAGTGCCCGCGCCAGGCGGCGCGTCTCGTCGTCGTCGCGCGCCGACAGCGCGATCACCGGGATGCCGACCGCGGCCTGCGTGAGCCGCTCCTGGACCTGCAGGCCGTTGAGGCCGGGCATCGAGATGTCCAGCACCACGCAGCCGACAGCGCCCTGGGCCGCCTGCGCCAGGAAGGCCTCGCCGCAGTCGAAGGTGACCGCACGATGGCCGGCCGAACGCATCAGGCGGGCCAGCCCGCTCCGGACCGATGCGTCATCGTCGACCACATACACCACCAGTTCGGCTGCGGATTTCACCATGGGGCGGAGTCCTTCGCTGTAGCCGCACACGATGCGCCCGCTGGCGGCCGAGTGGTATTGGACCTTGGTCCCATCGGGCCGGGGGCCGGCGCAGCGGCTGCGTCAGCCCAGCGTGCCGGCCACGCCCTCGACCAGGTAGTCCATCTTTTCGAGCACCGGATCGTAGTTGCCGTAGCCCTTGTCCAGCACCACCTTGCCGCTGTTGCTCTTCACCGGGCCGGTCCAGATCGGCTTGCCGGCCTTCAACTCGGCGATGGCCGCGGCGGCGGCGTTGCGCGCCTGCTCGCTGGCGCCGGCGCCGAAGGGGGTGCTCTGCACCATGTCCTTGTCATAGCCGCCGAAGAACTGGTTGGGCAGCTTCTTGCCCGCACCGACGTCGGCGGCGAATGACTTGTAGACCGTCTCCCACTTGTTCTCGGCGCCGGTGATGAAGCCCTTGGGCGCCAGTTGCGCCTGCGAGGCGTTGTGGCCGAGCGTCTTCGCGCCGGCCTTCTCGGCCGTCTCGATCACCACCTTGGGGCTGTCGACATGGCAGGCGATCACATCGTTGCCGGCGGCGATCAGGGCGTTGGTGGCCTCGCCCTCGCGCACCGGCATCGACCACTCGCCGGTGAACACCAGCTGCACCACCGCGTTCGGGTTGACCTTGCGCACGCCCATCGCGAAGCTGTTGATGTTGCGCAGCACGATGGCGATCGGCTTGGCGGCGACATAGCCGATCTTGTTCGTCCGGGTCGACAGGCCGGCCGCGATGCCGTTCACGTAGTGCGCCTGGTCGAGGTAGCAGAAGTACCCGCCCAGGTTCATCGGATGCTTGTCGGGCGACCACAGCGAGGTGGGATGCCGGAACTCGACCTTCGGATACTTCTTCGCCATCTCGACCATGAAGGGATCGAAATAGCCGAAGGAGGTGCCGAAGACCAGCGAGGCGCCGTCGCTCTGGATCATGCCCTCGATGGTCTTGCGCACGGCCACGGTCTCGGGCACGTTCTCTTCCTCGACCACCTTGACGCCGGGCACGGACTTCAGCGCCTGGGCGGCCACGGCATGGGCCTGGTTCCAGCCGTAGTCTCCGCGCGGGCCGACATAGATCAGGCCGACCGTGACGCCCTTGGCCTGGGCCTGCGCTGCGGCCGCACCGAACAGGGCCGGCGCCACGGCGCTGCCGGCCAGCGTGCTGCCGACGGCCGAGCCGAGGGTGGTGCCGAGAAAGCGGCGGCGGTTCCAGGAAGTGTTCGACATGGTGAGTTCCTTCGTCAGGTGGGGGGCGGGTGGAGTGGAGGACAGGGGAATGGGTGGGGATCTCAGGCCGCCCTGGGCCGCTTCGCAGCCGCCGGGCGTCCCGCCGCATAGCGGCCGAGGATGCTGCCGAGGTCTTGTGCCAACGGCTTCTTCTCGGGCGCCAGGGCGCGTTCCTGCACGCTGCACAGATGCGAATCCATCAGGCGCACGGCTGTCTTCTCGTCGCCACGCCGAAAGGCCTCGATCAGCGTCTTGTGCTCGTCGATGCCGCACTGCGAGGAATGCGGATGGCCATAGATGGCCAGGATCAGCGAGCAGCGCGACACCAGCTCCGACACGTAGCGCTCGATCACCGGGTTGCCCGCCATCTGCGCCAGCCTGATGTGGAACTCGCCGGCCAGCCGCGCGCAGACGGCCGGCGGCTGGGCGCGCGCGGCCTCTTCCTCGCTGCGCACATGCCCTTCCAGCGCGGCGCCCATGGCAGGGGTCCAGTGCGCGATGACACGGCGCACCACCTCGCGCTCCAGGCAGGCGCGCGCCTCGAACACGCTCTGCGCCTCGGCGCGCGACGGCTGGGCGACCGTCGCGGTCCGCTTGCGGCCGGCCTCCACAAGGCCTTCGGCGGCCAGCCGGGCCAGCGCCTCGCGCACCAGGGTGCGGCTGACATGCAGATGGGTGGCGAGCTGGTCCTCGGGCAGCTTGGTGCCCGGGGTCAGGGCCTGCTCGATGACGGCATGCTTGAGCGCGAGGTAGGCGGCTTCGGACTTGCCTGGTTCGGTCGGGAGACTCATGGTGTACAGCGCAGGTATTTCTGAAGGATGACCCGCTGTATGCGAAAAACGGGCCAGCCACTTCGCCAGCCGCTGCGCCGCCGGATGCACCGCGACCGGCCGCGAGCGCGCAAAGCGCCGCCCCGACGCACCCGAATGGCCCTCCGGACGATGGCCATGCACCAACTCCGCACCAGTGCTGCCCGCGGCGATTGGCAGATATCTTGCATACCTGCGGTCATCCATCAGGTACACAGAAGGAATCGACATGAGCGCCCAGACCCTGCGCCTTTCCCTGAACCAGCAGCAACTGGAACTCCTCGAGCGCTGCATCGCCCGTGGCGATGCAGCCGATCTGCAGGCGCTCGCCCGGCGCGCGTTGCACGAGTGGAAGGATGGCGTGCCCTCGGCCAGGCCGCCGTCCGCGGCCGGCCCCGACCTGTCGAAGCTCTCGGACCGGCGCGAATGCCTCGCCAGCCTCGTGATCGCGCCGGGCACCGGCAAGGCTCTGGAAGTGCTGCAGGGCCAGGTGGTCCGCATCTCGCAGGTCGAAGGCGGCCAGTGCGCCGACTTCAACTGCTTCAACCTTCACGACTACCGGGAGTTCATGCACGTGGGCCGCACGCGCACGCTGCATGGCTTCAACCCCGGGCCGGGCGACTTCCTGTGGTCGGCGCCGCCGCGAGAGCGCGCCATGATGTACATCCTGGCCGACACGGTGCGCGCCAACGACGTGATGTTCCCGCGCTGCAGCGCCAACCTGTACGAGTCGGTCTACGGCTTTCGCCGGCACACCAACTGCCACGACATCCAGTCCGAGGCGCAGCGCGAATACGGGCTCACGCCGGACGACGTCCATGACTCCTTCAACCTCTTCATGGTGACGCAGATCGCCGGCGAGCGCGGCCGCATCGAGCGCCAGACGTCGAAAGCCGGCGACCACGTGGAGTTCCTGGCGTTGATGGACGTGCTGGCGGTGCCCAATGTGTGCGGCGCCGACGTCATGCGCACCAGCAACTTCTCGCTCAAGCCCCTGAGGGTCGAGGTCTTCAGCGCCTCGGAGCGCGACCTCGCCAGCGTGCCGCCGCTCGCGGCTTACGAATCCAATCGCACGCCGGCGCAGTTCGCGCAGCCCCGCATCAAGGCCGACCGTGCACTGCGGCGCGACGCGGCCTACGTGCCGCAGTTCGTCAACGTGCCGATCGTGCAGCGCGAGCACGACGTGCAGCTCAGCGAGGCCGAGTGCGAGTCCCTCGCGTCGTTCGGACTGCACCAGTTCTACGGCGCCGACCGCGCGGCGCAGTTGCGCGACGTGCTCTTCAGCTGGTGGGAGAGGCGCTACATCGATTGATGATGGCAATTGCAGCCAAGTTGACAGAACTCGGCCAATTGCCCAATGCTATGGCGTGACCGCCCCGCGCGAGGAGTTTTCATGAAGACAGCCGTGTTCAGCACGAGAAGCTACGACAAGGCCTTGCTGACCGCGGCGAACGCCCGGGCCGGGCACGAACTGATCTTCCTGCAAGACCGGTTGACGGCCAGCACGGCGTCGCTGGCCGCCGGCTGCGAGGCTGTCTGCGTGTTCGTGAACGACAACGTCGATGCCGAAGTGCTGACCCTGCTGGCCGCGCAGGGAACGCGGCTGGTTGCCACCCGTTCCACCGGCTACAACCAGATCGACGCTGCGGCTGCCGCAGGGCTGGGCATCGAGGTCGTGCGCGTCACCAGCTACTCGCCGTATTCGGTGGCCGAGTTTGCCGTCGGCCTGCTGCTGGCGGTGAACCGCAAGATCGCGCGGGCCAGCGCGCGCACGCGCGACGGCAACTTCGAACTCGACGGCCTGATGGGCTTCGACCTGCACGGCAAGACGGTGGGCGTGATCGGCACCGGCAAGATCGGCACCATCTTTGCGCGCATCATGCTGGGCTTCGGGTGCACGGTGCTGGGCTATGACCAGTACCGAAACCCTGACTTCGAGGCCATGGGCGGGAACTATGCGAGCAGCGCGGACCTGGTTCACGACTGCGACGTCATCTCGTTGCATTGCCCCCTGACCGACCAGACACGGCACATCGTGAATGCCGAGTCACTGGCACGCGCCAAGCGCGGCGCCATCCTCATCAACACCAGTCGCGGCGCCCTGGTGGACACCGAGGCGGCGATCGCCGCGCTGAAGACCGGGCAACTCGGCGGACTGGCCATCGACGTCTACGAACAGGAGTCCAACCTGTTCTTCCAGGACCTGTCGTCGACCATCATCGAGGACGACGTCATCCAGCGGCTGGTGTCGTTCCACAACGTGATCGTGACGGGCCACCAGGCCTTTTTCACCCACGAGGCGATCGGGCAGATCATGCAGACCACCATCGAGAGCATCAGTGCCTTCGAGTCGGGGGCCGAACTGGTCAACCGTGTTCCGGTCGGCTGACTGCCTCGACAGCGCCATCGGCGCGACCGCACAGGGAGGGTGACATCATCACCCTTGAGGATGATGGCCCCGGATAGCTCCTTCGGCCAGTTGAGCAACCGCGCTCGGTCGAACATAGTCCCCCTGGATCATTGAATCCGGAGGAGATGCCATGGCCACAGCGGAAGCCGCCGTCGAAGCGTTGTCGACGGCGAAGCGGTACCCGATCATCTACGTGCGGGGCTTCGCCTTCAGCGCCAGCGAGCGCGACGAGACCGCTGCCGACCCGTACTGCGGCTTCAACGTCGGATCGACCGTCGCCCGCGCGACCGCCGACAAGAACCGGCCCCAGTCCTACTTCTTCGAGTCGCCCATCGTGCGGCTGTCGCTGGACCACAAGTACGAGGTGATGTACACCGACGGCATCCAGATCCTCGACCCGACCTGGAGCAACGGACCGATGGGCCAGGCCCGGGTCGACAAGGGCATCCCGATGAACTCGATCATCATCCACCGGTTCTACGACGCCGGGTCGAACCTGGTCGGCAGCGGAAAAAGCTCCTCCATCTCCGACTACGCGAAGGAACTGGCAAAGCTCATCGCGACGGTTCGCCTCCTCGTGCGAAACCACGAATCGCACAAGGATGGCTCCACCTACACCGATGCCGACTTCCGGTGCTACCTCGTCGCGCATTCGATGGGCGGCCTGATCGTCCGGGCCCTGCTGCAGAACAAGGCCAACGACGTCTCGAAGATCCTGGTGAGCGACGGCGAGGTCAAGGTCGCCCCGGTCCGCGACACGGTCGCGAAGGTCTTCACGTACGCCACCCCGCACAACGGCATCGAGCTGGGGGGCTTCAACGTGCCGCGGGTGCTTCCCGGCTTTCTCAAGGATGCATCGACATTCAATCGGGACGTCATGCGCGCCTACCTCGACAAGCAGCTCATCGGCGGCAACATCAACTACCTTCCGGAAGACATCTCGCCGCCGCCGTCGCACTGGTTCTGCATGGTCGGGACCAACCGCCTCGACTACGAGGTCGCCGCGGGGCTCTCGCGGAACTTCGTCGGGCGCGGCAGCGACGGCCTGGTCCGCATCGACAACGCCACGCTGTGGTACCAGGAGAAGGTCGGCGACGGCGAAGACGCGCCGCTCATCGCCAAGCCGACCGCGACGGCCTACGCCTATCGCTCGCACTCAGGCAGCTTCGGCATCGTCAACTCCGAGGAGGCCTATCAGAATCTGGTGCGCTTCCTGTTCGGCAACTTCCGCATCGACCTCTGGCTCGACATCGAGAATGCGACGCTGCCGGCGATCGTGCAGCAGCAAGAAGACGCGGGGCGCCGGGTCGACGCCGTCTACCAGATCGAGCTGACGGTCGGTACGCGCGGCAAGACCTGGGCCTTGAGCCGGCGCAAATCGGAAGACGACTCACCCGCTTGCCGCACGTACCAGGATCTGAAGAAGCTCAAGGCAGGGCAGGTGGAATCCGTCCACTTGTCGACGGTCTTCCTCATCAAGTCCGCCAAGGTCAACAGCGACCGGCCGGGCATCTCCTACTCGGTGACCCTCGGCATTCGCGCGCCGGACTACGAGGTCGACAAGGCCTTCTGGCCCGATGGCCACTACGAGGGCGTCCAGCTGTTCAGGGACTCATTGGTGGTCACGCTCTACGACCCCGCCGACTACAAGAAGCTCCTTCTCAGCCAGGGCAACGCGGCAGCTCCTCCGGAAGGCCACTGGATGGTCAGCTACGACTGGCTGGAAGACAAGCTGCCCCCCGACAAGCGATCGTGGTCGCAGGAGTTCAGCCCGGAAGCGATCGCCAAGCCGATGCCTGTTCTGATCGACCTGCATCAACCCGCGCCGGGCACAGTCGCCCAGAACGGCTCGGTCAAGGCCAGGCTGCGGATGGTGGCGAGCGGATGGGAGTGAGCCTGCCGGCATCAATCGAGCGCTTTGCGCATCAAGGCATTCTGGAGGGTCACGCCCCGACGCACTGGAAATCGCCGTTCGACCACCTTGAATCCGTGGAGCGCAAAGAACGGCTCTGCGGTCAGGCTCACATCCGACGTCAGCTCGGTAAGGCCGAGAAGCTCGGCCTCTTCATGGATACGGGCCATCAGCCGGGTCCCGATGCCTTGCCGCGGATGCGCGCCGGACACGAAGAAGTGGTCGATGTACCCGTTGAGCTGGACGTCCGCGTAGCCGACGATCTCGTCGCCAAGCCAGGCGACGAAGGGTCGGATTCCCTGGACCCGGCTTGCCCACAGCGCCGGGTCGAGGTCCGATGGCGCCCATGCGTCGAGTTGCTCGGGTGAATAGTCACTGGATGCAATCTCGTGGATGGCCGTGAAATACACGCGAAACAACGCAGCTTCATCACCCAGCCTGAACCGGCGAATCTCCATGAGTCCCTCATGACGCGACAACTTGATGAAGCGCGAGTCTGTCACATCAGGGCGCCAGCGACTGGCGGCAGCGCCCGCACGCCTTTCGCTACGATGGCGGCACTTCGTTCGTCATCCATCCCCCGCATCGCCCCACCATGACCACACCCGCGCCGCCATGGCGTCGACGCACAACCAGGGTGCTGCTGTGGGCGGTCGGGCTGCTGCTTGCCGCGGCCCTCGGGCTGACGCTCTTCCTGAAGACACTCGACGCCGAGGTCTACCAACGTGCCTTGGAGCGACAGCTTTCATCCGCCCTGGACCGGCCGGTGTCGATAGGCGCTGTGTCGTTCGACATTGCCTTGCGACCGACCTTGTCGGTGCGCGACCTGCGCATCGCCAACCCGCCATGGGCATCGCGGCCGGACTTCGTGACCGCTGCGAGCGGCGAGGCGCGCCTCGATCTCGTCGCCCTCTGGAAGGGTCGGGTCGAAATGCGCGGCATGCGCCTGAAGGGCGTGGACCTGCTGCTCGAGCGCAACGCGGAGGGCGAGGGCAATTGGCCCTTCGGCACGCCCCGTCAGAGCACCCAGCGCGCGGTATTGCCGGACTTCGGCACGGTGTCGCTGACCGACGTCGGCATCGGCTGGCGGCCGGGCGGCGGTACCGTGGAGCAGGTCCGTCTCGATACCGCCGAGGCCACGATCAGCGACGGCCTGCCGTTCCGTATTCAAGCGCTTGCCGACTATCGAGACACGCCGATGCAACTCACGGTGGAGGCCGACGCCTCGCTGCAGGCTGCCATCGACGGCGCGCCCTGGCGCCTGTCGGTCGGCCTGCGACCGAAGGGGGCGACCCTAGCGCTCGACGTGCGATTGGCATCGATCGCGTCGTTCGAGGGCGTTCAACTTGGCATCGAGGCGACGGGCGAGCAACTGGCCGCGTGGTCCGGCGTCCTGGGGCGTGCATTGCCGGGATGGGGCCCCTATCGCTTGTCGGCGCAGGCTCGCTACGCACAAGGCAGCCTGCAGGTCGACGGCCTGAGCCTGTCGCTCGACGGGCTGCCGATGCTGCCTTCGCGCCTCGAGATCGGGTCGGGCAAGGCGGTGTTCGGTGCGAGCGTGGACTCGCGGCTGACGCTCGCGGGCAAGCTCGGCGATGCGGCGTTCTCGCTCGAAGCCAGCGGCGCGCCTTGGCCCGCGCTGCAAAAGACCGATGGCGGTGCGCCCCTGGCGCTGCGCGCCGAGCTCGCGGGCTTCACGCTCAGCGCCGATGGACGCATCACGCCTGCGGCCGAAGCCGTGGACTTCGACCTGGCACTGACCGCCCGGGGCGACGCGCTGGCGCCGCTGCGGCTGCTGGCGGGCCTGCGCCCGGGCCCCCCCCTGCCGGTGGATCTGGCGGCTCGCGTGACGAATTCCAAGGAAGGCTATTCGGCCAAGGACATCCGTGGCCGGGTGCTCGCCACCGCGGTGTCGGGAGATCTCGCCTACGCCAGCGCGCCGCGCGCGCTGCTCAGCGGGGCGCTGAACCTCGGCCAGCTGGACTTGAATCAGCCCGAGCTCAAGGCATTCGAATCGGCCGCCCGCGAGTCCCGGCCACGGGATGTCGCCGGTGCCGGTGCACCGGCGTGGTCGCGCGGCGTCGAAGCGGATCTCTCGCTGCGGATCGCAGGCATCACCGGCCTGCCGGTCCCGGCCAGGAACCTGAGCAGCCGGGTGCGCTGGCGCGACGACGTGGTTCACCTCCAAGGGCTTGCCGCCACGCTGGCCGGCACGGACGTCACGGGGGAAGGCACGCTTCGCTGGCGCGACGACCTGCCGCAGATCGATGGCAAGGTGAGCATCGCGGTGCTCGACTTCGCCAAGCTCGACGGCAGCGCGGCGCAACGAGGAAAGCGCAGTGCATTCGACGAACCACTGCCGCTGGCGCCGCTGCGTAGCTTCGATGCCAGGCTGGATGTCGACGTTGCCCGCATCGCCGGCGCACCGGTGCCGATCGGCAAGCTGGCCGCGCTCGCGTATCTGCGCAGCGGCAAGCTCGCCATCGACCTGACATCCGCCACGGTCGCCAACGCGCAGCTGCAGGGCCATGTCACGGTCGATGCGAGCGGGCGGGCATGGCGCGTCGATGCCGACGCGAAGGCCGACCGCCTCGACGTGGCGACGCTGCTTCGCGCGCCGAATCGGCCGGACACGGTGCGCGGCGCGATCCAGGGGCTGCAAGTCCAGTTCGGCTCGCAGGGCACGAGCGTGCGCGAACTCATGAAGCAGGCCAAGCTCTCCGCTCGCACCGCTCCCTTCACCCTCGCGGTGGGGCGCGACCGCTCACCGGTACAGGTGCAGCAGGCCAGCATCGAGGTCGAGCCGGGCGGCCCGGTGCGCGCGAGCGCGGCGGGCCATGCGCTCGGCGCGCCGATGAACCTGACGGTGGCCGCCGGCCCGCTGGCCGAGCTGCTGCGCCCCGAGACCGCGTGGCCGAAGATCGAAGCGAACCTGCGTACCGCCCTGGACGGCGACACGCTCCACGTGGTCGCGACCAGCGGGCCGCTGCAGCGCCTGATCGGGCTGCGCGACGTGCCGCTGACGGTGCAGGCGACATTGCCCGGCGCGCGCGCCAGCCTGGAGGGCAACGTGGGCAACCTTGCGGCGCCCACGGGCACGCGGCTCGCCGCCCGGATCGAGGTCGACGACCTGGCGAAGACGGCGACGCGCTTCAGCGCTTCGGGCCTGCCGGCGCTCCCGGTCAGCGCCTCGGGACGGGTCACGCTGGGAGACGGCGAGGTGGCCGTCGACGGTCTCAGCGCGGAGGCCGGCAAGTCGGATGCGGCGGGGCGGCTGCAAATCCGGTGGCGCGACCGGCCAAGGCTTTCAGCGGACCTCACGTCCAGGCTGATCGATGCCACGCAATGGACACAGCGCACGCCCAACGAGACGCCGGTGCTCGACCGGCCCATCCGCCTGCCGTTCCTGCTGTCGCGCGACGCGCAGTTGCAGCTGCGCGCCGAGCGCCTCCTCTTGCATCGCTACGACCTGGGGCAGCTGCAAGTCGATGGCACCCTCACGAACGGACTGATCCAGTTGTCGACCTCAGCGGCCGAGGGCGAGATGCACGGGGAACTGCGCCTCGATCTGCGCCGGGAGGTGCCTGGTGCGGCGCTGCGCCTGTCGCTCAAGGACGTCGATACGGAAGCGCTGTATACGGCCCGAGCGGGGCCGCCGAGCGGGGCCGCCGCGCCGCCCCGGCTGTCGATCAATGCGCAGCTTGCCGGCGCCGGCACCACGGTGCGCAACATGCTCACGGCCGGGCGCGGCGAGTTCCTCCTCACCGCCGGCGCGGGCACATTGCCCATCCACTCGGGCTATGGCTTCGAGAGGGTCGCCGGCAACCTGCTCCTCGCGCTGGTGCCCGGTCGCAGGGCGGCGCAGCACACCCAGCTCGAATGTGCGGCCGCGCGCTTCGCCATCGCCGACGGCGTGGCCACCTCCAGCGACGGTATCGCGCTGCGCCTGCAGCACCTGGACATCCTGGGCGGTGGCGCGGTGAACCTGAAAACGGGCGAGATCCTGTTCGGGTACCGGGCGGTGCGACGCGAGCTCTTCCAGCTCAGCTTGATAGGCCTGACGAGCGGCGTCGCGAAAGTCACCGGAACGCTCAGCAACCCGACTGTCGAACTGGACCCCAGCGGCGCGCTGCTCGTGGGGACCGCGGCCTGGGCCACCGGGGGGATGTCGCTGCTGGCGGGCGACTTGTGGCGCAAGCTGCAGTCGACCGCCGACCCCTGCGCCCGCATCGCTGGGGGCGCCCAGCTGTCGAGCGACCCGCTCGACGTGCTGATGCGATCGGTGCCGTGACGGTCAATTGCCGTTGACCAGTTCGGAGTGAACTCAGCGCTCGAACGCTGGGGCGAAGTCTTCCAGCTCGTTCGCCTCGAGGCCCACAGCGGCGGAGACAGCCACGGCCCGCCACTGATCCACAGCGCTCGCAACCTCGGCGAGAACCTCTTCGGCCTGCTTCGCGTCGAGCTCGAAGCGGCTGGCTTGGCCCATGAGCTGCTCAACCGAGGTGATGGGGCCTGTGTCTTCGCTCAGCCAGGTCTTCGACTCCCGGTCCTTGTCGGGGAAGGGGTTCAGATCAAAGGCTGGCGACAGGCTCCACTTGTTGTCGCCCTCGTAGAGGAAGCCGATGTTGTGCAGGTGGTCGTCGACGTTCGTGATGAGGTGGTTGAACACCAGGCGACGCCACAGCTCCCGCGCGTCGGCCAGGTAGTCCCTGCTCTTGGATCGCATGACGTCGACGACTTCGGTGTAGGCGCGCTCTTCCCCGCGAAGGGCCTGCAGCATCGAGGTGCCGGACATGTAGGGGATGCGCCCGTTGTCCTCTGTCCGGTCGAACCGGCGGATGATGGCCACAGGCGTCTCTCCAACCATCGCGATGCGCGAGCTGGCCACCCGGATGCCCGCCAGTTCAGCCAGGTGCAATGCCAGTACCTCGCCGCGGGTGACGCTGCGCTCATCCTTCACGCTGGGGAACTTGCCCAGTGCCAGGAAGCCGTCCTCGTCGAGTACCGTGCACTTCGGCCGCATGCCGCCCAGCGACGTGCCCTTGCCTTGCAGGTACTTCAGGTCCTCCTGGGTTTCCTGGCTCAACTCGAATGCTCTCGAGGCCGCGTAAAGCCTGGCCAACTCGAGCAGGGGCGGGGTTGCGCGTTTGCCCTCTTCGACAGTGCGCAAGTACGGCTTCTTGCCGTTCAGCACGCGCAAGGCCCCGATCCGGCTGAAGTCATCGACTTTGCACAGGTAGTCCAGCTCGGTCAGAGCCGGCAGGGCAGGGTTGGCCTTGCGCTCTTTGGCGTGTGCGCGCGCAATCACCCTTCGCCCCCAGGTGTCTGGTTCGGTGTCGGCGAGTGCATAGAAGAAGCACGACTCGTCCTTGTTCGCGGGCTTGTGCACCTGAAAGCCCAGGGTGCGGTCCAGGTCTGATGAGATGTCGAAGCACGCCTTCTCTTTCAGCCAGGACTCGGCATATGCGAACTGTGAGAACTCACGCGCGCCAGCCTTGACGTAGACGAGCTTGCCCAGGTGCACCCCGGCTTGGCCAAGATGAACGTCAAGCTCCACCTGCGAGGGAGCCGGAATGTGCCGTTTGATTGCCATGGTCAGAAGCTGCTGCTCGCGCTCTTGCCGCGCTTTCGGGCGTAGACGCGCTGCGGCAGGCTTTCGTCCTGCAGCGCCAGTCCCACGGCGTCTTGCTGGGTGTCGAGCAACTGGTCAAGGCGATCCAGCTCCCCGAACACCTGCATGGCTCGCGCCAGGTGCACCAGTGCACTGCCGGGATGGCCAGCCTCCAACCTTCGAACCGTATTCACCGAGGCGCCGATGCGCTGAGCCAGGTCCTCCTGCGTCATGCGACGGCGTCGCCGTGCCAGCGAGACGTTCTCGCCGAGACGACGTATCACGCGCGCAACGGGAGCAGGGATGTTTGAGTCAGCCATATTCACCCATATTTTGGTGCTTATGAGGCACAGTAAGCCAAATTTTGGCGATTTTAGCGACAATACACTGCGGCACGCCAACAGGGAGGAATGACATCCATATTTGGGCACTTGCTTAGCAAAAGCACCCGTTTGAGAGCGTTAAGGACCGGTACAGCCAGGAGGTGGTCGAGTTTTCCCGGGCGACGGGCGGCGGCTGGCAGACCCGTATGGACGGAGTGCTGAAGGAGTACGTCGCGCAGCACTTGCGTGGATAGGGAGTGCCTCGGATGCGGGTCTTGATCTCGCCCGGCCATTCGGAGTAGCCGACCGGCGGCTTCCCACCTCCACCTCAGCATTCAAGGCGCCTTCCCCGCCCCCTCAAGCAACACCTCCGCGTCCTCCAACGCATCCGCCGCCAGAACCGGGGCCGGCAGGCCCGACATCCCGATCACCATCACGCAGCGCGTGTCGTCGCATTCCTGCGAGACGACCTTGCCCGCGACCTGGGTCGATGTCTTCTTGAACGTGACGCTGACCGATGCGCCGCGGACGATCTGGCGCTGCTTCGCGAGGGCCGCCGGCATGCTCACCAGTGCGGCCAGCGTGTTGGCCGGCGCGGTCACCGGCTTGGTCGCGGCGGCCGCGTCGGCCCGGGGCTGGCGTCCCGAGATCAGCGCCACGATGGCGATCACGAGCACCGCGTGCAGCCCCAGGAAGAACCATCGCAAGACAGAGACGTGCCGAACGCCTTTCATCATCATGGCGCCGGGTGCTGGAAGACGACATTCGTCTTGCTGTTCAAAATCGACAGCCGGCTGACCGCCGCCCACGCGTCCTTCTCGTCGTCGGTGCTCGCCGGCAGCGGATGCCGAAGCGCCGCAAGCAGTTCGAACCGGTGCAGGTCGATGGCGCTGCGCACGGTCTCGGCAAAGCCCGAATAGCTCGCATGCACGATGCCGAGCCATCCGTAGGCCACGACCGGACCCAGTCCGATCACGGCCAGGGCCGTCCACAACGACCGCCCATCGAACAACAGAAACACCGACCACGCAAAGACCGTGGCCACGGTCAGCGTGAGCGTCAGGATCGAGAAGTCGAGCTGGATCTTGGCCATCGCCAGCGAGTCGCTGAGCTTCGTGTCCTTCTGCACGACGAGCAGGAAGCGCGGCCAGAAGAAGTCGAACTCGATGCCGTAGCGCGTCAGGCAGTAGCTGCGCAGCGCCGCCGCGTCGTTGCCGAGGCGGGTCGGCGCCAGCTCCCTTTCGCCGAACAGGCGCTCGCGCTCGGCCAGTGCCTGTTCCTCGATCTGCTCGGCCCGGTCGAGGGCATAGGGCGCCAGGCGGCGCACCATCTCTTCGTGCAGATCGTGCAATCGCGACGCCTGCTGCTTGTCGGCGGCTTCGAGAAAAAGGCCCGCGTCGGCGCAGTTCTCCTGCAAGGCCCTCGACAGGGTGCGGCGCGCGCTGTCGAAGCGTTCGGGCGAGATCACGCGGTTGAACCAGCGCTCGGTTCGCAGCCGCGCGATGTCCTTTTCTGCCGCGTCGATCGCCCGCCGGTTGCCGATCTTGCGATGGCGGGCGCCCACGGCCCGATCGTCCTGGAGGGCCTCGATCACGGCGCCGGACTTGGGCACGGCGGCACTCAGCGCGAAGTCGCGCCGATACGCGTTCTCGAGCGCGTCGCGCCGCAGGGCATGGGTCACGATCGTGAGGTGGGCGACCCATTTCCACATCGTCGCGCCTTCGAGAAAGCGCGTGACGAACTGCGCCAGCGGCGAGGTCGCATAGGCGATCACCCAGATCGCCAACATCGCGATGACCAGGTCGAAGATGCGTCCGGCCGGGGCCGCATAGGCCTGCGCTGCGAAGGCGCGCACGGCCGGGAATTCGAGGCAGGCCAGCACCAGGTTCGCTGCCGCGAAGAGCAACCAGGGCACATAGCGCGCGAGCAGGAAGGCGCGCCCGAAATAGGTGTCGAGCTTGTCGAGGACCTGGCCAAACATGAGGTGGCCGTCCGCGCGTTCAGCGCAGCGGTGCCTTGTGGAACGGGCACTGCCCGCCGTAGGTCTTGTAGTCCCGCTCGTCGTAGCTCTCGCCACCGACGGCGCATCGGTACTTGCTCCCGACCAGCCTCATGTCGTACTTCGCGTCGACGTATGCCATCACGATCGCCTGGCCGTCGGCGCCTTGCACCTGCTGCGTCACCAGCGCGTCCACGTGCAGGCTCCGGCACAGGTTGGCAACGCCGTGGAGCTCCGGGGCGAAGGGATCGAGGCCGGCGTTCGCCGCCATCTCGGGCGTCAGCTCTCGCGCCAGCAGGCCTCCGGCGCGCATGAGGGGCAAGCCCCCGGGCCTGCCGGCCAGGCCCATGAGATCCGCGGCCCGGTGCAGCCTGTAGCCATCCGGCGCGATGGACACGACGCCGGCGAACCTGCGGAGACCCGGGTTGTCGAAAGCCTCGGAGGCGGGTGCATCGGCGTCGAAAAGCGGCAGCGCGACGGGTCGGAAGTCCGCCATGATGTCAGTCCTTCTTGCTGCCCGCGCTGCGGTCGATGTCGGAAGCGATCCGGCCGATCAGCACATAGACGCTCGACTGCAGGCACTCGGCGGTGTTCGAGCGATTCCAGTCATAGCTCAGCGACGGGGTGTCGACCTTGAGGCGCGCCGCCACGTCCTGCAGGAAGGTGCCCATGCTCGCCTGGTCGAAGGCGAGCCCGCCAGCCGCATTCATGAGGTCGCTGTATTTCCACACCACGGCCGGCTTGTCGCGCGCCAGCTGCAGCCGCACCGCCGTATCGATTGCCGCCATGACGCTCATGCAGGCTCCTCAGGGTTGGTGCGCGCATTTTGTGGCAACTGGCACGAAAAGGAAACACTTTGGGCTACAGGCTGGTCGCGGCCAATGCGTTGGGACCGGCGACCCCTATTTCGCAGGCGAGAAAGAGGTTGGCGCCAGGAACGAGTTGTCCATCTTCGCAACGATGGGTCCGGCTGCCTCGCTCGTCTTCCTGACCTCGACCCATTCGGGATCGACGACAAACGTGCCCCACTTGGCCTCACGCTCGGCCAGGCTCTCCCAGACAAGCATGTAGGTCAGCACGTTGCTGTCAGGTCCAACCGCAGTCGTCCAATATCCGAGTTGACGAATCCCCAGCCGGTTCCAGATGCCCACGGTGTGATCGCGAAATCTGGCAAGAACGTCGGGTAGCCGGCCAGGCATTGCGGTATAGACGCGTAGTTCGTAGATCATCGACATGAGTCCTCAAAAGGTTGTTGCCAAGCTCACATTTTGCTGCCCGTTCCGGCGAGTGATTCACAAGGGAATACAAGTCATGACCAATGAAGTTTCCGCAGCCCTGCAGGCCTGTGAATCGTCTGCGCAATATGAGGCGCTCAAGTTGGCGTTTGCCTGTGAATGCGTGCAACGAGTCCGTCACTTGCTCGAGGACGAGGGTGTCGCGCGCTGCCTCGACATCCTGGAGGCGTACGTCAAGGGGGAGGCGGATCGAGGAGCGCTCGATCGGGCCGCGGCTGAGGCAGCGGTCTTGGCCAATCGGCATCAAGGCTCTAGATCATTGGACGGCGTGGGTCACGCAGCTGTATCAGCAAGCTATGCCGTGGCGAATGCACTGGGCGGCCGTGCTGTTCAGGCGGCAGACTACGCCGCTTACGCTGCGGTCTACGGCGACGGCGGCTATGGCGCAGTCTGCGATCCCGAGTCATTCGTCGATGAGAGGAATTGGCAGCTCGCAACACTGGAGCGACTTGCGAACGCTCTCGGAGTGCGATGAGAGGCCATAGCGGCTACGTCGACATGAAGCTCGACATTCGCGTCCCCGGCGAACTCCAACAGCCTGACAGAGCCACGCGCGGCGTCCTCGTTCCCGTGCCCGCACGCATCGGAGACGATGACGGGAATGAAGCCGAGATCTGCAGCGTGTCGAGCGGTAGGCTCGAAGCCGATTTCCATGGCCAGGCCGACGATGGCGATCGCCCGGATGCCGCAGTCACGAAGCGCGAAGGACAGCGGCGTTCCTTCGAACGCGGACATCGCAATCTTGTCGAAGATGGGCTCGCTTTGAAGCGGCGCCAGCTCAGGGACGAGCTGGAAGCCTGGCGAGTCGCGCAGGAACCATGGCCGCACGTCGTCGGGGCTGTCGATACGCTGCCAGCTCATCGCCATCCGAAACTGGAACGAACCCATGAACTCGCGCGGCAAGGACAGGTGCCGCGTGAAGCACACGCGCATCCCGGCTTCGCGCGCGATGGTCAACACGTCATGCACACGCGCCGTGAGAGCGGCGCCATCCGGCACCTGGCTGACGATGCCGACCTGCATGTCGTACACGAGCAGCGCCATGTCGCTGGGATTGCAGACATCGTCAAGCGTGCGCGGGATGGAGAGACCGAATGCTCTTTCCATCGCGTTGCTCCTGGTCAAGCTGGCAGGCCACCGAGGGTCATCCGTTGCATGCCAAGGTTGGGCACAGTGGTGCTTTCGCACTCCACTTCCAAAATGGTATGACGGTCACACTGCTGTCGCGTGCAGTCACGGCTGATTCTTCGTTGCTCTCAGTCGTGCGGCCGCCGAACGGTTGGCTTCTGCAACGCTCTGGGTCGTTCCAGCCCGACCGAGCCCGAACAACGGCATATTGACGTAGATGTTCTCGTAGGTGCCAGGCGAGGCCGCGTAAGTCTCGTGCCAGATGCCCACCGAGCCGTCAGTGCCGATCGCCTTGTTGAACGACTTCCACGCAGGGAGGTGCTCGGCTTCCCTGTCCTTCGCATAGGCCAATAGCTGCTCCATGGAGCGCCAGTACTGGAGCACGATAGTCGTCCGCGAAAACCATGCTTCAGCGTGCAGGAAGCCGAGTTCCGGCTGACGATACAGCTCCTTGATCATGCGGGGCATGGCGGCTGCGACGGGCAGCCACTTATGAACTTTCAAGGGCTGGTTGATGCGCATGCCGATGAGAAACACCACGAAGTCCCCCTCCAATTTGGCGGCCAGGCGTTCTCGGCGAATCATGAGAGGCGTATCCTATCCTGCGATGAAATCACCGTGATGCCCTTCTGCATGGCGGCCGCATCGAGCACCGCCACCGCGTTCGTGCGCATCGGCTGAGTCTCGATCACCTGCAGGAAATAGGGTGCGCCAACACCCCGGTCCCGCTCGGTGCTCGAAGGCGGCAGGGCGGTCAGCGACACGTAGAGGTCGCCGTCGCCCTGGCGTCGCGCCACCAGGAAGCGCGGCGGGTAGTTGCCGTTCTCCTCCATGCGGCTGAGCGGATCGGAACCACCGCCGAACGTGGCCGGCCGGTTCGTCCAGTCGGCCGCGAAGCTGGCGAGCCCCTCGGCCCGGCAGCGCTCGGGTTCGTCGCAGACATACAGCAGCGTGAAGCCGGCCTTCGCCAGGGCCGCCTGGTAGTTGCGGAAGACTTCCAGTTCGGAGCGATCCTTCGGCCCCCAGTAGGCGTAGTTCAGCACCATGCCTTCGACCTTCCGGGACTTCGACGGCTGCTTCCCCTGAGGGGTCGACGCATAGGGGCCGAGCGGTAGCACCACCTGTTCGAATGCGACCACGCCCTGGTTGTGCAGGATGGAGCCTTCGTAGCGGCTCACCTGGGGGTGGTCCTTGGCGCCTGGCCGGTCTCTTTCGACAGCCGCGGCATGGCCAGGGCACAGGATGCTTCCGGACAGTGCGAGCACCAGCAGCAGCGCTCGCAGCCTGGGCGAGGTGGGCAGGGTCACCTGCCGACTCATGGCGAGCACCGGTCGTTGACGCGCGTCCAGCGCTCGGTGACTTGCCAAGCGACCATCCCCTCGCCTGCAGTGCCTTCACGCAACCGTGCGGCCTGGCCGCGCAGGATCGCCGCTTCGGCGGGGGGCAGTCGAGCCGCGTCGCGTTCGATGGCTTCCGCCGTTTCGAGGTTCTGCCGGTTCATTGCGGCGGCATCGGGCAGGCTTGCCAGAGAAGCCGCCAGCGCCGCCCGCTCGGCCGGAGGCAGCGTGGCAAGCATGGGATTGCCTGCGAGGCTTCGGGCCTGCGCCACCGCTGCGGGCGCATTCCCGCTCCCGGCATGCGGGTCTTGGCGGGTGTAGTTCACTTGCCAGGTTCTGGCATCGATCTGTTGCCATTGCGGCGCCGCGCCGCTGCACGCGCCTGCCGACAGACAGGCCGAGGGTATGGCGCTGCGGTTGGCCGACACGCACCATCGGACAGGACCTGCGCCCTTGGCGCGCGACACCACCGGCGCTTGCGACGGCGACCTGGAGGTTTGGGTCACGTCGCCATTGGCGCCATCGGTCGCCATTTCAGTTTCTATGGTCGTCGGTCCGAAGCGGACCGTTTGAGTCGCGCGGCTGTCGATTTGATACGAGCCGGGCGGTGGCAAAGACACGGCAGCCGCCGCCGAGGCGACGACGCCAGGAAAATACACGGCGATACAGATCCTTTTGTAATTCATAGTATTTAAGAAATAAATTGCAATTGATTGACTGCAGGTCATATTCGCTTGGCGAGTCTAGCCGCCATAGACAACACTTCTTACGCTCAATCAAAATGCTTGACCATCCAAATGCATCATCATTGCGACGCTAATAGATATCGCGGCCATCGGTGAATTCCTGAAGGAGCTGGACCTGACCGAGGGGCGAGTTACGGGCATTCCGAAGATCCTGAAGGAGATGGCGAGCAACGCTTCGCCTCCCCCGCTGTTCGAGACCGACGATGATCGAGCGGCTTTCGCCATCCGGCTGCCGGTGCACGCAGGCGCGCACGCGACCAGGGAAGTCACCACTGAAGTACGGCGGGTCGTGCTGGCCAGTGGGTCAAGGAACGCCTGTGAGGGCGCGGGCAAAAGCGAGGCGAGAAGCTGTTCGCGGCCTTTCCCAATGGCGCGCGCCTCGCCGCAGCCCGTCGCGCATGGCGCTCAGCTTGCGGATCGCGCGGTCGAGCTCGTCCGCCTTGGCCGCGAGCTCCCGCCTCTAGAGGGCAAGCAAAGGAAGACGGCAGTGCCGACACCGCGGGAGAAGCTCAGGAGGGCGCCCGAGCTGAGAAGGCGCTGACGACTGCGCCAGGCAGCGCAGCTAGACAGGCACCACGTTGAAGCGCTTCAGGATTGCCTGGATTTCCGAGGATGAGGCCGGATCGATAGACCTGGCGTTCACCACCGAGAGTCCGTTCGTGACGCCGCGGCCGAAAAGCGCGATGCACAGCTCGTTCGACTTGAAGCGCGAGCGGTACTGAAGCCCATCGAGCTGCGGCGTCCGGTGCTCGTGCAGCAGCCTGGACCACTCCCTCGTCCGGAGGTACTGGTCGCCCATGATATTGGACGCGCTCTCGCCCAGATCCAGCAGGTACTCGTCGCGGAACGTCGCCAACGTCAAGGTGCCCTGCACAAGAACCTCGCATGCCCAGCGCGCCGTCATCTTGCTGGCCTTGATGGGAATAGGCGCCCCGGCCGGCCTGACGACGGCATCGCGGACGACCGTCTCGAGCCAGCAGGTTTCGGCCTCGTACCCCAGGTACAAAACGCCGAACTCGTTGGCAGCCGGAACATGGGCGGGGCAGTCGTACCGGTTGTTGCCCTTGACCGCGGGGTCCAGCGGATTGTTGCCTTTCCAGTAGACGCGGTGCAGCCGTGCACGAGTGACCGTGACCACGTCCACCTGAAAAGGAGACGGCAGCGAGGGCGGCGAATAGGTTGGCGTCGGCGCGACTGCAGGCGTCGCCGGTATGGCGGTGCTCATGCGGTCTGCGGCGCGTCCGCAGACTCCGCTTCGAGCGTCCGGAGCACCATCGCGAGCGCGGCGGGGCCGTCCACCGCAGCGCCAAGGTACTGGGCGAGCTCGGCTTTGCGCACCTGTTGCTGCGTGGTCAACGATTCCGCCGGCAACAGCAACTCGAAAGGGCGCATGCCATTCAAGGCGCCGTTGGGCGCCACCAGGAAGTGGTAGAGGTCCCAAGGATCGGCGACCGCGGACAGCAGCGCCTTCGTCGCGTCCGCACCGATGCCCAGCGCCCAGACAGGGATCCGATAGTCGTCGTTCTGCTGAAGCTGAAGGGCCAGCAGTTTGTTGTCGCGCACTCGACGCCGAACGGCGGCCTCCCCGAGGCCGAACACCTGCGCGACCTCCCCGGTCGACTTGAACTGGTCGGAGGCCAGCACCGAGCGCTTGTACTGGAGGCCTCGCAGAAGCAGAGCCTCCCAGCCTTCTTCAGGATCCGTGACGACGCTTTCGGCCTCCGCTCTCGCCGCCAGGGCCGTCGAGACTTCGCGAAGCAACTCGGATTCGCTCATGGGGCGTTGCTGGCTTTCGGCCTGCTTGATGGAATCGACCGTCAGCTCGATGACCCGAGCGACCATGTCGAAGGCGATGTGCGCTGCTCCCCCATGCTTCGCACTCGGCTTGACGAGGATTTCGCGTTGGGCGACTTTCTTCTTGAGGACACTGACAGCGCGACGACGGTCGCCAGGCGACTTCTTGGTGACCTCGACGACGTCCTGCCTGCTGTTCTTGAGCCCTATCTGTCCGGCTGAGGTATTCGTGCCCTGCCACACGCTGAGGGAGCCGGCCTCGATGACCAAGGTGTCCGCCGCTCCGACCTTCGGCGGGGCCTGCTCGGGTGCCTTGGGACGCTTGGAGAGAGTGGGCATCGGGTTATGTTGGTTTCGTTGGTTACGCAAAAGTCTAGCGGAAGCGCGGAACCCTGTCGATCATGCGGCCGCTTCGACTGCGAGCCGCGCGCTCCGAACTAGCTTCCCAGCACCTTCGCAACCCAGCGGCGGCGTGCCGCAGCCCGTCGCGCATGGCGCTCAGCTTGCGGATCGTCCGGTCGAGCTCGTCCGCCTTGGCCGCGAGCATCTGGCGGTCGATGCGCGGCTGCCCCTCGGGCGCGAACATGCGCGCGATCTCGTCGAGTGAGAAGCCGGCGGCGCGCCCCAGCGCGATCAGCCGCAGCTGTTCGAGCACGCCGGGATCGAACAGGCGGCACAGCCCGCGCCTGCCGGTGAAGGCGATCAGCCCGGCAATCCCGCTCCTCTCGCGCCTTGATCCTGTCGATCAGGGTGCAAAGATGAAACCACGGCAATCGTGCAGCAGCATGCTGCACAAATTCGGGCTTCGGCCAAGCCTCAGCAAAGGCGCGCATGTACTTGAGGTTGCGCGGCGAAAAGTCCCGCCTGCCTCCAGGATGTCGCGGCCGATCTGCCAGACGTTCGCGCGCCATGGAAGGGCAGAATTTGGGCCGAGTTGTGTCTACCAATCGGAGCAGGATTTGGACTTGAGGGCGTTGCAGACCACATTGCGGGAGTTCGCTGCCGAGCGTGCGCGAATCGAAGCAGCCCTGCGAAAGACGACCAGCCGACCGGGCAAGGAGGCGTCCCTGGTCGCCGCTATCGCGTCGATGCTCGGACAATCGGCCACGGTCGAGAGCGAGGTTGCTATCGACGAGACGGGGCGGGTGGCCTACGCATTTCAGTAGTCCGCATCATCTGCTTCGGCTTGCTGGCCGGGCGCATGGTGGTTGTTGGCTATTCCCCGCTTGGCGCGGATCGCCACGTCTTCAGCATGAGGAAAGCAAATGAACGCGAGCAAAACCGCATCGGCCCGCACCTTGGGCTCTGAGGTCTTTGAGCGTCCGATGCGCGAGGCCCGCGCCGGGTGCCGGCAGGCGAAGCTCGAAGTTCGTGACCGCCTGCCCTTCGCGCTCCAGCAGGCGGGTTTCGACGCTCGATTGTTTCCACCGCGGAAACAGAGCAACGCTCCGGCGCGCCCATCGCCCCATGCAAAGACTTTGAAAATCCGGAGCGGGCGCATTGTGCGTGCCCAACCTTCCAATCAAACCGAACGACTCATGTCCAATTCTTCTACCTAACCCGCCACCGACGAACCCAATGCAGCCAAACTGCTCGCCACCTTGCAGTGGCGCTATGCGACCAAGAAGATGGATGCAACGCGCAAGGTGCCAAAGGAAAAGCTTGAGCGCATCCTCGAGGCCGCCCGCCTGGCGCCGACGTCCAGCGGCCTTCAGCCGTTCGAGATCTTCGTGGTTACTGACGCGGCGGTTCGCGAACGCATCAAGCCAATCGCTTGGAACCAGGGCCAAGTCATCGATTGCTCGCACCTGCTCGTCTTCGCTGCCTGGGACGACTACACCGCTGAGCGCATCAACCACATGTTCGACCTGACCAACACCGTGCGCGGCACGAAGAACGAAGGTTGGGAAAACTACCGTGCCATGCTGCTCGGCAGCTACCCGCAGCGCGGCAGCGAGGTCAACTTCGCGCATGCGGCCCGTCAGGCTTACATCGGGCTGGCCGCGGCACTGATTGCAGCGGCGCACGAAGAAGTGGACAGCACCCCCATGGAGGGCTTCGACCCCGCGGCGCTCGACGACATCCTGGGGCTGCGCGCACGCGGCCTGCGCAGCGTCGCCATCCTGCCCGTGGGCTACCGCGTAGCGGACGAAGACTGGCTGGTCAACCTCACCAAGGTGCGCCGGCCGCGTGACCAGTTCGTGACGGAAGTCTGAGGCGACGTCGAGCGATTTGCCTGCGCGGCCCGGAGGAGGGGCATGCAGGCGAATCAGGTTTGAGCATGCGGCCGCCGTAGCAGCAGGGCAGCGAACTGGCTGGTCAACGCGCTGCGGCCGTGATGAGTTGTTGGCGCCGGCCGAAAATTGACCCACCTGTGAGGGTTGTGCCGGTTCAAATTTGACCCGGGTGTTCAGCCTACCCTGCTGCTTTTTTAAGCGGTGGGGGAATGAGGATTGATCACCATGGCCATGATTGGCAAGGTCCTGCGGATG